>VBGG01000570.1 GCA_005883405.1 Chloroflexota bacterium | reverse complement strand
CGCGAACAGGACGGCTTTGCATTGGACTTTCCCGCAAGGCCGCCTAAGCAGTGTGAGATGCCGAGCGAACTGTTGCCGGCCCTCGGCCTCAAGACGGCGCAGGTCATGAGATCTCGTGACTACCTCGTCGTGGTCGACCAGGCCGAGCAAGTGCGAGCGCTCTCCCCCAACATTCCTGCTCTTGCCAACCTCGACAGCGGGATCGGTGGAACGATTGTGACCGCTCCCGGCGGGGCCGACGTAGACTACGTCTGCCGCTTCTTTGACCCTGCCGTCGGCGTTGATGAGGACCCCGCTTGCGGTTCGATACAATGTACACTCGCACCATATTGGGCCGGGCGACTGGGTAAGCAAACGTTGCGGGCGCAACAACTGAGTGCTCGCGGTGGATCGATGCAGTGCGAAATTGCCGGCGATCGCGTAAAGATTGTGGGCAAGGCACGCCTGTACCTGCAAGGCACAATCGCACTGTAAATCCGCCGATCGACGGAAGAGGTCATCATGACCGACGCCCTGCCCCGCAACGCCGTGCTGCTCGTGGTGGATGTGCAGAAGGGCTTCGATCGCTTCAACGAGGAGCTGCACCGCAATAATCCGGCGCTCGAGGCCAACATCGCCCGATTGCAACGCGGCTGGCGCAGCACCGGACGGCCCCTGATCCACGTCCAGCACCTTTCGCGACGTCCGGATTCCCCGCTGCGCCCACACCAGCCGGGCTGCGAGATCAAGGACGAAGTGCGGCCAATCCCTGGCGAGCTGGTCGTGCAGAAGTCCGTGAACAGCGCGTTTATCGGCACGGATCTGGAAGCGGAGCTGCGGCACCGCGGGTACACGACCCTGGTGATCGCCGGCATGCAGACGAACCTGTGCGTGTCGACCACCGCCCGCATGGCCGGTAATCTCGAGTTCAAAACCTTCGTCGTCTCGGACGCCACCGCGACCTTTGACAACGTCGGCCCGGACGGCACGCGTTACGGCGCCGCGCTGCTGCACAACGTGGCGCTCGCCGACCTGCACGGCGAGTTCGCCACGGTGGTGGACACCGAGACGATCCTGCAAGGTTTGGGAGATGGCGCCTGATCGCGCGGCTGTGCTAGGGCGTGACGCCAGCCTCATGGGAACAGACCTTCGCTCGCACTAGGGTGTTCAATCACGAATGGCGTTTAGAGTGGACCATCAATGGCAAACGTAAGCGTCCCTCTTGAGCTACACGAAGTCGCAGGTCTTCTACAGAGTACGCCGGTTGTATTGCGAGACCTGCTGAATGCATTGCCTGATCGAGCCACGGCCTGGCATCCTAGCCCAGGTAAGTGGTGCACTAGAGAAATTGTTGGCCATCTCATCGAGGAAGACAAGCGTGATTTTGCAGGCCGCATTCGCGTCATGCTCGACCAAGACACGCCTCACTTGACGGCAACGGATCAGGAGGCAGTGGCGCGAATGCGGCACGACTGCAACAAGACTCTTGAGGATCTGCTGGATGAGTTCAGCACCGTGCGTGCCGCGAGTGTTGGCCTTGTATCCGGGCTCAACGAAAGCGAGTTGCACCGAGGCGGGATCCATCCGAAGATCGGGCATTTACAAGTCACTGACCTCCTGCATGAGTGGATTTACCATGACCTGAACCATATGAGGCAGATTGGTACCAACGTCCAAAGCCTTCTCTGGGCGCATCTCGGAAACCTGCAACGGTTTTATCAACCGTAAGATTCCGTCATGACCAGCCGCCCCTTCGCCCCTGCCTCCGCCGTCCTCGACGCCTGGCGGCACGACACGCCCGGCTGCCGCGACCGCATTCACCTGAACAACGCCGGCGCCGCGCTGATGCCGCGGCCCGTGCTCGACACGCTCGCGCGCCACGTCCAGCGGGAGGGCGAGATCGGGGGGTATGAGGCGGCAGAGGAAGCCGCGGCCGCGGTGCGGGAGACCTACGAGCTGGTCGCCTGGCTGGTGGGCACGGCGGCGCGCAACATCGCGGTCGTGGAGAACGCCACGGTGGCGTTCTCGCAAGCGCTGTCAGCATTCGACTTCCACCCCGGCGACCGCATCGTCACCACACGGGCGGACTATCCCTCGAACCAACTGATGTATCTCTCGCTCGCTCGCCGCTGCGGCGTCGAGATCGTGCGGGCGGACGACCTCCCCGTCGGCGGCGTGGACCCCGAGAGCGTGGGCCAGCTGGCGCGCGACCCGCGTACACGGCTCGTCGCCGTCAGCTGGGTGCCGACCAACTCGGGGCTGGTGCAGGACGCCGCCGCGGTGGGCGGGGTGTGCGCCGAGCTCGAGGTGCCGTACCTCGTGGACGCCTGCCAGGCCGTCGGGCAGATGGCGGTGGACGTGCACGAGCTGCGCTGTGACTACCTCACCGGGACGGGGCGGAAATTCCTCCGCGGCCCCCGTGGGATTGGATTCCTCTACGTGTCCGATCGGATGCTCGAGCGGGGCGCCTTCCCATTGTTCGTCGACATGCGCGGTGCGGATTGGACCGACCCCGACGCGTTCCGGCTGGCGGACGGCGCCCGCCGCTTCGAGAACTGGGAGTTCGCCTACGCGCTGGTGCTGGGACTGGGTGAGGCGACGCGCTACGCGCTCGCGGTGGGGAGCGCGGGCGGCGAACGGGCTTGGGCGCTGGCCGCCGAGCTCCGCGAGCGCCTGGCGGCGCTCCCCAGCGTACGGGTGCTGGACCGTGGGCGCGAGCGCTGCGCCATCGTCACGATCGATGTCGGCCGGCATGATGCCGCCGACTTGAAGCTTCGCCTGCGCGCGCAGGGTGTGAACACGAGCTCGTCGGACCGCGACGACGGCGTGCTCGACATGGAGGCGAAGGGCGCGACCACGGTGCTCCGACTCTCGCCCCACTACTACAACACCGAGGACGAACTCGCCGCCGCGGTCCAGGCGCTCGCCGAGCTCATCCGGCCATGAGCGTCCCGCGGCTCCGCATCAGGTATGGTGACATCGCTGCCGTTCACTTTACATGGCGCGCTGATCGATCTGATGACGGCGGCCGGACATGGACGCGGGACTACATCGTGATTCACGCGACGCGGAAACAGCCGTGACATCCGGGCGAGGGCGCCCCTCAAGACGGTCACCGACTATTGGTAACGGAGAGCGTCGCTGCCTGGCCGGCAAATTTCGGACGCTCGCTGAGGCGACTCGCCGCTCCGAAAGGATCATCCGATATGTGGCTAGCGGGATCTTCGTTGCTCTTGGGCTGGCGGCGGTGCGAACGATCGTATGGTCATGAATCGCGGATGGGCGAGTCGCACAACCCTCGCACTCGGCCTGACACAGCCGGCCAGCGCGGCGGCCGGCCAAGCGGTGATGCCGCGAGAGCCTGAGCGTTCAAGGCCGTCGGTTGTCGCCATCCGGACCGTGGATCACATCAGGTTGGATGGCCGCCTGGACGAGGAGACTTGGCGGCGGGCGACTGCTGCCACCGGGTTCACCCAACGCGAACCCGACGAGGGTCGACCGTCGCTCGAGCGCACCGAAGTTCGGGTTGCCTATGACGAACATGCGCTGTACGTCGGCATTACTTGTTTCTTGTCCGGACCGTTCGGTATCAAGGCGCGCAGCTATCGACGCGATTTCTCGCCGATCACCGCCGGCGACTACGTCGGCTTCGTCATCGATGCGATGGGCGACGGGAACGGATTCGGGTTCGAGACCAATCCGCTCGGCGCACAGGGCGACTGGCAGTTCACCGGCGAGAACGAAAACGGCAACGCCAACTGGAACGGCGTGTGGGACGTGAAAACGACCGTGGAGGCCGAGGGATGGACAGCCGAGTTCATGATTCCATTCCGCACACTCAGGTATCGACCCGGGTCGACGGCGCCGTGGCGCTTCAACGTGCAGCGGTACACCGCCGGTCGCGCCGAATGGAGCTTCTGGTCGCCGATTCCTCGGCAGTTCTACATCGAGCGCGTCTCGTTAGCGGGTACGCTCGTCGGCGTGAATCCTCCACCGACGCCACTCAACCTGCAGGTCAAACCGTTCGGTGTTGCCGCGGCCGACACCCGGGCGGCCCGATCGACGACGGCGGACGCCAAAGTTGGCGGTGACCTGAAGTATGGCGTCACACCCGCGCTCACGCTCGACGGGACGGTCCATACCGACTTCTCGCATGTCGAGGTCGACACTGCCCAAGTCAACCTGACGCGGTTCCCGTTGCTGTTCCCCGAGAAGCGCGAGTTCTTTCTCGAAAGCGCCGATCTGTTCAAGCTCGTACCCTACGGCTACGGCGGCGATGTCCAGCCGTTCTTCAGCCGGCGCATTGGACTCAGTCCGCTCGGACGCCCGGTTACGATCGTCGGAGGGCTCCGCCTGGCGGGCAAGGCCTATGCCAACGGCAGCGTCGGTCTGCTCTATATGCGCGCAGGTGATCTCGTGAACGATCCGGTCACCAGTGAAACTGTGCGCGGTGCCGACTTCTTCGTCGCTCGGCTGCGCCATCACGTGACCGCGACGAGTGACATCGGTGGCATCTACGTCGGACGCGAGCACGGGGACGGGGCGAGCCGTCTCGTCGGTGTTGATGGCGAAACACGCGTCGGGACGTACGGTCGCGTGGATGGGTACTGGCTGACGAGCGATGCGGCCGGCACGACGGGGCAAGCGCGGTTTCTTGAGATGGGTTGGACGTCGCCGCACGTGCAGGCGACGCTCGACGCGGTCGAGCTTCAAGATGGATTCCGCGCTGACGTGGGGTTCGTGCCGCGCCCAGC
>VBGG01000568.1 GCA_005883405.1 Chloroflexota bacterium | reverse complement strand
GTGACCTGGGACCCGAGCAGGGAGATCGTCTCGCCCGACCACAGCTTCAGGAACTCCGAGTGCCGCCACAAGCCGTGGCGGGGCCAGACCATCCTGGCGATGGTGCCATAGGCCTCCTCACGCGGCGGCGCGCGTGGGCGAGTCAACGGGCCGCCAGCCGCGTGGCGGAGCGGTGGTCACTGAACCTCGCGAGCCAGACGCGCAGCAGACCTGGGCTAGCGCTGTGCCAGGCGTTGCGCCTCGTCCGCTCACGACGTCCGCTCACGACGCCAGTGCGCGTGCGAGAGTGCACCCCGCAGAGCGCGGCTCCAGCCTACCGTGGCCAAGACAGGTGAGCGAGCTCGGAGCGGAGTCAGGTGGCGTGGCAGGCCAGCGTGCCTGACGATGACAATACAAAGGCGTGACAGCCAGGGGAGAGGTGGTGAAGCGGCCGAGCTGGTACCCGGACGAGCTCGCACACGCCGGTCCCGAGCACCTGGACGACGCCTATGTTGCTACTTACGATCGCAAGGCTGGCTTCGATCCCACCGACGAACTTGGGCGGCTACGCGCGCTTGGCTTGAATGACGCCGCGACGCTGGTCGATCTCGGTGCAGGTACTGGAGCGCTGGCGCTTGCCGCTGCACCATTTTGCCGTCGCGTGGTGGCGGTGGACGTGTCGTCTGCAATGCTGGCTGCTCTGCGCCAAAAGGCCACGCAGCGGAAGCTCCGCAATGTGGAGAGCGTGCGGAGCGGATTTCTCACGTACGAGCACACTGGCGACCCGGCCGACTTCGTCTTCTCGCGACACGCACTCCACCAGCTCCCGGACCTGTGGAAGGCGATCGCACTCCAGCGCGTCGCGGGCTTCCTTCGCCTCGGCGGCGTACTCGGCTGGACTCGCGCCGAGCTGGAGACACACCTGCGCGAAGAGCACAGCACATTTACCTGGTTATTCGAGCCGATGCTCGTACAGGCCGGCTTCGAGGTCCGCAATGCCACGTACAGCGATCCCCGCATTTTCGCGGAATACACCTGCGTCCGCGTCCGGTGATCAGCTTCAAGCAGGAGTGGCATCACTGAAACGAGCCACCGAGCGAATAATGGCCCGATCCGGACCGGTGTCCACAACGATCTTGCCGTCCTCGACGCGCAGTGGGAATTGCGACATCGGCCGTGGGGCCGGGCCCGAAACGATCTGGCCATAGCGGTTGTACGTGGACTGGTGACACGGGCATTTGAAGTGACCTTTATCGGTGAACGCCCGATCGCCGCCATCCGGCGGACCACCCTCCGACACGTCGTTCGGTAACCACGGCACCGTGCAGCCCAGGTGCGGGCACTTCCACCACAGAGCGATGAAGCCCTCGGGCACGCGCACGACGTAGCACTTGCCTTCGCGGATGACCCTGACCTCGCCAATCTTGTAGCTCTCTACGGCGCCCGCGACGACTACTCCGCCGAATGCGCCCAGCCGCCGCGGCGTGAGAAAGTGCAGCAGCCCCAGGCTCCACTGGCCCACCAGTGTGGCTAACGCTCCCCAGGCTACCCAGCGAAAGACGAGCCGTCTGCTCGCACGCGCGCGCTGGACTCGATGCTGCTCGTCGAGCGCGTCCAGCTGAGCTGCCCGCGCCGGGGGCAGGAACAAGCCACGGTCTCGATCGAGCGGCATACCAGTGCTCCTTGCACGCTGTGTTCATCGGGTTAGACGTCGCGGACGCGACTATCTTCCCAGCGGTGAGGACTTCGCACCCCTCACCCCAGCCCCTCTCCCACTGAGAGGGGTCCCTGCTTATTTGAGGGATGCGGCGACTCTGGCCAGCTGGTCGGCATCCCAGCCGTCGCGCGGGTCGCCCTGTAGCTGGATAGTCAGCTGCTCAACCTCGAACACCAGGCGTGCCAGCTGGCCACGTTGCCAGACAGCCGCGCCATCGCGCTCGATCCATTGGCCATCGATAAAGAGTGCGCTTCGACTGCCGGCAGTCACCTGGCGTGCGGAACCCGCCGCGACCGGCTCCGATACTTCGCCACTGGCCTGCAGCTCCGTCACGCTCAGCTCCACCACGTGGTCCGCGGAGCGCGACTGGTAGTGCAGCACAACCGTCGGACCTTCGGCAAACGCGTGAATCTCGTCCGCTTCGACACCGACCAGCGCGTAGCCCGCGGGGAGCTGGCCGGGTTCGAGGATGTGCCATTTCACCTGCCGCTGCGCCTCGGCCAGGCTCGACGTCCGAACTGCCAGGAAGCGCGGCGGATTCTCGTTCGAGACTTCGCGCAGGACAACGCGCCGAAGCAGCAGCTCGATGCTGGCCCGCGCTTCGGGCTGGCTGGCCACCGCGGCGACGAGAAGCACGAACAGAACGACGGTGACATTTCGGGCGCCTGTCAACAGTGCGCGCAATCGACCTCGCGTACGGAACAGACGGGTCCCAACGGTGCTGGGCTCGATCGCCAGCCGCTGACCGATTTCGTCGTACGACAGGTCTTCGCCGACGCGCAGCTGGAGGAGGCGCCGATCCTCGCCAGGCAGCCGCTCTATGGCCGCGGCAACTGCCCTGTGACGCTCCTGGGCGTCGAGCAGGTCGACAATACGCTCAGCCATGGCGTCATGGGCGCCGTCGGTAAGCTCCAGGTCATCGAGCGGCACACATCGCGTGCGCTGGTTGCGGCGAAACTCGTCAAGACACAGGTTGGCGGTCAGGCGATACAGCCACGTACCGAAGGCTGCCTCGCCGTGAAATTGAGGCAGGCCCAGCCATGCCTTGAGGCACGCTTGCTGGATGATATCTTCGGCGACGCTCCTGCCAACCAGGCGCACTGCCAGGCGATATACCGGGTCGCGGTGGCGCTCGATCAGTTGGCCGAACGCATCGCAATCACCGGTACGCGAAAGCCGGACCAATTCATCTTCGGTGTCGTCGCACCGCAGTGCCACTGAGCCAGGTACCTCGAACTATTTAGACGAAGCTGCGCGGTTCATATTTCATGGCCACATTGTCGCGGCTCAGAACTCTTGCAATCCGCTCGGATCGATCAGCAGGTCTGTAACGTAGCGGCGTGAACTTGGAACTTTCGGGCGAGCCAGCGGCACTTCGAAACCGGCTCGTCTTGACAGATCGCAGACCCGCGTGCACGCTCGTTAGTGATGGCAGCAGCGCGCTTGCCGTGGCTGGCGGTGCTTGGGGCTGTGCTGCTCTTGGCCGGCTCGCTTCCCCTGCGGGGCCAGGACATCGCGTGGGCGGCCCCGCCCACCACGACCAGCCGCTACCTGGCCACGGTTGACGGCCCGACTCTTTACAACGAGGGCTGCAGCCAGGG
>VBGG01000565.1:1873-4641 GCA_005883405.1 Chloroflexota bacterium | reverse complement strand
CGAGCGAATTCATTCCGGTCGCCGAAGAGACGGGTCTGATCGTTCGTCTGGGGCAATGGGTACTCGAGGAGGCGTGCCGTCAAAGCCAGCGTTGGCAGCCACACCCAGGTTCTCGACCATTGGTGATGAACGTGAACCTGTCCGGCCGACAATTTCAGCAACCGTCACTCGTCGACGGCGTCAAACGGGCACTCGACCTGGCTGGTGTGGACCCACGCTCACTGAAGCTCGAAATTACTGAGAGCGTGGTCATGCAAGATGTGGATGCAGCGAGCGCCACCCTTGGCGCGTTGGCCGCGCTCGGCGTGGGCGTGGCGATCGACGACTTCGGCACGGGCTATTCATCGCTCGCGTACTTGAAGCGCTTTCCGATCCAAACGCTCAAGATCGATCGTTCGTTCGTCAACGGCATCGTCGAGGACTTGCAGGACGCGGCAATCGTGCACAGCGTGGTAGCGCTGGCCACGACGCTGAATCTGACGGTGGTCGCCGAGGGCGTCGAAACCCTGTCACAACAGCGTCGGCTGATCGAGCTCGGCTGGCTCCAGGCGGCCTGAAATTCGTGCCCGAGCATCCGCCAATCGAGCCGGGTCGGGTGCTGCGCCACTTCACCGTTGCCGTCTTCGTGGTCCACGCCGGGCGCGTCCTGCTGCACTTCCACCGCAAGCTCGGCAAGTGGCTGCCGCCCGGCGGCCACATCGAAGACGACGAGCTGCCCGACGAGGCGGCCGTGCGAGAGGTGCTCGAGGAGACAGGAATACGCGCGCGGCTGGTGGGTGGCCGCGGCCTGCCCATCGAGGAGCCGCGCCAGCTGGTCGTGCCGGCCGGCATTCAGGTCGAAAACATCTACGCGGGCCATCAGCACGTCGACCTGGTCTATTTCGCATTGCCCGATCCCGACGACGTGCAGGCCGCCGAGGTCGACCCGCGACTGGCCGAGAGCGATCAGGTGGGCTGGTACGCGGCCGACGAGATGGCCTCCCTCGGCGCAGACGCTGAGATCCAGGCCTGGGTCAGGCGGGCGCTCGACGCGCTGTCGACAACCTGCTAAGCTGACCAAACTTGTCGCAACGGCTATACTACAAGTCCACGTTGGAACGGCGTTGACCCCTGCATGACCCTGCTCGTTGATCCTCCGCAGACCTTTGTTCCGGCCGCGTCGCTGGTGGTGAACAAGCCTCGGCACGTGGGTGGTGCACGGCGTTTGATCGACAGCTACGGTCGGCGCATCGGCGATCTGCGCATCTCGGTCACAGACCGGTGCAACTTCCGCTGCGTCTACTGCATGCCCGAGGAGGGTATGCAGTGGCTCAAGCGCGACACCATACTGACGTTTGACGAGATCGAGCGCGTCTCCAGGGTGGCCGTCGAGCTGGGGGTCGAAGAGATCCGCCTGACGGGCGGTGAACCGACGCTGCGGCCTGGGCTCCCGGAGCTGGTCGAGCGCGTGTCGCGCCTGCCAGTGCGCAGCCTGAGCCTGACCACCAATGGCTTCCTGTTGCGCTCGTTGGCCCGACCGCTGGCCGAGGCGGGCCTGAAGCGCATCAACGTCAGCCTGGACACACTGCAGCACGACCGCTTCCACCAGATCGCCCGCCGTCGCGGGCTGGATGAAGTCCTGGCCGGTCTCGAAGAGCTCGAACGCTATCCGAGCATCTCGCCGATCAAGGTGAACGTCGTCGCCATGCGCGATTTCACCGAAGTCGAAGTGGTCGCGTTCGCGGAGCTGGCGCGCCGCAAGCCGTACGTGATCCGCTTCATCGAGTTCATGCCGCTCGATGCCGACGGCAACTGGCAGCGCGAGCGTGTGCTGAGCGGCAACGAGATCAAGGCGATCATCGAGCGCGACTTCATGCCCATGGTGCCCGTGCCGGCCGAACCCAGCAGCACCTCGCGGCGGTTCACGTTCAGCGACGGCATCGGCGAGATCGGCTTCATCAACCCCGTGTCTCAGCCGTTCTGCGGCACATGCAATCGCATTCGACTCACTGCCGATGGGCAGCTCCGCACGTGCCTGTTTTCGATTGACGAGTGGGACCTGCGCGGGCCGCTGCGGTCCGGCGCCAGCGACGACGACCTGGCCGACATCCTGACCCAGGCAGTCAGCCACAAGGAGCTGAAGCACAAGATCAACGAGGGTGCGGCGTTCCAACGCGCCTCGCGCTCGATGAGCCAGATCGGCGGCTGATTCGCCTCGCGTTTCAAAACGCGGCCTATACTGGCCGGATAGATAGATGCTGAGGCTGTGGCTTGCGTTGGGCGCGGGCGTCGCGGGCCTGGTGGTAAGCGGCGTGGTGGCGTCCATGGCAACGGCACAGGCGACGGCAGATCCGGCTTCTGTAATCGCCGCCTTCGAGATGGCTCGCAATCGCCACGATGTCGACGCGGCGCTCTCGTTTTTCGCCGACGACGCGACCATCACCCAGCGCAACACGACCTTCGCCGGCAGGGATGAGATCCGCAAGTTTCTGGACGGCACCTCGTCGCGGGCCCGCTTCGTCGTCGTCTCGGATCGCCGGGCGAGTGCCAATCGGGTGACGTGGACCGAGCGCGCGGGCGGGCCGGGTGCCGAGGGGCAGGTTCGGCCGCCCCAGGGTTTCAATGGTGGCTCCGGCTTCAGCGGCGGGTTCACCATCAGCGTCGAGGCGGTCGTTCAAGACGGCAAGATCCGCTCGCTGATCTACGCGCCGGCCAACCAGCCCGCGCGGATCGACCCATCGCTCGAGGGCCGCGCGCAATTGCCGGCCTCGATCGGTTTGGGCGCGGTG
>VBGG01000565.1:0-1763 GCA_005883405.1 Chloroflexota bacterium | reverse complement strand
CGGTTTCAAAAACCGTTGGGGGAAACCCCGTGCGGGTTCGAGTCCCGCCCCCGGCACCGTTTCGACCAGCCTTTGCGCGGGCGGTGTTTTTGCCGCAGTAGGTGTCTGTCTGCGAGTGGCAGTTCGGGCACAAGAGGCGAATGTTCTCGAGGCGATGGTCGTCGCCTACGCCGTTGCGGTGGTCTAGATGAAGGACGAGCGGGCGACCCCGCCAGTCTGAGATTCCGCAGTCGGCGCAGACGTAGGCCAGGAGGCCCTCCTTTACCAGGCGCCGCTTCAGGGCGTTGCGATCGGCGTACGTGCTCTGCTCGACCAGGACCTCGGACAAGGGGATGCTCGGCGTCCACGAGTGGTGCTTGCCACGCAGGTAGGCCTCGCCCAGCCAGTGCGAGGTGTCGAGGCTGTACTTGTCGATCAGGCGGTGTACCCAACGGTAGCTGCTGCCGGAGACGGTGGTCCCAAGCTGGCGCAGCACGCCCGCGATCGAGTAGTTCTGCGCGACCGCGACAGCTAGCGCTTCAAACGACCAGGGCTCGCGCCCGTACGGCTTCCTCGTCCCCATGCCTATGGAACGTTTGTTCTAGCATGCAGCACCCGCGGCGCTGGCGATTTATTTCAGGCGGCGCGCATCTTGCGCTGGGGCGTACAAAGAGTACGTTGCCGGGACAGGAGGTGCTGTTGTGCCACCGCGCTCGATCTGGACAGGCGTGATCACCTTCGGGATGGTGAGCATCCCTGTGCGCCTGCTTCCCGCCACCCAGGACAAGGACGTGCGCTTCCACCTGCTGCACCAGCCCGACCACAGCCGCATCAACTTCAAGCGCTGGTGCGTTGCTGAGGACCGTGAAGTCCAACAAGACGAGCTGGTGAAGGCGTACGAGATCAGCAAGGACCAGTACGTCGAGATCACCGACGAGGACCTCGAAAAGCTGCCGCTGCCATCCAAGCACACCATCGAGCTGTCCGCGTTCGTCACCTCCAGCGAGATCGACCCGATGTACTACGAGAAGAGCTACTACCTGGAACCCGAGGAGACCGGGCTCAAGCCATACGCGCTGCTGATGAAGGTGCTGGATCAGAAGGGCGTGATGGGCGTGGCGACGATCGCCCTGCGCAACAAGGAGAGCCTGTGTGCGCTGCGGCCGGTCGACTCGACCCTCGTGCTCGAGACGCTGCACTACCCCGACGAGATTCGCGAGCGCGAGCTGAGCCTGCCAGACGTGCTGGTCAACGAGCGTGAGCTACAGGTAGCTGGCACGCTGGTCGACGCGCTCAAGGAGCGGTTCGATCCCTCCAAATACCACGACCATTACCGTGAGGCGCTGCTCGAGCTGATCGAGAGCAAGACGCAGGGTCGCGAGGTGGTAGTGCCCGAGGGCGAAACCGCCGCGCCAGTGACCGACTTGATGGAGGCGCTGCGGGCGAGCATCGAGCAGGCGCAGAAGCGCAAGGGCGGCGCTTCCGAAGGGCCGCGAGAAGGCGGCGAAACGCGCCGGGACGGGAAGGCGAAATCCGACGCCAAGGCCGCGAAGCCGAAGTCCGCGCGCGGCCGCCGCAAGACTGCCGCCTGAGTTTGCGTTCCGGGTTCCGGGTTCCGGGTTCTGGGTTCCGCGTCGAGCCGGAACCGCAAAACGCGGAACGCGGAACGCGGAACGCGGAACCCGGAACCGTCAACTGGGCAAGCGCCAGGAGGTGATGCCCACCACGGGGCCGATCACTTTGAACTCGCGGCACACGACGGGACTGCGGCCCTGGGCCGTCTC
>VBGG01000105.1:8065-25903 GCA_005883405.1 Chloroflexota bacterium | reverse complement strand
ACCGCTGAAGGTGGTCTGAATGAGGTGCACTCGATCCTGCAGCGTATGCGTGAGCTGGGGGTTCAGGCGTCGAACGATACGCTGAGCCAGGGCGACCGTGACGCGATCGGTCTGGAAGTCAGCGCGCTGAACGCCGAGGTCAATCGGATCGGCACCACGACCTCGTTCAACGGCACCAAGCTGCTCCAGGGCACGCTATCGACCCAGAACGCAGGTACAGGTACGCTGGCAACGGGCGCCCTGGCTACCGCCACCGGCATCGTGGTCAGCAAGATCGACGTCTCGGCTGCTGCCAAGAGCAAGACGTTCACTATGACTGACCTCGGCGCTGGCGTGCTGCAGCTGTCGGACGGCACAACCACCCAGGCGGTGTCCGTCGCCAACATGAGCACCGCGACGGGTAATCCGAACCAGGTGCTGAATTTCAGTAACCTGGGCGTGAAGGTCACCCTGACGGGTGTCGACACGGTCAACGGTACGGGCGCCAACATCTCGACCGACCTGACGACCAAGACGGTCATCACGAGCGCGAATGGTGGCGCGGCGAGCCTGCAGATCGGCGCCAACGCCAACGAGACGATGTCGGTCACCATCACCGACTCGCAGTCGAGTGCGATCGGCAATGGCGGCGGTTACGCCAACCTGAATGCGGTCGCCGGCACGCTGGGCACGGCGGGTACGCTGACCTCGGCAGTCGCCCAGAACCTGATCCTGAGCCTGGACCAGGCGGTGTCGGATGTTTCCAACAACCGGAGCCAGCTGGGCGCCTACCAGAACCGCCTGGAGCACACCATCGCCAACCTCGGCGTAACGCAGGAGAACATGACTGCTGCTGAGAGCCGGATCCGTGACGTTGACATGGCTTCGGAGATGGTGAACTTGACCAAGACGGGTATCCTCCAGCAGGCTGGCCAGGCCATCCTGGCGCAGGCCAACCAGGCTCCTGGTGGAGTGCTGGCGCTGCTCCGAGGCTAACCACTCTACGGAGTAAATTGAAAAGGCCCCCGGCTGAGAGCCGGGGGCCTTTTTATTTCTCCCTCTCCCTCTGGGAGAGGGCTGGGGTGAGGGGTCCGTAGGAGCCCAAGCGTTCGTGCTCGTAGGCACCCCTCACCCGCGCTTCGCGCGGCCTCTCCCAGAGGGAGAGGCGAATGCTCAGGCAGCGAGCGCTGACTGGAGCTCGGGTAGTTGCGCCGCTTCGCGGCCAAGCAGCTGCAGCACCTCGAGTGCGATCTGGGCATCCGCGTAGCGGTCCAGGTCGATCAACACCGAAGTCAGCAGCCAGTACACCGGCCGGGTACGCGGGTGCGCATCCAGCGCACGATCCAGGAGATCGAGCGCAGCGTCAGCCGCGCCTCGTTCGCGCAAGCAGCCCGCTAGATACAGCACGCGCGCGAGCGCGGCCAGGTCTTCCAGCGGCAACCGCATCGCGGCGTCGTACGCCGCCTGCCACTCCTGGTTCGCGAGGTCGCGATCCAGTGCGCTAAACGAGTCGTCGGTCGTGGTGTCGATCAGCTCGGGTATCGCCAGCCGCAGCTCCAGGAGCGCAGCATGAGCGTCAAGGCTATCGGGTGCGCACGCAGCCGCACGCTCAAACCACGGACGGGCAACGCTCGCGCCGCGCCGGGCAGCAATGCGAGCTCCCAGCACAGCGACATTGAACTGGTGCTCGTCGGGGAGCTCGTCCGTCGCTCTTGAAAGATCCTGGAGCGCCTGCTCCACGAGCCCGAGCTGCTCGTCCACGAGGGCCAGATGCAGCCGCGTCCGCCAGCCACCCACGCCCTCCGGCCGCACCAATCCAAATGGACTGACACGCGGATCAAGCGCCAGAACCAGCTGGCGGCGAGCCTCAGTCAGGCGCCCGCGGCGTTCGTTGTAGTCGGCCAGCATCTCCCGTGCGGCAGGCGACAGGGCCTGAGCGGCCTCGCCACGCCGGGCGACGCGCTCGATGTTGCGAACGTCGCCAAGTGTTATCAGCGCTTCCAGCCAGGTGGCAAAAGCGTCTACCAGGAGCGGGCGCGGCAGCCGATCAGGCGTGAGCAAGCACGTCTTGAAGCACGCGGCGGCTTCGCGGGGTTGGCCGTCACGCAGGTGGCTTTCGCCCAAGTAGTAGCGCAACCGAACATCGTCAGGATCGCGGGCGAGCGCTTGCTCGATCAGGCCGTGCGCTTCCTTTAGCGGTCGAGCGACCACGCGATGGATCACACCATCTGACTCGGCGTCTACAAAAACGGTCGACTCCGGCGCCTGCTCACACACGAGCTCCTCATGGACCTCGCCCCGCCAGACCAGACCCAGACGCCTCAGAAAGAAGCGTGCAGCAAGCTCGTCGATGGGCACGTCGCGTCCGCGGCGCAGGCGGAAGGAGTAGCCGTGTGCCCCGGCGGGCAGGCGGCGAGCCAGCCGCCGCAGGTCGGGCCCGCTAGCTGGATCGAGGCGTTCGCCAGCATCCAGCATGAGCACCCAGTCAGCCCTGGCGGCGCTGACTGCAGCATTTCGCGCAGCAGCGACATCGTCGACTGAGCTGAACTCCACGACGACTTCGTCGACAAACGGGCGCGCGCTCGCAAGGCACTCATCGATGAGGTCTTCCTCATCTTTGCGCGCCACAACGCACAGCGCGATCGTGGGGCTCACCTTGCGGGGCATCTGTTGAATCGGGCTATGAACTGGGCGGTGTGGATCGCCGCCGCAGAGCCTCTGCAATGGTTCGAGGGTTCACTTTCTGTGCGGCGGCCTGCTTGTTGGCGGCCTGCACCTGCGCCTGAACCTCCTGGCGCAGCACAGCGACATCGCGTGGCGCCTGAATGCCCAGCTTGACACGGTCACCCTCGATCGCAAGCACCGTCACGATGATGTTGTCGCCGAAGACGAGGCTCTGTTCTGGTTTGCGCGTCAGGACGAGCATGACCCACCTTCATCGCTGCAGGTATCGTTCACGCTCACGCGCGCGACCAGGTGGCGGCTCGAGTACTGAGAATCCGC
The DNA here is from genome assembly GCA_005883405.1 of Chloroflexota bacterium. Lineage (GTDB taxonomy): Bacteria > Chloroflexota > UBA6077 > UBA6077 > CF-72 > CF-72. Next base: position 22,921 of record VBGG01000105.1, on the reverse strand, counting down.
CAGCACCAGCTGTTTGCCGCGGCGGGCGCGAGCATTGATCGCCAGCGGACCTAGCAGGTTCGCGGTGACCGAGCCATCCTGGTCGATGCTGAGCGTGCAAAACAGCTGCGGCTGCTCGTCTTCCGCCAGCTGCATGAGGGCCCGATCAGCCTCCGAAAGATCCACCCGGTACTCGGGCAGGGCGAGATTCGGATCTGTGACCATCAGCTCCACATCGGGGTCATCCAGACAACGGAGCACCGCGACCGGCAACTCCTCTTCGTCGTCGACCAGCAGCAGGAAACGTTTCCAGCTCTCGCAACCGACCAATCCGGTGGGAAACATGATGGTCGAATCGGACGGGGCCGCGGTATCCGACAACGGAGTATTATCCATGGACGCACTCTAGGCCGGGGGGACCTTCTTCGATAGAGATTGGAGTCCCGGCCTCAGGGGCCGAAAGTACCTTCCGACGGCGTCGGGAATCATGGCTCACAATCGCGCTTGAGCGCGTTCCTAGGCCAATCTGTCAAAGAAGTTCGGCCGCCTGCGACCTGTGCCGAAGAGCGGCTTGTCGGCCGAGCTTCTGGGAACGCGGCCGAAAAGTATGACATGCCTCGAAATCTCGGTGGCCGCGTTCCTAGGCCAATCTGTCAAAGAAGTTCGGCCGCCTGCGACTTGTGCCGAAGAGCGGCTTGTCGGCCGAACTTCTGGGAACGCGGCCGAAAAGTATGAAATGCCTCGAAATCTCGGTGGCCGCGTTCCTGGGCCAATCTGTCAAAGAAGTTCGGCCGCCTGCGACCTGTGCCGAAGAGCGGCTTGTCGGCCGAACTTCTAGTCTGCGCCGCGAGAGCTACACACGTCGAACGTCGCTGTCGTACGAGACGCGGCGCTGTGCTCAATCGAGGCGAGAGTCGAGCCACCCGTCGAGGGGTCCCCCCTCCGGGGAACTATCTCAGGTAATCGAGCAGGCTCGGCTGAAGGACCTGCGCGCCAGCCTTCAGCGAGGCCTGCAGCACATTCTGCGCCATCGAGAAGCTGGTGATGGCCTCGGCCATGTCGACGTCCTTGACGTTGGACAGCAGGCCCGCGAGATTGACCTTCACGTCGCTAAGTCGCTGCTGAAGCGCTTCCAGACGGTTGACCTTGGCGCCGGCCTGCGCGCGGGAGGTGACAATTGCACTCATGGCCGTATCCAGAGCGCCGATGCTCGCCTGGATCTGGCTGGACGAGTTCGCCGTCAGCCCTGCCTGAAGCTGATTGAACGCGGTGAAGATCGGATCGAATGTGGTTTGCGCATCTGCGTTGATGCCGAGCGTCACACCAGGCGAGATTTCACGTTGCACCTGGCCGGCGTTGCCCTGGTAGGCGCCCGGCGTAGTCGACGGATTGGCCTGCACGTACCCGGGCTGGTCAAAGCGGGTTCCAGCAAACAGGTAGTACGCACCGAACTTGGCATGCGACAGATCCAGCGTGTGTGTCTGGAGCTGCGTAATCTCGGCCTGCATGGCAGCCCGGTCCTGGGCGTCGAAGGTGTCGTTGCTGGCCTGCACAGCCAGCTCGCGCGCCCGATGTAGAGTGGTCGTAACCGCATCCAGTGCTGAATCGGTGGTATTGAGCCACGATTTGGCCTGATCGATGTTGGTCAGGTACTGCTCGGTGGTGTCCAGCCCTTCCTGAAAGCTCAGCGCATGCGCCGCGCCGGTCGGGTCGTCCGACGGCTTGGTGATACGCGAGCCGGAGGTGAGCTGGCTCTGGAGGAGCGAGGTGCGTTCCTGGTTCCGCTGGATGTTCGCCAGCGTGGTATCGATCATCATCCCGCGGGTAATGCGCATAATTCCTCCGACACCTAGCCGCGGCCTACCAGGCCGGTACCGTTGATGAGCGTGTTCAGCATCTCGTCGGCGGTGGTAATCACGCGCGCGGCGGCCTGATACGCACGCTGGTACTCAATCAGATGGGTCGACTCTTCGTCCAACGAGACACCACTTGTCTGCTCGCGCTGCTTTTGCAACTGCGAGACCAGCACTTGCTGGTTCTGGGCCTGGTTCTGAGCCGCTTTGGAGTCGACGCCAAGCGCCGCGATTTGCTGCCCATACTGGTCGCCGATCGTGCTTGGCCTGGATGCAGCGGCAACCGATTGGCCGTTTAACGGCGCCAGTACCGAGCTCAAACTCATCGACGATGGCGCGACGAGCGTGAGGCGTACACCGAGGCTGGTGCCTTCGACGGTTACCACCTGATTACCACTGGCATCAGTACCGACTGTCAAGGCGCCGGTGGCCGAGGCCCCGGCGCTGCTGGTGAATGTGACAGTTGAGGATCCCGCCGGCACGCTCATCGAGATGCTGGAGTTGACAGCCGCTCGAGCGAGGTCCACGCCGAGTATGGTGACGCCTCCGAGGTTCGTCCCCGGCTGCAGTCCACTGCTGGTACTGGCCTGAGTGATCGTACTCTCAAGCTGCGCCAACGCGACCGCGTTGCTGCTGTCGCCGCGCGCGAACGAATATCCAGTCGATGACGTCGTGTCTGGATACATCCGCGCGGCCGCCACCTTCTCAGCTCCACCTGGTCCAGTCAGCGCACTGTCGACGGCCATGTCGCCGGCTCCGGTGCCCACGAAGAAATTGCGGCCACCGACGCCATCCAGCCCAACGCCCGAGCTGTGAACGCTGTTGACCGAGTTGACCACCCGTGTAGCAAGCACGTCCAGGTCATTCATGCGGCCCTGAAGAATGGTGTCTCGACTATCGAGCATGCCTTTGATTGTGCCGTCGGTGATCGAAGCCGCCTGACCGTCCGACTTCCACTGAATCTGTGTCCACGTCTGTCCGCCAGGCACTGCGGTAGTCAACGCATTGGCGACGTCCCGATCCACCAGTTGCCGACCGCCCAGGTAGACGCTCACCATTCCGCCCGGCGATTCAACGTAGCTGATCTTGGCGAACTGGCTCAGTTGGTCGAGGAGCAGATCGCGCTGATCGCGCAGATCGTTGGCGTGTGTCCCATCGAATTCGACGTGCCCGATCTGCTGATTGATGGACGCAATCTGCTGCGCGAAGGTGTTGACCTGATCGACGGCGTACACCACCTGACCATCCAGATCGCGTTGCTGCTGCTGGAGCTGGTTGTGCAGGTTCTGGAATGAAGACGCCAGGGAGACGCCCTGCTCGACGAGATTGGCGCGCACGGCGCTGTCAGCCGGGTTATTGGCGACGTCCTGCCAACTGTTCCAGTACTTGGTCAGCAGCGAGCTGAGTCCACTCGAGGAAGGTTCGTTGACAATCGCTTCGACCTGGCTGAGCGCGTCGCGTTTGGTATCCCAGCTCCCCTCGATGCTCTTCTGAGACCGGATCTGCGCGTCGATGAAGATGTCTCGTGCACGCGTGATCGACGCTACCTCGACTCCGGTACCCAGCTGACCCGGTTTGCCAATCGCGTTGAAACTCGGCGCCGGATACGACGGTGTCGACTGGACCTGTCCCGATTGGCGGCTGTAACCCGGCGTGTCGGCGTTGGCAATGTTGTTGTTGGTGATATTCACCATGGTCTGCCAGGTCCGCAGACCACGTAAGCCGATTTCGAGTCCGAAAAAGGGCGAGGTCATGCGCGACCGTCCAGCACGAGGCTATGGCTCATGCCCGCGAGTCCGCTCGGCGAATACGTCGGCGGCTGGCCCAGCACCAGACGCTGCAGAAACTGCAAAGTGTGGCCTGTCAGCTCGAGACTGCGCTGGAGCAGCGCAGCATTACGCGCGTGCTGCTCGCGCAAGTCCAGAACCGATTGACGGATCGCCGCGGTCAATCGGGCGATGCGCCTACCCGGTTCTGCAGGAAGAAGCGCGATGCTCTCCTCCAGACTGGCCGCCGGCATGCACGTCATCCGCACACGCTCCGCGTGTTCGAGGCGCAACGTGAGACTTTCCTGGCGCGCGCTCACGGCCTCCAGGCGCTCGCGGTCACGCGACTCGAGCGCGGCTCGCTGCTCGCCCGCAGCTTCGAGCAACCCGACAAGCGTCGCGTGGACGTCCCTGAGGGCTGCTTCGAGTGTGGTGCGGCTGGCGTCAGCGGAAGAGCTCATCTGGTAGGTCGGTCCTAGTTCTGCTCAGTCGTGAGCATCTTGCGGGCGAGCACGTGCGACGGAACGGAGTACGTGCCGTCGGCGACGCGCTGCTTGATATCGGCAACTTTCTGCTCGCGCACGTCGGGTGCTTGCTGAACTACCTCACGGGCGGACGCAAGAACGCGAGCGTTGTCCGACAGAGTGACCGTGTCGCGGCGGCTGTTAGCGCGGGTGCGTGACTTGTCGGCGTTTTCGGGGCGGGCTGGCGCGGCGGAGCGGTTGACCTCCGTCTGCTGTACGTAAGCGCGGGCGGCCTCATGCGCTCCGAGTCGTTCGAGATTCATTAGCTGTGGGATCCTCCGAGGGGCGTCATAGTGGGCTGGTCGGGTACCGGGGTACTGACGGCGGAAGTACGTCCGTACCCGGTTGTAATCAGTATCGGCCGCCACCTTGCGTTTCTACAGGGGTGATCCTTCACGTCTACACTGGTGCGAACCAGTACCTTAGTCCTGCTCATGAGCTTTTCAGCTCGTTGGCCATGCGCTCCACGTCGTCCCAGGCCTGGACGACTTTGGCGTTCAGCTGGTATCCCCGCTGCGCCTGGATCAAACGTGTGAATTCGTCGGCCATTTCGACGTTGGAGCCTTCGAGCGCGCCGGCCACGACCAATGGTGCGTTCGCCGCGGCTTGATTCACGGGATTGGCCGTACCTGAGGCGGCCGTAGGCGTCCACAGGTTCTGGCCATTGGCTTGCAGCCCAGCGTTGTTCGCGAACTGCGCCATAGCAAGGCGGCCTACGACCTGATCCGTGCCAGTTGCATCCGTGGCGATGAGCTGACCCGCGTCGTCCAATCGAGCGTCGATCGCCCCCGCTGGAACCACAAGGTCCGTAGCCGCGTTCGATTGGAGCGGGAGCCCACCGCTCGTTACGAGACGACCAGTGCTGTCCACGTTGAACGAGCCATCGCGAGTGTAGCCCGTCGAAGCGTCGGGCATCGTGACCTGGAAAAAGCCGTCACCCTCGAGGGCAACGTCAAGCGGGTTACCCGTCGCCTGGAGCGTCCCTGGCATGAACTCATGCGTGATGTCTGCCAGTTGTGTGCCCTGCCCGATGCCCATCAGATGCACGTCGAGACCGCCTGGGCCGACCGGCGCCGTCAGGCCAGCTTGATAGCCGACATCGGTCGTGTGCGCTACGGCGCGCTTGAAGCCAGTCGAGTTGGCGTTAGCCAGGTTGTTGGACACGACGTCGAGCTGGCGCTGGCTGGCCAGCATGCCCGTGACGGCGATGCGCTGCGAGATTTCCATCGTTACGCCCTGCCGACCTCGTTGACGGTGGCCTTGAGCGTTTCGTCCTGCATCTGGAGCAGCTTCTGATTGGCTTCATACGCGCGCACCAGGTTCATTGTCGAGACCATCGCCTCGGTCATATCAACGTTCGACCCTTCCAGATAGCCCTGATAGAGCTGTACGCCGTTTGCCGGCTGCGCTTGAACGCCTGCAGGCGCGGTGAACATCCCGTTGCCGACCTTGTTCAACTGCGCGCCGGCGGGAAAGTCGACGATCTGCAACTGGGCCACGCTGGTGCCGCCCGCCAGGATTGAGCCATCAGCGGCGACTGACACATCGGTTCCCGCTGGAAGCTGAATCGACTGACCAGCGGCATCGAGCACGGCCGATCCATCGCGGGCACGAAGAGAACCATCGACGTCGGCGTGAAAGCCGCCGTCGCGCGTATAGGCGAGCGTGCCGTCCGCGCGCTGAACGCTGAAGAAACCGGTCCCGGCGATCGCCACGTCGAGCGGGTTGCTTGTCTCCTGGAGTGGTCCGGCTGTGAGATCGAGCTGCGAGACGCCAACCTGCGGACCAAGCGTGATGGTGCCGACGGGACGGCCCTGAGCATCGACAGCCCAACGCTGCAGGTTGATGGTCTTGCCGACTTCGTCGGGCAGCTGGTCCTGCTTATAGCCAGGCGTCGCCGCGTTGGCCACGTTGTTGGACACGACGCCCAGACGGAGCCGGGCAGTCGCCAATCCAGCCGCGGCGGTGTAAATACCTCGGATCATGAGCGGTTAGCCATCAGCAGTCACTGGCGAAGGGCTCGCCTGCGTGCCACCACGTATCCTGAGCCAAAAGTGACGGTCAGCGTGAGAGCGGCAAGTACCGACGCGGCCAGCCACTCGGCCCGATTGACAGCTGAGAGCTGATAGCTGACGGCTGATAGCTCGTCACCGCCGGTATTGGGCAGAACACCAGGCAGTGGCGCGTTGTCGGGACCCGGAAACACACCCGCGATGCTGTGTCTGGAGCTTGGCCGAGCGGGCGTCGGGCTGTCCTCGACGGTAATGATGAGCAGATTCCAGTGCTTGTTCGGAATCGCATCCGGCAGGACGTTCTCGTAGTGCAGGGATCCGGTGGACTCAGCGGTGTTGAAGGCGCCCAGACGCTGGAACTCGTTCGTGCTGGTGTTGATTACCCACGCGACGTACTGCTTATCACCATCGAGGCGTCGCAGGTCGGCGGTATTGATGCGAAACTCACCCTCCGGCATGACCAGCTCGGCGATGCCACTCGCAGCGGAGCTGCCCGTGTTCGACACATTGGGCATGTACATCAGGATGAGCTGAACTGGCGTCGCGTCGGCCAGCGCAACCTGGGCCAGCAGCGTCACGCCGATCACGACACTGACAATCGCTACGGCGATCCTCTGTCTGAGAGCGACCGGTCGCATCGCTCGCTCGCATGCGCAAGCCGAAAGGTACCCTTCAGGGGTAGGAACGTCTGTCGACCGCGAACGAGCGATGCCGCTCGAAAACAGCGAGGTGACGGCCGGGAAGAGCGCTGCCAGACGCTGCACGTCGGCTCCCTCAGGCGGCTTTGGCGAGCTGCGTGGTCCGCAGCAGCGCCCGCAGCTTCATCACAGCCGCGGTGTGGATCTGGCTGACACGCGACTCGGACACCTCAATGACACGGCTGATCTCTTTGAGCGTCAGCTCCTCGTGGTAGTAGAGGTTCAGGACGAGCCGATCGCGCGGCGGCAGCGAGTCAATCGCCGAGCTGAGCCGATCGATCAGCTCGTTCTCCTCGACCACCTCGTCCGTACCGGCCTCGTCTGCATCGTGCAGCAGATCGCGCAGCGACTGGACTTCACCGTCGTCGTCGCCTGCTGAGCCAGTGCCGTCGAGCGAGACAATGACGTGGGCCGATTCGAGCAGCATGCGCCCCAGCTCGGCCTGATCGACGCCCAGCTCGCGCGCCAGCTCGTCCTGCGTCGGCGCACGGCCCAGCTGTTGGGCCAGCATCGCCGCGGTCTCCTCGAGCAGCCGCGCTCGACGACCCGCCCCGCGAGAAAGTGGGCTCAGCGAGCGAATCGTATCGATGATGGCGCCGCGGATGCGCTGCAGCGCGTACGTCTCGAAGCGGACACCCTGGTCAGGATCGAAGCGGTCGATGGCGTGCAACAGACCAACCGTCCCGGCCGAGAGGACATCGTCCGAATCCATGGCCGCGGGCAGACTGATCGCCATGCGCCCGATCACGTACTTGACGAGCGGCGCATAGCGAACCACGAGCTCATCCCGTGCCGCCCGATCACCTGCTCGGAGCCGCACCCAGATGGGATAGTTCGGCTCCTTGCGCAGGTCCTCGGGCGTGTGGGGGTACTGCTGCGGGGATGCAGCCTTCGTCAGTGTTGCGGCCATGGCTCCATCCATGCGTAACTCGATTCCCTACCTTTCGCCATCAGGCCACTTCGGCCCCTTCGACTTGCTCGGCCACATTAGTCGACGAGACCGGTTCAACCAGAGAGCCGAGAGGCCCTTCTTCGTCAGCCAATCGACCCTGTTCGACTGGCAGAGTGGCCCCATCGAGCAGGGCGAGGCCGATGCGAGCCAGCACGGCCGCGACAAGGGTGAAGCCGATTGCGCGGCCCAGCGTTACCAACTCCGAACCGCCAGCCAGAATCCCACCGATAAACACGGTCATGTACACGCCCAGACAGATGGCCCAGACGAGCCGGTGAGCCCAGGTCATGACCGTGTCGTCGACGACACGTACTCGACCGGGCTTCACGCCTGGCTCCGCCGCGCGTGAGCCGCGAGCCGCTGCTGCGCAAAGATGAACTGCACGATGCGCTGAGCAAGTCGATCCGAGACCCCTTCGAACTCGCAGCCAGCGTCCCAAACGCGCTCATTGCGTTGAAGACGTCGCACACGCGCCTGCAGGTGAACCTCCTGATCAACGCCCATAAGGTTGAAGGCGATGTCGATCAGGTCGCCACGCCGCAGCTCATCCTTGGAACGGACCTGGACGCCGGTCGCGCTGATGTTGGTCAACCCGAGGCGCAGGCTGCGGCGTGCGTTACCACAGACAAGATCGGCGATTCGTGGGCGGATCGCCACGCTGATGCGTACTGCATTTCGGCGCTGCGTCCTGCGCCAGGACCCTCGGACTTCCAGCCTCAGGTGGGGTACGCCGCCAGTCGACCCGCGATGAACCTCGACCGTGGCGGAATACAGCGCATCACGCGACGACCACGCCAGCTCGAGCGTCTGACCGTTGGCGACCGGGATGAGGCGCCGATCGCGATCGGTCGGCCAGGCCACCGTCAGCCCGCCCCGGCCCTCGTGGTCTTCGAGGCGAGTCGGGAACCATTGAACCTCGTCTGTCCCGACCCCGAGTTCAAGGCGCTGACCGATCGTCAGCAGCTCAGATACTTGCGGCATCGCCGACCACACCCAGTGTCGTAACTTCGATCTGTGGGGCCACCTCGCTGTACGACACGATCGTCAACGCGTTGAGTGACCGCTCGATGAACCGTCGCAGCGCCAGCCGCAGACGAGCCGGACACAGCAGGATCGGGTTGTGGCCGAGCGCGGCCACGCGCTCCATCTCCCTCGACAGTGCCTGGATCAGCTTGTTGCCGGTGGGCGCGTCCATCAACAAGATCGAGCCGCCGGACTCGGTCGTTTGCAGCGCGCCGGCTAGCGACTGCTGCCAGGTGGGCGAGAGCGTCAACACCGATAGGCGGCCGTCGAGCCCGAGGTTCTGCCGTGAAATTGCCCGCCCGAGGGCCTGGCGTACACGCTCGCCGAGCTGATCTGGGTCACGAGTCGTGCGGGCGGTGTCCGCCAGCGACTCGAGGATCGTGACGAGGTCGCGTATCGTGATGCGTTCGCTCAACAGATGCTGCAGCACTTTTTGCACTTCGCCGATGCTCAACAGATCGGGCACCAGCTCGCCGACGAGGGCAGGATGCTCGTCCTTGACTCCGTCGAGCAGTGCCTGGACGTCCTGACGGCTGAGAATCGACGGCGCGTGCTGGCGAATCACCTCGGACAGGTGTGTCGTGATCACCGATGTCGGGTCGACCACCGTGTAGCCGAGCACCTCGGCGTGATCGCGCAGCTCTGGCGCAATCCAGCGGGCAGGTAGACCAAACGCCGGCTCTACGGCGGGAATGCCCTCCAGCTCGCCAGCCGATGTATCGGCGGTGCCTGGATTCATCGCCAGCAGCTTCTTCGCACGTAGCTCACCCCGCGCGACCTCTACGCCCCGCAGATGCACCACGTAGGTATCGGCGGGGAGCTGCAGGTCGTCGCGGATGCGAATCGTGGGCACCACGAGTCCCATATCCGTCGCGATCTGGCGGCGAATCAGGGTTACTCGGCTGAGCAGGTTGCCACCACTGTCGGCGTCCGCCAGCGTGATCAGGCCGTAGCCGATCTCGATGCTGATCGGATCGACATGCAGCAGGTGGCTCAGGCTCTCGGGCTCTTGGGCTAAGGCGGGCGCATTGCTTGCGGTCGCGGCTGTAGCAGCTTGCTGCTTGGCGTTTTTCCTCAGCAGTTGAGCGCCACCGAGCATCATCATCCCGATGGCGATGAACGGGATCTTGGGCAGGCCCGGGACAAGAGACATCAGCAGCAAGAGCGCGCCGACGATTGCCAGGACGCGTGGATTGCTGAACAGCTGGTTCGTGACGTCCTTGCCCAGATTGCTGTCAGGCTCGGAGGCGGCGCGGGTGACGATCATGCCCGTCGCCGTGGAGATCAGTAGCGCCGGGATCTGCGAGGTGAGCCCTTCGCCGACGGTCAGCAGCGTGTAAGCGCCCAGCGCGTCGCCCATCTGCATCTTGAGCTGGATGACGCCGATGACGAAGCCGCCGACGATGTTGATGATCATGATGATGATCGCGGCCATAGCGTCGCCCTTGACGAACTTCGAAGCGCCGTCCATCGCGCCATAGAAGTCCGCTTCCTGCTGAATCGCGCGTCGACGTGTCCTGGCTGTTTCCTCGTTGATCGCGCCGGCGTTCAGCTCGGCGTCGATGGCCATCTGCTTGCCAGGCATGGCGTCCAGGGTGAAGCGCGCCGCGACTTCGGCGACGCGGCCGGCGCCGTTGGTGATGACGACGAAGTTGACGACGATCAGGATCAGGAACACGACCACGCCGACGACGAAGTTGCCGCCGACGACGAAGTTGCCGAACGCGGTGACCACCTGGCCGGCGTGGGCCTGCAGGAGGATGAGGCGTGTGGCTGAGATGTCCAGGCCGAGACGGAACAGAGTGGTCAGCAGCAACAGGCTGGGGAAGACCGAGAACTGCAGCGCATCACGGGCGTAGACGGCCACCATGAGCATCACCAGCCCCAGGCTGAGATTGGTGATGATCAGCAGATCCAGCAGCCACTCCGGCAGCGGGACGATCATCATGCCGACCACGGCGCACACCGCCGCGGCCAACACCAGATCCGAATAGCGGCTCAGCCGCGCCAGGATCGAATCACGGTTATTTGCCAAGCCGGCTGTCGCCACTGCCATCGGCGAAGTGTGCGACCGCGGCCTACAACCTCAGTAGAGAAGCGACGCCCGACTTTGGGCGCCAGAAGTACCTGGCTGGCAGGCGTCAGCGATCAGCGACCTGATGCGGCAGCTAGGGTGCAGACCCGCGTCGCTGCGCTCGCTCCCTACTGCACCGACATTCATATCAAACTTGAGATGGTTGATAAAGGGATTGTGCGTCGCCGAGTGCGGCTGCGGGGCGGAGGAGGTCCAGGACGGAGCTGGCCAGGACGTTTGCTTGCGCCAGAACCGCCAGGCCTGCCTGCTGGAGGACGTGCGCCCGAACCAGGCTCGACAGTTCACTGGCGATGTCGGCGTCCTCGATGCGGGACACCGCGGCGATGTGGTTCAGCTCGGCATCGGACGCGCGCGTCAGCGCTGACTCCATTCCACGCGTTGACGCGCCAACCTTCCCGCGCGCTGCCGCGAGTTGCACCAGTGCCGCGTCGGCTAGAGCTATGGCAGCGGCCGCGCCCGCCTCTGTTGTGACGTCGATACTGCCCAGCGTGCCGGCGCCGCCGATCGAGACAGCGCCGACGGTCAACGCGGCGATGTCAATCGTGCGAAGGTGTGCCGCCGAGGGTCCGGTCATCGCCTGCAGCTGGAGGTCCACCACGGTTGGTGCAAAGGCGGTCACCGTGATGTTGCCCAGGGTCACGCCAGGCGCCGGATACGTCCCGCCCTGAAGGGCGGCCTGGAAGGCGCCGGCCGGCGGGTTCTGCAGTGTCACGGTCAACCCGTTGGCTCCGCCGGCAGCTGGGCCCGCCGTGAGCGTGAAGCCCGCGCCGCCGCTCGCGGCGGTGGCTGGGACGCCGTTGATTTCGCCTTGCAGGTCCTGGCCGGTGTTGGAGACGGGCGCCAGACCAAATCCAGTATGGTCGTTGCCCGCATCGCCTGTTGTCGAGACGGTGACGGTGGCGCCGGATCCCGCTTGCACCGTACGCAGGTACAGATAGCCATCGCCGAACGGGTCCACTTGCGTGCCATCGTCGTACGTCGTGGTGGCGTCGGTGATCAGCGCCTGGACGCCGGTCGTAGCGCTCTGGGCGTTGATCGTCGCCACCATCGTCGCGGGGCTGTCGCCGGTGTTGAACGTGAGGGTCTTGGATCCGATGGCACCGCTGATCGTCATCTGCACAGGCCCACTGGCGATCGTCGTAACAGGTTGGTCGCCGACCACCGCGGCGCGCCTGGGCGCCTGGGTTACTTTGATCTGGTAGGTACCCGACGCGGTGCTACTGGTGCCGTTGCCGGAGACACCGCCCAGGATACCCGTAACGTCAACCGTCGGAGCGGGGGTAGCCAACTGCCCGCCCAGCAGTTTGATCCCGTTGAATTCGGCGCCGTCAACGGTGGCCTGGACTGCTCCCTGCAGCGATGCAATCTCCTGCTGAATCGCCTGCCGATCGGCGGTGCTCTGCGTGCCGTTGGCTGCCTGGACGGCCAGCTCGCGGATGCGCTGAACCTGCGCGGTAACGTCGCCCATCGCACCGTCGGCCGTCTGCAGCAGCGAGGTCATGTCCTGCGCGTTGCGCTGCCCCATCTGCCAGCCGCGCACCTGAGCCCGCAGCCGCACGGCCATGCTGAGTCCCGCGGCGTCATCGGCCGCCTGCGTAATACGGAGGCCAGAGCTGAGCTTCCGGATCGACTCGGACAATGCGCTGTCGCTGCGCTGCAACCTCCCGAGGGTGCCCGCTGTGAGGGAGTTGAGGCCCAGCTGTCCAGACATCGCTCTAGTTGCTTCCGACAGTCAGGCTGTTCGTTACGGTGGACGTGGCGCCCACCGCGCCAGCGGCTACCAGGATGCCCGACCGGGCGGGCTCCGGCAGCGTATCAACCACGGCGACCTGCCCGCCAAATGCGGCGCGTGCTTCTGGCAGCGGGGTCGCTGTGCGCCATGACCCGCCCGTCCCGAGCAGCGGATCGTACACATACACGGTGTCAGTTGGCTGGGCCGTGGTCGCGTCCAGGCCTCCGGCAACGTACAGGTAACCGTTCAGCACCGACGTGCCGTGCAGCGACCGCTTCGCGGGCAGGTTTGGCGCCTCGGTCCACGCGTTGGCAGCCGGGTTGTACAGCTGCACGTGGGTGCCCTGGCCGCCGGCTCCGCCAATGGCCCACAGGCGACCATTAGCGGTCGTCAGGGTCAGCTTGTTGCGCGCACCTGTCGGATACGCGCCGGCGGCTGGCATGGGCGCGCGCGTCGTCCACGTCTTGGCAATCGGGTCATATGCGTAGAGCGCGCTCTGCTGGGCGTTGCTGACATTGGTGCCGCCAACCACGTACAGGAGCCCGTTCATCTCCGCCGCCGCGAGATACTTCAGTGCGGTAGGCAGGGGCGTTTCGGTACTCCACGTGTTGGTGGCCGGGTTGAAGGCCTCGACTGTCTTCAACGTGCCGGCTGTGTTTGCACCACCAAAGACATACAGCTTATCGGCATACACCGCGGCCGCAAGGCCGTACCGCGCTGTCGGCATGGGCGCCCGGCTCGTCCACGTGTCAGTCATCGGGTCGTAGGACTCGTTGGCCGCCGTCGCCGTCGTGCCCCCTGGCACCTGACCACCCACTACGTAGAATTGTCCGCCGATGGCGCTGGCTGCGACGTCGCGGCGCGAACTCGCCGATGGCGCTCGCACTCCGGCACCGCTCGGCGGAGTCCACGGCGCGATCGTCGGATTGGGCGTGTTGAAGGTGTGGCTCACGTCCCGTGGAATCGCGGCGCCGGCGCCATCTGCGAGCACGTTGCCGCGGCTGTCGCGCACGCCGGGCGGGCCGCCCAGGATGTTGACCACGTAGAGCGTGTTCTCAGCCAGCGTCGCGCCGGTTCCGTCGGGAGTCAGCGTGACGGTATACGTGAAGGTTGTCGCGTTGTAGCTACCCGTGCCCGCCACCAGCGCACCGCCGGCGCTACCGGACTCGACGCGGATGCGTGTGCCGTAGTCGGCTGCGCTCAGCGGGACCGTCCCAGCGGTGTCACTGAACATGGCCTCGCTGAAGGTGACGGTGACGACGTCCCGCGTGCGAGAAACCTTGGCCATGCCATCCGGCGCCGCAGCGTGAACGTATGGCGGATTTTCAATAGTGAACGTGTTGCAGCTCAGCGGCGCCTGTGTGTTGGAGGCGCCGTCTATCGCCCGCGAGCAGACGGTGTAGCTTCCCTCTGGCAGGCTGGCGCCCGTCGGGAGGGCAGCCGCCAGCGTCCACACGGGCGCGTTGTCCGTCGCGAGGAAAGTCGCCGCCACATCCCACGCGCTGCCGTTCCAGTACTTACTGCTGAATGGTCCGTCGTTGGCATGCAGTGACACGCCCACCGATGCAAGACCCGTCGCTGTTGCGCCGCCCGGATCGTTCGCCGTCCCGCTGATGCCGGTCAGCGTGGGCAGGGCCGCGCCGTTGGCCGGCGAGGTGATCGCCGACACCGGCAGGCTTCCGTCCACGTGCACAACGCTTGCCCGTGTGTCAGACCCGGTCTGGCCGGCGCTGTCGGTCAAGCCGACCACCACGTCGTACAGACCGTCGGGTACGCCGGCCAGCGACAGCGTCGACGTCCGGGTGCCACTCGGGCCGCTCAGGCCACTGGTCACAAGCGTGCTCGCCACAGCCGCGCCGCCGCCCGCCGGGCGAAGCTCGACAACATACTGCGACGGGTTGCCTTCTGTGTAGGTGAAGCTGACGACGAGGCTGTCGCCCGGTCGTTTGTACTGGAGTGTCGTGGGGATGGTCACGCTCACGACCGGGATCGCCGTATCGACGGCGAAGCTCGCGCTAGCACTCGAAGAAAGACCCGCTCGGTCGGCAACGCTCGCTGAGACGAGGGCGGGGCCATCCTGCCCGGTCACCACGTTGTAGGTGTACGTGCAGTCAGTGCTCGCGCCGACCTGTGGCAGGGCCGGGCTGCAGCCGACAAGCGTGGCGGCGACAGCGCTGCCGCCGGCCTGCGTGACGTTCACCGACGGCGCAGTGCCGATGCCA
>VBGG01000105.1:5907-8042 GCA_005883405.1 Chloroflexota bacterium | reverse complement strand
AGTGTCCAGGGTGACGGCGGTGGTCACGTCTGCCTGGTTCACGGCGGGCGCACCGAGCCCGGCGCAGCACCAGTTACCGGAGCCATCGCGGTACTCCGCGGCGACGTAGTGCACGCCATCGGCGCCGGCCAGCGTGAAGACTATGCCGGTGTTGTCGTAGATCGCGACTGGACCAACCGAAACCCCGCCAGCCTGTGCGGCAGTGGCAACCGACTGCGCGTCGGCGGCGTTGAGGGTGCTCTGTCCGAGAGCGTATACCGTCACTGCCGCGCTGTCCTCAGCGTGCAGGTGCAGATGGACGCTCGGGTTGGTCACGTACATGTCGGAGGTCCCGCACGGCGCGAGCTGACACACGGCGATCGACGCGCTGTTGGGTGCGTTGGCGTCCACGCCGAAGCTGATGACGTTTGTGTCGAGCGCTGGCGCACCACCGGCGGCTTCCTGATTGCCGGCATTGTCAACAGACTGACTGTGGAGGGTATATGTGGTCTCCAACCAGCCGTTCGCGGCGCCAGTCCCGCTGGGCAGCGGATCGGTGGTCGTCCATGTGCGCGTAGCGGATCCGAGTCCACCACTGAGTGATGCCGCGATGCTGCTGGTGCCGGACTGCCAGGCGCTAGCGGCAGGATTCCAGTAGAGGCCGTCACTCGCGCGCTGCAGCGTTACGGTTAGGGAGGCCGGTCCGCTCGCCGAATCCGTTACGTCGCCCGAGATGCTCGTAAGGCTGCCCAGCGTGCTGGCGTTGAATCCGGCGCCATGACCCGGAGTGGTGCTTCCCACCCGCAGCACGCGGCTGGTCGGACGAGTCTTATCCAGCTTGAAGGGTCCGGCGGATGCGGAGGCGGTATTGCCTGCCGCGTCGGTCGCCGTGCTCGTGATCGCGACTGCGACGCTATCGACTGACAGCGTGCTGGTTGCGCTGGTGGTACCGCCAGTATCGGTTGTGCCGCCAGTGGACGCGCAGCCACCCGGGGCCATATCGGAGAGCGCGTCGGCGCAGTCGAAGGTGGCGGTCACGTCGGAGATGTACCAGCCGTTTGCGCCGTCCGGCGCCGCCGGCGCGACGCTGGCGCTGATGGTGGGCGGCGTCAGGTCAATGCGGATCGGACCAACTGTGGCGGTGGCCGTGTTCCCGGCGTTGTCCTCAGCCGTGCCGACCACGCTGATGCCGGCGAGCGGTGTTTCGGCGCTGAGGGTCCAGGTCGCTGTGGTGCTTCCGTCGACTCCGCTGCCGCTTGGAGCTCTGGCGCGGCATCCGTTCGGGCTGGACTTGATACCCACGCCGGCGTCGGCGCAGCTGAAGGTAACCGTTACGGCGGTGTTATTCCAGCCGTTTGCGTTCGGCGGGGGCGCCGCGGCGCCGCTGATCGTTGCTGGCAGCGTGTCCACGATGAAGCTGTGGCTCGCCGTGGCGGAATTGCCCGCCAGGTCCGCGCCGCTCACCGCGACCGCGGCAGGACCGTCCTGGCCCGCGACCACCGTGTAGCTGTACGTGCAGTCGGTGCTCACGCCTGTCTGAGGCAGTGCCGGGCTGCAGCCGATCAGCGTGGCCACTACCGGGGTGCCACCGGATTGAGTGACATCCACAGTGGGCGCGGTGCCGATGCCGGTGGATGCGTCAAAGGCTCGCACCACTAGCGTCACACTGCCGACTCCAGCTGGATCCGGTGTTGCCGAGACGACAGTGAACGTGGGCGGCGTGGCGTCAACGAACCAGCTGTACATGGCTGGAGTCGGATCCCAGGCGCTACCTGGGACTCGGCTGCGGACGGCAAATGTGTGCGCACCATCGGTCAGTCCGCTGAAGGACTCTGGCGACCAGCACGGCGCGAAGGACGCGCCATCCAACTGGCACTCGAAGGTAGCCGAGGCTCCGCCGGTCGAGATGAAGGCGAATGCCACGTTGGGGCTGCTCGGGTTGGCCGGAGCGGACGTGATGGTCGTGTCCGGCGGCGTGGGCGTGGCGGTGGGAGTGGCCGTACTGGTCGGCGTCGCGGTCGCGGTGGGGGTAGAGGTCGGCGTCGGCGTCGCCGTGTTGGTAGCGGTGGCGGTTGGCGTGGCCGTGTTGGTCGGCGTCGCGGTGGGCGTATTCGTCGGCGCCGGCGTCGGCGTGTCGGTCGGCACCGGCGTGCTGG
>VBGG01000105.1:0-5745 GCA_005883405.1 Chloroflexota bacterium | reverse complement strand
GCTGGTGCTGGTCGCCGTCGGCGTTGGCGTGTCGGTCGGCACCGCCGTGTTGGTGCTGGTCGCCGTCGGCGTCGGCGTGTCGGTCGGCACCGGCGTGCTGGTGCTGGTCGCCGTCGGCGTCGGCGTGTCGGTCGGCACCGGCGTGCTGGTGCTGGTCGCCGTCGGCGTCGGCGTGTCGGTCGGCACCGGCGTGCTGGTGCTGGTCGCCGTCGGCGTCGGCGTGTCGGTCGGCACCGCCGTGCTGGTGCTGGTCGCCGTCGGCGTCGGCGTGTCGGTCGGCACCGGCGTGCTGGTGCTGGTCGCCGTCGGCGTGGGCGTGTCGGTCGGCACCGCCGTGTTGGTGCTGGTCGGCACCGCCGTGTTGGTGCTGGTCGGCACCGCCGTGTTGGTGCTGGTCGCCGTCGGCGTGTTCGTCGGCAGCGAAGTCGGCGTGGGCGTGGGCGTGGGCGTGTTCGTCGGCACCGGCGTCGCCGTTGCAGTCGGGGTGGGCGTGCTCGTCGCGGTGGGCGTGCTCGTCGACGTCGGCGTCGGTGTTGGAGTTGCAGCCGCAGTAACGCGGACGTCGTCGAAGTTCGCGACTCCGGCGGGCGGAGCCGCCGGTTGTGAAGCTGGCCGTACAGTCCTGCCAAGGTGGCAGTGGGCCGTACGCGCTACACGACTGACCGGCTCCTGCAAGGCCAGGCCCTGCTTCCGAAACAGCCGTGATGAGCGCGCCAGTGGACGCGTCGACCACCTGGATCTTGGCCTTGCCAGCGCCGAGGCCGCTGTTCACGAGGCCGCCAATGGTGTACGTCGTGCTGGCACTGAGCGTGACTGCTTCGTACGCGAAGCCGGCGAAAGCGGCGTTGCCGCTGAAGACGCGCATGGACCGTGATCCGCTCGGGGCGGTCGTGATGCCGTCCCAGATCACGCCTGCGCTGCCAGTGCAGCGCGTCGCGGATGCGTACAGCGGCGCCATGCACGTGTTCCAGCCACTCGGGAACGTGCCGGTCACCTGCGGCTTGGCCAGTTTCCAGGAGTTATTGACCGTGGTGACGCCGATCGCGCCGCCGGTGTAGTTGGCGGCCGGAGCGGTGTAGGTGAAGGACTCCTGGAGCGCGCCGATGGCGCATGGGGAGCCGCAAGCGCCAGTGTCCTTATACAGCTTGGCGGCGATGTCGGTGTTCGCGCCATTTGCGGTAAGGGTGACCTCGAGCCAGATCCACTCGCCGTTCGACGGATCGTAAACATAGGTCGCGCAACCGCCGCATGCGGGGGCATTCCCGCACGGGACGCTCGAGCAGTTGGACAGGACGAACTGCTTGCCCAACGCCCCGCCGCCGTTTGCGTTTTTGCCCAGCGCCCAGTAATTGTTAGTGCCCTGGTAGCCAAACACCAGGGCGCCATAGTTCAAGCTCGCCTTCGACGTCACCTGGAGCGGCATGCTGATGGTGATGTCGTGCTTGTAGTTGTTGCTGTTGGTCACCGTCATCAGGCCATTGGCAGGCACTGTGACCACGCCACCGACGGGCGCGCCGAAGGCGCCGGACACCACCGTCCAGGCATTCAGGTTCGCAAACGTGTCGGCGAACAGCTTGGGGCCGCTGGCAGGAGCGCCGACGCCAGTATCGAACGTCTCGATGGCGCCGAACGCGGTGAAGTGGTCCGTTGTGGCGCTGATGGTGCCGGCTGCGCGATCGACTGATTGGTTGGGCAGCTCGATCCATTGGGCGGTCGACTCGTTCAGATATGCGAGAGCGACCCGGCCAGTGACTTCGGCCGGGTCGTAGGCGACGGTCAGCGTAAGCGGCGCGCTGAATTGCTTCACGCTCCGACCGTCGGCCTGGGCGGTGGCGTTCAGCTCGAACTTGCGCAGCAGACGGGACTTGGGTGGCACTGGGGCCGCCGTGGTGAGCGGGCGGTAGGCAATCTCGACGGGCTCGGCCACCGCCCCGGCCGGAATAGCGACGGCAACCCCGTCGTCCGTGAGCAGGGCGCCACCCGTGTAGGAGACGACCTCGGCCACGGTAGCGTTGTCCGAGTGGTTCGACCCGTTTTGCCCCTGCGACCCGTTTTGCCCCTGCAGCCAACGCGCCTGGGCGGTCGCCAGGGGAGCGGGCAGCGGTTGCACGGCTGATTGGGCAATCGCAGCCGGTACACGTTGGAAACCAGCAACCGAGGTAGGCACCGCCGCGGTCGGCACGCCTGAGAGGAGGATGCCGGCGAGCGTGATGAGGCACAGCGCTCGATAGGCGCCGCGAATTGCGCGCCTTGGCGTACCGATATGGATTCGAGCAGACTGCCCGGCCCTCACGTATTGGTTATCGGCAGGCGCTCGCCGGCCTTGAGCGCCGCTGGAGCTTACGGCGGCCTAGAGGGGCAGCCGAAAAGGTCTTCTGGCATTGACCGCCCCTCTAGGCCAATCTGTTGATCGAAGTTCGGCCGACTGCGACTTGCGCCGAAAACCGGCTTGTCGGCCGAGCTTCTAGCGGCCGCGACGCGTAGGGCTAGTGCTGGACGGTGTTGGCGAGGGTGAGCATCAGGATCGGACTTTAGAGCGAGTTGCCCGACGACGACGTCGTTTAGATGGCCGTTGGCCCGAGATCCTCTGCAGGCGCGGCGATCTTCGAGCCGGCCACGATGACCTGGCTCGCAAGCGTGCGAACCTTGAGGAATACTCATACGAGAAGCAAGCTCAGTAACGAGTCGCCGAGCCACTCCTCGAAGCCCGTCGAATGACCAACCGCGATGGTCGATGAGGGCATCCGTGATCCTCGGTGCTTAGGGCAGCCATGATGTCCGCCGCGACCTGGCGGTAAGGGCGGGGCGCAGGTGGTCGCCGTCTCCAATCGCGCACGGTGAGCTGCATGCCCATGTGGCGTCGCTGCATCCCGGCCGCCCACGCGGCGACCTCAGGGTTAGCGGACGCCGAACGTATGATCCGGATAGATGTCGTGACAGCGGCCTGATGACGTCGGTTGGCAGGCGATCCCCGCCGACATCCGCGCGCGGCGGCGGCAGGCACCCTAGGATGAGGGTCCTTCCCATCAATACTCGCAGGGGAGGAAACCTCCAATGAAGGACACGCAGAAGTCCGCCAAGAGTCCCGCGATCAAAAAGACGTCCGAGGGAGTCACGGACGAGGAACGAGGCGCGATGAAGGAGCGCGTCCAAGAGCTGAAGGCGGCCGCGCGCCGCGGCTCGCGCGCTGACAAGGCGGACGGGGAAAGCGCCTTGCTCGCGAAGATCGCCGAGATGCTGGAACCGGATCGCGCCATGGCCGAGCGGCTCCATGCTGTCATCAAAGCCAGCGCGCCAGCCCTCTCGCCGAGACTCTGGTACGGGATGCCCGCGTATGCCAAGGACGGCAAGGTCGTCTGCTTCTTCCAAAGCGCGCAGAAGTTCAAGACGAGGTACGCGACGTTCGGCTTCAGCGACGAGGCGAACCTCGACGAAGGCGCCATGTGGCCGACGGCCTTTGCTCTGACGGCGTTGACCGCCGCCGAAGAGGCAAGGATCGGCGCGCTCGTGAAGAAAGCGGAGAGCTGAGGACTAGCTCGACACCGGGCCCCACCTGGAGCCATCAACTCCAACTCCTCCGGCGCGACGATCTTCGCAGCTGGCGCCGGGCGAGGCTGGTAGTAGCGCGCACCCCGCGCGGCGATCTGATCGGTCGGCAACGGCGCACCGGTTGGTAGGTCGCACGCACTCTCCGCGGGCGAGGAATTGACTGCGTTTTCCGTTGATCCTTCCTCCGGTACCACCACGTTGGCCGGCTCAGTGCCGTCAAAACTGAAGTTTCGGGTGCGCTTCTCTTCCAGCGCCGGATCATCTCTGGGCCTGACCGCGGGCGCGGTGAAGGGCTGAGTGCGAGCCCCGTTCCGCCGTCCAGCTCGCAACTCACCGGTCGTGGGCGGAATGCGGGGCGGCAAGGTCGGCACAAACCTGGTCCAGAATGTCCACCGCGACCGCGATCTCGTCCGCTGAGACAGTCAATGCCGGACACAGACGAATAGCGCGCGACCCCGTCGGCAACACGAGCAGTCCTGCCTCGAACGCCAGGTGCATGAGCCTGTGTGCGATGCCACTGTTCGGGTATTCCATGGCGCACATGAGCCCGCGTCCACGTACATCCTTCACCACGCTCGGATATCGCTGCTGGACCCCCTCCAGCGCATGCTTCAAGATGTCGCCCTGCGTCGCGGCGCGTTCGATCAACCCCTCCTCCAGGAGGTCCAGCGTGGCGAGCGCGGCCGCGCACGATACGGGATTGCCGCCGAAGGTGCTGCCGTGCGAGCCGGGCGGCCAACTCATGATGCCGCTGCCGGCAATGATGGCCCCCAGCGGCATGCCGGAGGCGATGCCCTTGGCTATGGCAATGACATCCGGCTCGACTCCGCAGTGCTCCACCGCAAAGAGCTTTCCGGTCCGGCCCATTCCGCTCTGGATCTCGTCAACCACGAGCAAGATGCCGTGCTCGCTGGTGAGAGCTCGCAGCCGGGGCAGGAAGTCATTGGGAGGGACGATATAGCCGCCCTCTCCCTGGATGGGCTCAACGAACACGGCCGCGAAGCTCTCCGGCTTGGCAACGGTATGGAAGATCTCCTCGATCCTGTCAAAGGTGACATCACTGCCGCGAGAGGGGTGGCTGGACGAGGGGAACGGCACATGGAACACGCCGGGTACGAGCGGCGCAAACCCCTCGCGCTGGATAGCCTTGCTGCCGGTGAGCGATAGCGCACCCATGGTGCGCCCGTGGAAACCGCCTGTGAACGCCAGGAAGTGCGGGCGGCGCGTAGCCCACCGCGCAAGCTTCATCGCACCTTCAATCGACTCCGCCCCACTGTTTGTGAAGAAGACGTGCGACGGCTGCTTCACGGGCGCGAGCTCGCACAGGCGCTCGGCCAGGCGGATCTCCGGCTCGTAGTAGAAGTCGGTGCCTGACATGTGCACGAAGCGGCGCGCCTGTTGCTCGATGGCCGCCACCACGTGCGGGTGTGCGTGCCCAGTGTTGTTGACGGCAATGCCGGCCGTGAAATCCAGGAACTCATTGCCATCGACGTCGGTGACCCAGAGCCCCTCACCGCGTTCGATCACCAGCGGGTACGGGCGGGTAAAGCTGGACGAGAGGGTGTGTCTGTCACGCTCCACCAGGTCTTTGGCACGCGGGCCAGGTGGTGGCACGAGAATCCGAGGCCGACGTGGAGTGCGGCTCGGCATTCTCAGATGTTGACGAGCCGCGCCCGGGCGGCGTCGACGAAGAGCTTGGCGCGTTCGGCGGCATCCGCGGCGGGGTTGAACCGATCGAGCACTTCCGCCTCCGCGTGAAAGTCGAGCAGCGTGTCATCCGTTCTGGCCGCTTGCTCGACCAGGCCGGTCACCGTGTCCGCCGATGGGGTCTCCCCCCATTCGAGCAGCAGGGATTGGAGCGCAGACACGGCGGCGGCACGCGCCGAGGCCGGGTCCTCATCGGCCCGAGCGAGCAACCGCTCCGCCTCCGCTAATGCTTGATGGCCTTGTTGCTCACTCATTCACTGGCGGGCAGTGCGCACCAGCATGCGCTGCCGTCGCGCTACTCTACACCAAGACTGAGCGTGAGGCTAACGCGGCGCCAGGTGGGCTCAGTTCAGAGGTCCGTCTGGCTGCAGACCAGGTGATCCAGTTCGTCGCGACCGCGTCAATCGACGCGCTGAGCGAACAGTCTCCACGTGAAGGATTTCGGTGAAGGAGTCCGCGCGGGGTGTGTTCTCGCCGTATGTGTGGTGG
>VBGG01000567.1 GCA_005883405.1 Chloroflexota bacterium | reverse complement strand
TGATCAGCTCGATGCCGGGCTCCCATTCTTCCCACTCGCGGCGCAGCCGCTCAGCGCTGCTGACGTCATCCGTCACATGCACCGCCACCACGTGCTCGTCGTCGGCCGCGATGGCGCGAGCGAACGCGAGCGCCTGACGCGCCTGGATGCCGGTATCGGCGATCGGCACCACCGTCCGCACGATCACCTCCTCCGGCATGAGTGGGGTCTCGGCCCGTCGCGCGCGGTCGAGCCGCAGGTAGTGGCGGTGGATGCTCCAGAAGAGGCCGATCAGCAGTGGGATCAGCAGGATCACCAGCCACGCGCCCTCGGCGAACTTGGTGACGGCGATGACGATCGTCACGATGGCCGTCGCCACCGAGCCGACGCCGTTGATCACCGCCGAGCGCTCCCAGCCCGGCTCGCGCAGCCTGCGCCAGTGGACGACCATGCCGGCTCGTGAGAGGGTGAAGCTGGTGAACACGCCGACCGCGTACAACGGGATGAGCGCATCCAGGCTGCCGTTGAAGACGACCAGCAGCACGATCGACAGCAGCGCCAGGGCGACGATACCGGTGGTGAACGCGAGCCGATCGCCGCGGAACTGAAAGAACCGCGGCAGGAAGCGATCCTTGGCCAGGATCGAGCTGAGACGGGGGAAGTCTGCGAAGGATGTATTGGCCGCCAGGATCAGGATGAGCGCGGTGGCGATTTGCAGCGTGACCCACATCGGCCCAGCGCCGAATACGGTCCGACCGATCTGCGAGATGACCGTCTCCTCGTCGGCGGGCAGCACGTTCAGCTGCATCGCCAGGTATGACAGCCCCATGAACATGCTGCCCAGCAGGATCCCCATGGCCACCAGCGTCTGCCGCGCGTTGACCGATTCGGGTGGCTTGAAGGCCGGCACGCCATTGGAGATGGCCTCGGTACCGGTCATCGCCGTGCATCCCTGGGCAAACGCGCGCATGAGCACGAAGACTCCGAGCGCCTCGCCGATCGGCTGTCGTACGGGAGGCGGCGGCTCGTACGTCATGCCACCGCCAAGGAACAGGCGATACAGCCCGAAGCCGATCAGCACGTACATCATGGCGACAAAGAGGTAGGTCGGCACGGCGAAGATGCTGCCGGACTCACGGATGCCACGCAGATTGCCGAGCACGATCAGGATCACCGCGCCGACCGCCATCCAGACCTGGTACGGCAGCCACGCCGGCACCAGTGAGGTGATCTGCGCGACTCCCGAAGCGATCGACACCGAAACGGTCAGGACGTAGTCGACCAGCAGCGCGCCGGCCGCCGTCAGGCCGGGCAGCATGCCCAGGTTGTCGTTGGCGACGATATAGCTGCCGCCACCCGACGGGTAGGCGCGGATGGTCTGCTGGTAGCTGATGACGACGATCGCCAGCAGCAACACGATCACGCCCGAGATCGGCAGCGTCAGATACAGCGCGCCCACGCCGACCAGGACGAGCACCTTCATGATCTCTTCGGTCGCGTACGCGACTGACGACAACGCGTCCGAGGAGAAAACGGCCAGGGCTTTGACCTTGGTCAGGCGCTCGTGAGATTCGCGCGCGGTCGGGATCGGGCTGCCGAGGACCACGTGCTTCAGCCGCTGGATGACACGGCCGAACCCAGTGGTTGGCTCGCCGGTGCCCGGCCGCGGCACCAGATAGCCGCGGCGGACGCGGGTGAAGCCCTTGTGGGTGGCTACTCGGACGAAGCGATCGCCGGGACGCCGGCCCTGAACCGTCTCCCGCCATTCGAGATCGGGATGCGAGACCGTAGCCCCGCCGGTGCGATCCAACCGACGCGGGCTTCGTCGTTCAGTTGCGGACATACCACTGCCAGGACTCGATTCAGTCTCGCCCACCCGGCCAGCGCTCGGCCGTCACAGAGGCTCTCCGGCGATCAACGTTTCCTCAAAAAGTGCGATGATGCCCGCGTGCATGTCAGCAACTGGCGCGCTAGCGCCAGGCGGAGCTGGTTGATGGGCTACGCCGCTGCGCTGGCGGCGGTGACGCTCGTCAGTCTCTTCATCGGCTT
>VBGG01000566.1 GCA_005883405.1 Chloroflexota bacterium | reverse complement strand
GACAATTCATTCCACGGCTCATTGACCTGCACCGACAAGGCCGGCTGCCATTCGACAGACTCATCCGCCAATATGCGTTCGATCAAATCAACGCTGCTGCACAAGACGCAGCAGAGGCACGCACCATCAAGCCCGTCATGATTCTGCCCGCGTGAGGCTGGAGGTTTTGGAAAAATGACAGCAGGACTATCGAAGCTGGGTGTCGGGATCATCGGTGTCAGTCCCACCCGCGGTTGGGCCGCCACCGCCCACATGCCCGCACTCCGTGCGCTGCCGAACTACGAAATCCGCGCACTGAGCGCGCACAGCGCGGAATCCGCGCGTGCCGCGGGGGAAGCATTCGGAGTACGCAAGGTGTTCTCGGACCACGAGCAGCTGGTGACCCAACCAGACATCGACGTGGTCGCGGTGACGGTCAAGGTCCCGCAGCATCGAGAGCTCGTCTCCGCCGCACTTGCCGCCGGCAAAGCGGTCTACTGCGAATGGCCGCTTGGCCGCGACCTCGACGATGCGCGGGCGATGGCAGCGCTCGCTGACGAGCAAGGCGTGCACACGGTTGTGGGGCTGCAGGCCCGCCAAGCCCCGGCGATCGAGTTCGTCCAGCAGCTGCTCCGCGATGGGTATGTCGGCGAGGTCCTCTCGACGACCATGATCGGGCTGTCGATTCCAGGCGACGTGGTGGTCAAGCCCAACGCCTACATGCTCGACAAGACAAACGGGGCCAACCTGCTCACGATCGCCTTCGGCCACAGCCTGGACACCCTCAACTACCTGCTGGGCGAGTTTGCCGACTTGTGGGCGGTGTCCGATGTTCGCCGACCGCTCATCAGTATCGAAGAGACCGGCGAGCAGATCGTGAAAACGGCGGCCGACCAGATTGCGCTTATCGGCAAACTTACATCCGGAGCGATCGCCAGCGTTCACATCCGCGAGGCCGTGGCGGCTGGTACCGGCTTCCTGTGGGAGATCAACGGAACCGACGGAACACTCCGGATTACCGCTGACGCCGCGCTTCCCGAGATCTTTCCGCTAACCGTCGCGGGAGCACAGGGGCGGAACGAGCCCGCCGACCTGGCTCTGCCCGCGGCGCTGGTTTCAACGTCGGGCGTACGTATGCCGCGTTCGCAGCAGATATCGAGAACCGGACACGCACTGTTCCGGACTTCGCCGATGCCGTCCGGCGCCACGAAGTGATCGCCGCCATCGAGAGATCCGCCGCGTTAGCGGAACGCGTGCCAGCGTAGGCCCTGCAGGACCACGCCGCCGGGGTCCACCTCGATCAAGTGTCCGCCAAAAGTGGCGCGCAGCACATCAGGGTTGCGCATCAGGCGGCCGGCCCATCGGCGACGACGGTCCGGTTCCAGGCTCAATAGGCGGGTGAAATGCTCGGCCACCCTAGCCAGATGATGCGTGCTGGCCAGGACAGTCTCGCCCTGACGGCACTCAGCTTCCAGGATCGGCATCAGGTCGTCCTCGGTGGTGGGATCGACCCCCGTCTTCGTCCAGGCGCCAGCGCGGCAGTGATGGTGCCCCAGATCATGAGGGTCATCGAGACGCAATTCAACGGGACGGCACGCGCGACCGCGCTCTCCGCTTACGGATGGTGTTGGCGAGCGGTGCCGTCGTCAGCCTGAGCCTCGAGACCTGCTTTCACGCCTCACCCGGGGCTGGCCGAACAATCGCGTCGGGATACTCGAACGTCCGCTCGAACGCGCTCATACGCGAATGTTGGCCGCCGTTGCCCCCACTGTTTGCCCCAGCCGTCTTTCTGACCGAACAGGCGTTCTGAAGCTGAAGTCGATTCGGGGCAACGTGGGAAAGAGGTGCGGAAGGTTATGCGGAAGGGGGGACTATGCGGCGACTTCCAACAAACCGTTCAGCGTTGTCCGCCACCAGCCGCTCTGAGATGCAGTTCAGGGTACGCGTTCGGGGCGAAGTTCGCCGGCGGTCGCCTCAATCCGCAGTGTGTCGTCGTGATTGCCCCCATTATTGCCCCCAATCGGAGACCTCGTCTGACCAGGCCACCGGTCGGCAGCACCGATTGTGGAAACCGGCATGCTCTGCCGGAGAGCGCGCTGGTAGCCCCAGGTAATCATGCCCGCGGTCAGTGCCAGCGCAACCGAGAGATAAAACAGGCCATGGAAGCCGACACCGCCCAGAACCCAACCGCCAATGACGGCCGAACCCGCCCAGCCAGATCCTACGCCGATGGTCAGGATGGCCGCCACTGTCGTACGCCGTGGCAAGTCAACCAGTTGCTGACTGAAAAGACTGCGGGTTGCGTCGTATATCGAGGACATCGACATCGCCACCATATAAGGATGCCCGCAACCGGAAGCAGCGGGATGGTGCCGACGACAACGAGACCACCGGCTGAGACAACGCTCGCGAGGCTCAGCGTGCCGGCGGACCCGAAGCGGGCCACCAGGGCTGGTACGGCGAGCGCAGCAACCGCCGCAGGATCTGGGCAAATCCCATCGTTACTCCAATCTGCACCGGCGTGGACGCAAGTCTGGTATCGACGGCAGCCGGCCTCCTCGAAGCCGAGAAGCAGTTCCGCCGCGTCAACGGGTTCCGCGAAATGGAGATCCTACGCCGCGCGCTGGGAGGCCAAACCCCTAGAGGTGCACCCGTTAGCAACGTCGCCTAACGCAGCCCAGGATTGCCCGAAGTACTACGGGCTTCAGGACATCCTCCTGGGTCGTGAAGCCGAGACTCTCAAGCTGACGCTCTGCATAGGGCGTTATCTCACGGCGTAGATGTCGTAGCGGACTTCAGGGACCTTGAGGTCCAGTTCACCGATCCCAATGCAGACCACCCGATTGGCCCATTGGTAGGCGGGCGAGGCGGTCTGGAAGCGCGGCGTGGTCCGAACCGGCAGGACCGGCGGGAATGTTCCTGCCAAGAACAGCTGGTAGCCTTCGGGCCCAGCATCGATGAGTCCGCCGTAGCTGAGGGACAGCAACGCCGCATCGTCTGTCTGAATCGTGAGGCGGGCATCAATCACGAAGACGCCATCGGTCCGCAAGGTCCCCCAATCCCCGCCCACCGGCAGTACCTTCCCTCGCAGCTTCGGCCCGCTGACCTGACCACCCGTGTGGTAGCCAGTGATCCGGTGGCCCTCGGCCAGCAGCCCAATGTCCTCTGGCGGCGTCAGGCCCGTGTTGAAGGAACAGAGATACTCCAGCTCGTGCTTGTGGCTGTACATCGCCTCCCCCTCTGCTCAGTCAGGCGTAAGCTGCTGGATCAATGCTCGGATGTCGAAGATTCCAACGAGCGAGAAATGCCGGCCGGTCGGCGGAATACCGAGGACTTCTCCGCAGTGCGTGCCTTGCAAGCACCAGCGCGCTGCGGCCCTGCTCGAGTCCCCCACTATATCTTCGACGGTGTACTGTTGATCGGGAGCAGCCTCATGGTGCCACACCAGGAACTGTTTGTGACGCTCCAGACCTTGTTGGCCTTCTCTGTCATTGGGAGGGTGAAAGATGAACTCAGGCGTCAGAATCTCATCCGCCACTTCCCATGCTTTCCCTACGTCGGGTTCGCATGCGATTTCGTTGTAGTAGCGAGCGATCAATCGCGTGGACGTTTGTGTCAACATACTGCACCTCCCTCACCAATGTCGCAGGTCTCTGCTCTGCGACGATCCGGCGCCAGTCGGCAACCGGCGTTCCTCATCAAAACTGTGGGTTGGTCGTTGTGAAGGTCCGATGATTCACCAGGATGCTCTGTGATTTGGTCGCACTTGCCAGAAACCGAGCGTCACCCGTCGAGCTGAACAGCAGCTCGTATGTGGCACTCTCTTGTTCGCTGTGGCCTGTTGGCCGCAGTTGCTCGTCCACGATTGGGCCTCGCATCTGCTCCCACGCCCGCGCCGCGGCTTCGGTCTCCCACAGACTGATAGCGATTGTTTTGCCGGTCTGTCGATTGGCGAACACGTGTACTCCCGCGAAACCGGGAATGCTCTGCAAAATCCGAAATGTCTCCATCTGGGCTCGCCGAGTAACCTCGTCATCGACCCGGCGCGCCAAAAAGGTCCCGATACGCGCAAACATGACCGTTACCTCAGCATGCTTTACGCATGCAATGACGCCGTCGACTGGAAGGGCTGCGGCATCCGTTCGGACCCTATACCCAATCAGTACGCCGCTTCTACGCGGCCGCGGCTGGAACCGCAGGCAGGTGCCCCAGTTGTGTGAGGACTGCCATGTTGTCCCACGTTATCCATAGCTCCGCGATCTTCCCGCTCTCTACGCGCAGGATAGCCCCAAGGTCCACCCGGACCTTCTTTCCAGACGGCGGAAACGGCCCCATCTGCCCCGCTTGTGTGGCTTCATACGTTCCCCACGCCGCTGCCAGGTCGCCCTCTGCGAGGACGTGTGTGAACGAAGTGGTGTTGTCGGGAAATACGGTCGCGTCTTGTCTGAGGAATTCCTTGAACTGTTCGAGGCTCCGAACGTCGAATTGCGGTGTCGCCTGGCAATGGCGCACGAAATCTGGGCTCACGAGTTCGTCCAGAACGTCCAGCCGACGAGTGTTCACGGCTTGTTCGAGGCGCCTGACGAGAAGTTTGGTCTCCTCGCTGCTCGTAGGCACGCCTATTTGGCGCATCAGGCCAAGCGCGTCTTCCTCGCCGCGCTCCTCCACCACCCTGCCGCCGACCAGGCGGTGGATGGTGATTCCAGTCCAGGCGAGCGATCGGCCAGTCGGT
Source organism: Chloroflexota bacterium (assembly GCA_005883405.1). GTDB lineage: Bacteria > Chloroflexota > UBA6077 > UBA6077 > CF-72 > CF-72. The sequence goes on along the minus strand of VBGG01000566.1, from coordinate 467 downwards.
GAAATGCCCAGCAACTCGCCGCGATGTGTGCCATTCACGCGCCAGCGCGTAACGACGCTGTCCCCTTCGGCGATCTGTTCATCAGCGGAGATCTCCACGTCGGGGCACGCCGCATGGAAGTGAGCCAGCAGTTGCTTGAAGGCGGCGGCGCCACGCAACGGCTCCCTGAGCACAGGGTAGATGACGGTGATATCAGGCGCGGCGAGCTCGTCGACCAGGCCTAAATTGCCCGGGCCCCAGACCTGAATGAATCGGCGAGCAATTACTTTGTTTTCGTTTACCGACATGGAACTCCTCCTTGGTTGGCTGAAGAATCACCGCGGTCTACTCTCTGGCCGTAGGCGTCCCAGGCGAAAGGGGTACCCGTCCCGATTCACCCAGGAATTTTCCGGTGGGACATTCGTCACGCCGCCGACCGCTGCAATGACAACCAGATCGCCAGGACAGCAAGCCATATGCTGGCGAAC
>VBGG01000564.1 GCA_005883405.1 Chloroflexota bacterium | reverse complement strand
TCCTTGCCTGTGCTGCGCGAGGCGAGGCTGTGCTGCTCGGCGAGCTGGTGTTGCAAGCGGCGTATGTATGCGCTCTGAGGCGAAAGCTCGACCGGCGCCGAGGTCTCGAGCACGTGTGCGATGGCCTCTTCCGTCTCGCGCAGCGCGTTCTGCGCCGCACCGGGGACCGGCGCCGCGTCCAGATGCGAGATGTGCAGCAGCTCCTGCTCGATGTTGCCCGCCGAATTCGAGCGCAGCACGTGCACCGGCACCCCGGTCGCTTCGGCGTCGCGCAGAGCCTGTCACTTGCGGCGATAGTAGTTGCGCACGGTCAGCACCACGTCGGCCTGCTTCTGATCGCCGACGACTTGAGCCGGCAGCCCCAGGCTGCGGATCTGCGTCTCGAGCCGCGACCGGTTCACGCCAAACGGATAGATGCGCACCGCCTGGCGCCCATTGCGGAAGGTGGTGCTCGGCTCTACTGGCGGCGGGCGGCGATCGATGGTCGGCGCCGCGCGGCGCTCCTCGAACCCCAGCTCGTCGGCAATGCCGCCGCTGCGCGGCCGACCGCGAGTGGTTGGGCTGAACGCTGGACGGTCCGCGTCTGGCAGCGGCACCGTGCGCGCCCGCGGCATGAGCGGCTCTTCGATGAGCACCTCGCCGTCCGGTCCACGGCGGCGGACTGTGGGCAGCACCGGTTGGCCCCGCAAGACGCCGTCGATCACCTCCGAGACATTCTCGTGTACGGCCACGTGGCTCCAGTTCTGGATCTCGACGACCACGTCGAAGGTCGGCGGCGCCTTGCGTTCCAGCACGGACTTCTGCGTTCCGCGTCGGCGCGCCTCCTCGTCGCTCAGCGTGACGCTCTGGATACCGCCGATCAGGTCCGACAGCGTCGGGTTCATCATCAGGTTCTCGAGCGTGTTGCCGTGGGCGGTAGCCACGAGCTGCACGCCGCGCTCGGCGATCGTGCGGGCGGCGGCTGCCTCGAGCTCGGTGCCAATCTCGTCGATGACGATGACCTCGGGCATGTGGTTCTCGACGGCTTCGATCATGACCGCGTGCTGCATTAACGGCGTGGGCACCTGCATGCGCCGTGCGTGGCCCACCGCGGGATGGGGGATGTCGCCGTCGCCGCCGATCTCATTTGACGTATCCACGATCATCACGCGCTTGCCCAGATCGTCAGCCAGCACGCGCGCGGCTTCGCGCAGCAGGGTGGTCTTGCCCACGCCAGGCCGACCCATCATCAGGATGCTGCGGCCCGATTCCACGATGTCGCGAATGATGGCGACGGTGCCGAACACGGCGCGGCCCACGCGGCACGTGATGCCCACGATGCGCCCTTCGCGATTGCGAATGGCCGAGATGCGGTGCAGCGTGCGCTCGATGCCGGCGCGATTGTCGTCGCCGAAGACGCCGATGCGCTGCACGACGTAGTCGATATCCTCCTCGCGCACAGCGTGGGTCGACAGCAGCACTTCGTGCCCGGGCAGCCGAGCTTCGGGCTCGCGGCCCAGGTCCATCACCACCTCGAGCAGCTCACGCCGTTCCTGAAGCGCCTGCAGCGGATCGCAGATGTGCGGCGGCAGCACCTCCAGCAGCTGGTCGAGATCGTCGGTGATCATCTCCGCCGTGCCCGCGACGCGTAGCAAGCGAGGATTGCGCGGTTCCTGCGACGCCATGGTGCTCAGCCTCCGACCACGTTGGCGGTGACCAGGCGCGGCTCGCGGACACGGGCCGCCAGAAGCTTGACGAAAACCTCATGCTCGGCCGCCAGGCGGAAGCCGGCCCGCTGCCACGCCGAGGCCAGGTAGGGCTGATATTCACGCGCGAGCACGTACACGGCGGCCTTGGGACTCACCTGCAACAGCGCATACCGCACAAGTCGGTCCGCGGCATCCTCGTAGCGCGGATGGACGAGCAGCTCCATGAACTGGCTGCGCTGGCCGAACGTCACTTCCAGCCAGCCGACCATTGACGTGCCGAGCTCCCAGACGTATTGCTGGCGCGAGCCGGTGAAGCTGGGCTGCCAGCGTTTTCGGCCAGGATAGAGCGCGCCCCACTCCTCGAGCGTCATCGCCTCCGCCGCACGCACCGGCGCCGGCACCGCCGCCATGTAGAGCTGGAACAGGGTCTGCTCATCTGCTCTCAGGCGCGGGCGCGCCTCGAACAGATCCGTGCGCTCAACTTTGAATCCGGGCGCCAGCACGTACAGCTCGCTCGACGTGAAGCGATCGAAGGCGGCACGCCGCGCGACGACGTGTCCGCGTCCGCCGCTGGGCGCCTCCAGGAACACGCGACGCGCGCCATGTGAGCCAGCACACGCCGCGACCTGCTCGAGCAGGTCGGCAGCGACGTTGTCCTCGTCGGGTTGGGCGTGGAGGTGGGCTACGTCCCAGACCAGGCCGCCGGCGCGTGGGCGCGCGACGGCAAGACCCACGACGCGCCCGTTCTGTTCGGCGACCCAGCTGCGCCGGCCGCCCGGGTGGTGGGCCAGGGATGCGGAGACCAGATTGAAGTACGGCACGCGGCCGCTTTCGGGTTCGACCCGCGGCCAGTTGTGCGCCGTGATCTCGGTGCCACCGGCACGCCGCTCGAACGATGCAAGTGCCACCACGTCAATTGGGCGCAGCGTGCGGACTAGCATCTTTGAGGGGCCGGACCGGCCCTCATTATTGCACGCGATCGCGGGCTTCCGCTGTCTTATACGGTTGGGTTTTCGTTCTGGCATGTGGGAGGCAAAACGTGACTCAGACTGACGTTCCGCCAGATTTGCATCCCACGCCGCGAGAGCCACAACAGATCGTGGTCGCGGCCCCGTCGCGCAGCCTGCTTGGCACCGCCGTCCAGGCCGTCGTCCTGCTCCTGCTGTTGTCGATCCTGGCCGCGGTCGTGCTGGTGCTGTTCGCGGTGGTAGCGTTCGTCAACGTGCCAGGCCAGGTGGCCGGCGGTGTCGGCTCACAGCTCGGCGGAGTCGCCGCACAGGCAAGCCGTGCAGTCAGCGGCGCACAGCAGGCGCTGCAGAACGCGACCGATCCGAACCACCCGCCGAGCGGGCTGACGTACGACAACGAGCTGGCCTCGTTGCAGGTCTGGCACGTCGGCGACGGCCTGCCCGGTGGCAGCGAGTATGTGCTGACCCTGCAGGGCATCAAGCGCCGGGAGGGCGCGGATTCGCCCGATACCGCGCTGTATGCCGTCGTCCACGCCCAGCTGCGCCAGCCGCGGGAGACGCGACTCCTCGGCCAGCTTGTCCGCTCGGACGCCGACCCCCACGACCTCGCTGTCTACAAAGGCGAAACGTTCCGCATCGGCCACGCGCTGTACCGCGTGAACTGGATCAGCCAGGATGAAGCTTCCCTGGCAGCCGGCGCCCTCCGCCATCCCGACGCCGCTACCCAGTCATTGAAGTTCGACTACCCTTGACCGCGCCCGGGCTCTTCGAGCCCGAGCGCCGGTGGGGCTCGGTTGACCCATCTTTAGCACAATGCTAGAAAGTGTGACGCCGTGATCCGCGCTAATCGGATTCTTGTACCGGTGAACGGCAATACTACTGACGATGACGCCGTCGCATTGGCTTGCGAGGTCGCCCGCCGCGGCAAAGCCTCCGTCTACGCGATTTACGTCATTGAAGTGAAGCGAACGCTGCCACTCGACGTCGATCTGCCACCGGAAGCGGCCAAGGGAGACACCGTCCTGGCGCGCGCCGAGCACGTCGCCGACGAGTTCGACGTGGATCTGGAGACAGAGATTCTGCAGGCCCGCGACGTCGGCACTGCTATTGTTGATGAAGCGCTCGAACGTGAAGTCGACCTGATCGTCATGGGCATCGCGTACAAGCGGAAATTCGGCGAGTTCGACATGGGCCGCACGGCGCCATACGTCCTCAAGAACGCGCCCTGTCGCGTCTGGCTGGCGCGCGCCGCACCAGGCGTCCCGGCGGCATCCTCGGGGCCGGCCCACTCCGTCGATGAGCGCGGGCGCAAATGAGCTGACGGCTCGTGTTCATCATTATCATGGGCTGTGGGCGCGTGGGTGCCCGACTCGCCAAGATGCTGACCGAGGGCGGTCACGAGGTGACGATCATGGACATCAAGTCCTCGGCCTTCAGTCGGCTGGGGTCGGACTTCAGGGGCACCACCATTCTTGGCAACGGTATCGACCAGGAGGTCCTGAAGCGATCGGGCATCGAGCGGGCTGACGCGTTCGTGGCCGCGACGCAGGGTGACAATCGCAACATCATGGCCAGCCAGATCGCCAAACACGTGTTCGGAGTCACACGCGTGGTCACGCGGATCTACGACCCACTGCGGTCTGACACCTTCGCCGCGCTCGGGCTGCAGGCGATCAGTCCGACGATCATTGGCGCCAATGCCTTCTACGAACAACTCACCGGCGAGCCAGCCGTGTCAGTGGCCGTGTAAGCAAGAGCCGCGATGTACGCCATCATTGCAGGCGGCGGAAAAGTTGGCTTCTTCCTGGCCCGTGAGCTGATCGAGCAGGGCCACGAGATCCTCATCATCGAGAACAACGCCGAACGCGCCGAGATCATCGCCAACGAGCTGGGAAACGTTGTCCTGCGGGGTAACGCCGACGAAGCCAGCACGCTCGCGGAGGCTGGCGCGGAGCGGGCGGACGTGGTGATCGCCGTCACCGGCGACGACGAGGACAACCTGGTCTTGTGTCAGGTGGCCAAGCGGCGCTTCGGGACGCGGCGGACCATCGCGCGCATCAACGACCCGCGGAACGAGAGTCTCTTTCGCATGCTGGGCATCGACGCGACGGTGAACGCGACGCAGATGATGCTGTCGGTGCTCGAGCAGGAGATCCCGCCGGCCAACCTGGTGGCGTTGCTGCGGCTGCGCAACACGGACGTGGAGGTGGTCGAGGCGATCGTCGACCCGCGGAGCAAAGTGACCGGCACCGCGCTACGCGAAGTGGATCTGCCGCCCGAGAGCACCATCGCCGTGGTGATCCGCGACGGCTCAGCCTTCTTCCCCAACGGCGCCACCGTCCTCGAAGCCGGCGACGAAATAGTCGCCCTCACCCGCGGCATCCACGAGCCCCGTCTTCGATCGCTCTTTTTCAGCGACCGCCCTCAGCAGCACTAAACGCGTTCGCATTTTTCGCTGCTTTTGCACGCGCTTCGCGCGGAGGGGCTCCGCCCCTCTACCCCGCCGGCGTCAGTCCTACAAGCCTGTTAGCTCAAGCGTGTGCGGGGGCTCCGCCCCCACGCCCCCAGGCCTATTCGGCGGCGGCGAACGTTTCGGCAGCCGAATAGGCCTGGGGTGGTGCGGAGGGGGGGCCCCTCTGCGTACGGAGAGTACGGACGTGCAGGAGTTGACAAGGCGGGGTAGAGGGGCGGAGCCCCTCCGCGCGAAGCGCGTGCCAAAGAACGCAAGTCAGCCCGACACGAACGGGAAGTTAACCGACGCGAATCTGCCAATCGGGCATGAATTTGGTCCAGCCCTGGAAGCGCTCGCTCTCCAGATATTGGTGGAACAGGTAGTAGCTGGTGGCGTGGGGCTCGCTCGGCAGACGGCGCAGCTGCATGCGGGCCTCGTCTGGCGTCCGACCGCCTTTGCGATGGTTGCAGCCCCTGCACGCGCTGACCAGATTTTCCCAGCTGTGGCGTCCGCCTCGATGGCGAGGCACCACGTGATCCAGCGTCAGATCGCGCGTGCGAATGCCGCAGTACTGACACACATGGTGGTCGCGGATGAAGATCTCTCGCCGCGTCAGCCGCACGCGCGGCCGCGGTCGTTTGATCATGTACACCAGGCGAATGACGGACGGCCGCGGGAAGAGGCGATTTGGCGTGCGGATCGGGATCTCGGCGTGTTCGAGTACTTCTGCCTTACCGCCGTCCACCAGAACCAGAGCCCGTCGCGCATTGCAAACATTCAGCGGCTCGTAGTTCTGGTTCAGCACCAAGACAGCGCTCACCCCGTTATCTCCCCGTACGTATCAAAAAGCCAGGCAGTGCCAGCATCGTCACAAAAACCGACACGATTGTAGCCGCTACTTCAGTCGTAACGGAAGGCCAGCCACCAGCAAGTACACCTCGCCGCAGGCGGCTGCGGCAGTCTGATTGACGCGCCCGAGCGCGTCGCGGAACAGCCGACCAAGGGCGTACTCGGGCACGATGCCCATGCCAACCTCGTTCGAGACCAGGATCACGTGCGCCTCGAGGCCGAGCAGGTCGCTGACTTCGCGACGGGCGCGCGACTCGGCGGTTGTGGCGTCGTCGGCCATCAGGTTCGACAGCAGCAGCGTCAAATCTTCCACGATCACCGTCGCGGCGCCAGGCAGTCCTGTAAGCCGGGCTGCGGTGCCCAGTGGAGCTTCGATCGTCCGCCACGTCGTCGGCCGCTGGGCGCGGTGGCGCGCGATGCGCTCGGCCATTTCTTCGTCCGTAACCGTAGCGGTGGCCACGTACAGCACCGGCTCGCCACATTCCGCGGCAAGCCGCTCGGCGAACGCGCTCTTGCCAGATCTGGCTCCGCCCAGAACGAAGATTCTGCGAAATGCCAAGATGACCTGCTGCGTCTACGCGCACGCCAGCCGATAACCATGCGGGGGTAAGGGGGTTGGAATCCCCTTCAACCCCCGCCCGCGAAGAGGCGGCAGACCACGAACAGGGGGCAGCTCGGCGCCAGGTAGCACTAGAGTGTCACCGTCCGCGGACAGACCCGCAGCCGCTCGGCCACGATGATCGCCTTGAGATCGCCGACCGCCTGATCCAGTCGATCGCGATGATTGACGATTACGTAGTCGTATTCACTCACGCGCTGCATCTCGCGTTCGGCCGTCGCCAGGCGGATATGCCGCTCCTCGGTGGTCTCGGTCCCGCGCGCGGCGAGGCGCGGCGCAAGCTCGTCCAGCGATGGCGGTCGCAAGAAGATGGAGATGGCGTTCGGCAGCTTCCAGCGCACGGTGCTGGCCCCCTGCACGTCGGGCGCCAGGATCACGTCCTGACCTCGACGCAGCGCATCGCGGATGCTGTGCAGTGGAATACCGTAGCGGTACAGGTTGTGCACGACGGCGTGCTCGAGGAACTGGCCCTTCTCGAGCAGCGCGTCGTACTCGGCGTCTGCGAGGAAGTAGTAGTGCACCCCGTGCTCTTCGCCCTGGCGGCGCGGTCGGGTAGTGGCGGTAACACAGTGGGTGATCGGAAAATCGTCGCGCTTGAGCCGCTCGATGAGCGAGGACTTGCCAACACCTGAGGGACCGGAGAGCACGAACACCAGGCCGCTGGCCGGAGTCTCCAGGGTCTGGTGGTCGTCGTCCACTTAACAGGGTGATGAAAAACGCCAGTCGGCGTACAGGGTCTCAAGAGCGGAAAAAGCGTTATTCATCATCCTGCTATGGCCTTTGATGCGCTGACGCTTGGAGCGGTGCGCGACGAGCTGGCTCCGCTGCTGACCGGCGCCCGCCTCCAGAAACTGACCTTCGTGGATGAGCTGAGCCTGGCGGTGGAAGCTTTCGCGCCGAACGTCGGTCGCAGTTTCGTGCTGCTGTCGGGTGATCTCGAGCATGGACGCGTGCAGCGCCTCACCGGCCTGCCAGCGCGGGGAGTGGAAGGAGATAGCCCCTTCAGTCTGCTGGTCCGCAAGCACCTGCGCAACGCGCGCGTCCGCGGAGTTCACCAGCCACGGCTGGAGCGAGTGTTCGAGTTGGTCTGCGAGCAACGCGACCCCTCCGGCCGGCTCCACAGGGTGCTGCTCATTGTAGAAGCGATGGGAAGGCGCAGCAATCTCGTGCTTGTGGACGACGACGGTACGATCATGGACGCTGCGCGGCGCACGCCGCCGAGTCGCAATCCGCGCCGGCCGGTGCTGCCGCACCTGCCGTATCAGCCGCCGCCGCCGCAGGAGCGCTTGTTCCCCGAAGAGATCTCCGCGGCGTCGCTGGCCGAGGCAGCGCGCGCACAGCCGACTTTGGCCAAGTACCTCGCCGAGCGGGTCGCGGGACTCTCGCCACTGGCCGCCCG
>VBGG01000563.1 GCA_005883405.1 Chloroflexota bacterium | reverse complement strand
GTAGTGGATGGGAAGCGCGCGAATGAGCGGGATGGCCTCGGCCAGCGTCGCATTGCCCTTGCCTTCCTCTTCGTCAACTGACAGCGTCGCTACTGACGGTCTTTGTTTGCCGAGCGCGATCTCGGCGTAAATGCTGCCCATCAGCGCGAACTGCGCCAGCCATTCAGGCTTCACGTCCACGTTGGCGCCGACGTCGAGCATGATGCTCGTGCCCTTCAGCGTGGGCAGTTGGGCCGCCAGGGCTGGCCGCTCGCTGGTGATGCCTTCGATACGCCGCAGGCCGAGCAGCGCGGTCGCCAGCACGCCGCCAGTGTTGCCCGCGGACACGAACGCGTCCGCGCCGCCCTTCTTGACCAGATCGACCCCCGCGGCCATCGACGAGCGTCGTTTCGAGCGCACCGCCGCCGCCGGATGCTCGCTCATCTCGATGACCTCGGGCGCGTGCACGATGTGCAGCAGGTGCTCGACGCCGGTCAGATCACCTTGCTGGCGCAGCGCGGTGCGGACTTCGGCTTCTCGGCCGACGAGCTGGACCTCGTAGCCCCACGCCCGTGCGGCGCGCACGGCTCCCGCGACTGGAGCCGCCGGCGCGTGATCTCCGCCCATCGCATCCAGCGCGATTCGGACCATACTTTGACGGCATTATCCCCGAATACCAATGGGTTTGCTGGATGACGTCAGGACGCAGGCGGCAGCGACCGCCAATTCGGCGCGCTTCGTAACCATCGACGCATCCGCGATCGACGCCTACGCGCAGTCGTTGCCCCTGGCGCAGGCCAGCGCCGCGAGGCTCGATCCGGCCACGCACTACGCCGGTGAGCCCGAGGCCACGCAGGCGTACGTGATGACGCTGGACGCGATCAACTTCGGCTCCGGGTACTTTCCGCATCTCAAGAAGCGCTCTGGCATGTCTGGCTACTTCACCGTGGCAAGCAGCCTGAGGGACTACTTCGAGATCCACGGACCGCCAACGGTCGACGACTTGCAGCGCCTCACCATCTGGGATTGCGCGCGAATATTCGGCCAGACGCTCGAGGGCCAGGCGGTGGCTGAGCTTATGGGACTCTTCGCCCGCGCGCTCAACGACCTGGGTAAGTTCCTGGAGGTGTGCCACGAAGGAAGCTTTCGGCAGATGGTCGAAGCTGCCGATCAGTCCGCCGAGCGCCTCGCAGAAGACCTCACGCAGATGCCCTTCTATCGGGACGTCGGCTTCTACAAGCGCGCTCAGCTCACCGCGGCGGATCTGTCACTGGCCCGCGTCGGCGAGTTCAACGACCTGGCGCGGCTGACCATCTTCGCTGACAACCTGGTTCCCCACGTGCTGCGCATGGACGGCGTCCTGCGCTATGACGCCTCGCTGCTCGAGCGCATCGACCGCGAAGAGCTGATCCCCGCCGAGTCGCCCGAGGAGCAAGAGATTCGCGCCTGTGCATTGCACGCGGTCGAGCTCCTTCGACAGCACGTCGAGCCCGTCAACTCCATGCAGCTCGACTACATCCTGTGGAACCGGGGGCAGGCGCGGGCATACAAGGCTCGCCCGCGCCATCGCACCCGTACCGTGTTCTATTAATCCGCGCCGAGTGGCACCGGCACGTGCTCCGGCGTGCGCGGCAGCTCGGGCTCGGCCACGTGCGGCCGCCGTGCTGGACGCCAGCCGACCGCGCGCCGCACCAGGGCGGGCGCCCCGGCGACCAGACCCTGGAAGTCGTCCATGATCGTGTAGATCGCCGGGATCAGCACGAGCGTGAGCAAGGTGCTGGTCAGCAGACCGCCGATCACCGTGACGGCCATCGGCGCCCGCCACTCGCTGCCCTCGCCGAGCTTCAAAGCGATCGGCGACATGGCGAGCACCAGCGCGGCGGTGGTCATCAGGATCGGCCGCAGCCGAGTCGGCCCGGCTTGCAGCAGTGCCGCGTTGCGCGCCAGGCCGCGTTTGCGCAGCGTGTTGGTGAAGTCCACCAGCAGGATGGCGTTCTTCCCCACCAGGCCGGTCAACAGGATCATGCCGATCATGCTCATCATGTTGAGCGTGTTGCCCGTGATGGCCAGCAGACCGAAGGCGCCGACCACCGCCAGCGGCAGACTGAACATGATCATCAGCGGGAACACCAGGCTCTCGAACAGCGCCACCATCAGCATGTACATGAGCAGCATGCTGAGCCCCAGGGCCTGGAAGATTTGCCCGAACGACTCGTTCTGCTGCTGCGCTTCGCCGCCCTGGCTGATCTTGTAGCCAGCCGGCACCGCGATGCGGTCGAGCCCGGTCTGGACGTCATTGGCCACCTCGCCGGCGGTTCGCGAGCCAGCCAGGGACGCCGAGACGTAGACCGACCGCTGCCGATCACGCCGGTCGATCTGAGTCGGTCCGCTGACTGAGGCGACTTGCGCCACTTGCCCGAGCTGGATGGTCGAGCCCTTGGGCGTCACGATCGGGATCTGCGCTACCTGCTCGACCCGCGCACGCTCATCCGGGTTGAGGATGACGTTGACGTCCCAGCCGGTCGTGCCCTGCGGACGGAACGTCGAGACGGTGCTGCCGGCCAGCCCGGTGCGCAGCACGCTCGCCACCTGGCTGGGGGTCAGGCCGAGATCTGCCGCCTGCTCGCGATCAATGTGGACCACCAGCTCCGGATCGCCGGTGACGCCGCCATCATCCACGTCGACGGTACCCGGCACTTTGCGCACAAGCTGGCCCACCTGCGCCGCCAGCGACTGCAAGACCTTCTGGTCCTCGCCCTGGATGCGCACCGACACGCTCGCGCCGCCGTAGTTGAACATTCCCACCGAGGCGGCTTTGACGACCGCGCCAGGGATGTCAGCGCCAAACGTACGCGCCACATTCGAGAGCTCAGTTGGCGTGCGAACCCGCTGGTTCTTCTTCTTGAGCTGGACGAAGATGCTGGCGAACCGCGAGCGGCTCGAGCCGAAGCCGCCGTTGCCGCCGACGCCCACCGAGCTGAAGACCTGGTCTACCTCGGGCAGCGCAAGCAGGCGCTGCTCGACGGTTTGCGCCGCTGCGTTGGTCACGTCGAGTGTAGTGCCGGCTGGCATCTCGATGGTGACCTGCATCTCGCCGTTGTCGGCCTCGGGCATGAACTCCGTGCCGAGCAGGCCGGTGCTGACCAGCATGATCCCGCCGACGAAGGACAACAGGCCGGCGGCAACCACAATCCAGCGCGCTCGTCGTCCGATCGCGACCCGCAGCACGCGACCGTAGCCGCGCGCCAGGCGCTCGTAACCACGGTCCCAGGCGCGCCCGAACAGGGTCAACGGGTTGCGGGTTGGCTGCGCGACCTTTGCCTCGCCGTGATCACCTGCCCGGTACCCACGCTCCGCTGCGCTCCGCGGGGCCAGCCAGCGACTCGCCAGCAGTGGGGTCAGGGTGAATGACACGAACAGCGAGAACAACGTCGCCGAGATCACCACCAGCCCGAACTGGCGGAAGTACTGGCCGGTGATCCCCGACATGAAGGCGATCGGGGCAAATACGACGATGTCGACCAGGGTGATGGCGATCGCTGCAAAGCCGATCTCGCTTCGCCCGCTCACCGCCGCCTCGCGGGGGCCTTCGCCCATCTGCAGGTGGCGGAAGATGTTCTCGAGCACGACGATCGAGTCGTCTACCAGGATGCCGACGGTCAGGGTGAGCCCCATCAGGCTCATCATGTTCAGGCTCAAGCCCAGGAAGTACATGACCCCGAGCGTGGCGATCAGACTGGTCGGGATCGCGAGCAGCACGATCAGCGTGCTGCGGAAGGTGTGCAAGAACACCAACAGCACCAGACCAGTAAGCAGCACCGCCTGGGTCAGCTCGCGCTGAACGTCGCTGAGGCTGTTGCGAGTGAAGACCGACGTGTCGAGCGAGATCGACATCTGAACATCGCTCGGTAGCTCCGGCTGGACCTTGGCGATGGTCTTTTTGATCTTGTCGGCCGTCTCGACCGTGTTGGCGCTTGACTGCTTGAGGATGCTGGCGCCGAGCGACGCGCTGCCGTTCGTACGCTGGACCGTGCTTACCTTCTTGTACGTGTCGAGCACGGTGGCCACGTCGCGCAGGAAAATCGGCCCGTTAGGCGTGCTGGCGACCAGGATCGAGTTCAGCTCGGCGGGCGTCTGGGCCTGGTTGTCGAGCCGCACCGTCCAGTCTTTACCTTGCTGGGTGAGACTGCCCGCGGGGGCGTTCAGGTTGTCGCCCGCGAGCGCCTGGTTGACCTGCAGGATGCTCAGGCCACGTGCCTGCAGCTTCTGCTGGTCGACCTGAACCTGGATCTCGCGCAGCAGCCCGCCGTAGATCGACACCTGCGCCACGCCATCGGTGGCTTCCAGGCGCTTCTGGATCTTGTCCTCGGCCAGGCGCTGCAGTTGCCCAAGATCGCGGTTGCCGCTGATGCTGAGTTGCAGGATCGGCTGCGCGTTCGGATCGTACTTGGCGATCGTCGGGTCTTTGGCATCCGTCGGCAGGGCGCCGCGAATGGCGCTGACCCGCCGCTCGACGTCGATCGAGCTGTCTTTCGGGGCTTTGTCGGTGAAGAAGATGATCACCGTCGAGACGCCCTCGACCGAGCTCGACTGGATGTAGTCGATGTCGTTGATGCTCGCGACGGCATCCTCGACCGGCTTGGTGACGAGCGTGTCCACCGCGTCGGGGCTCGCGCCCGGATACGACGTGCTCACCACCACGATGGGAAAGTCGAGGGCTGGCAGGAGATCCACGCCCAGCTTCGTCCAGGACACCAGGCCGATGACGAGCAGCGCGCAGATCACCATCAGCATGAAGAGCGGCCGCCGGATTGCGACGTTCGTAAGCCACATAACGCTTTGCTCCTACGTTCGCGCGTTCGCGCGTTCACGCGTTCGCGTGTTCATGCGGTCTCTTTCGCGCTGTAGTGGGTCTCATCTCGCGGGGTCCGCGTCGTGGCCTCATGCGAAGCTGAACGCGCGAACGCGCGAACGCGCGAACGGGTCATCGTACAAACGCCGTCGTCGTCTGCACTTGCGGGGCGACGACGTCGCCGTCGGCCAGGTCGCTGAGGCTGCTGGTGGCAACCAGCTGTCCATCGTCGATTCCGCTCAGGATCTCGGCGAGCTGGTCACTCTGCAGGCCCAGCTTGACCGCCTGGCGGTGTACGCGGCCGTTTTCGTCGATGGCGATGACCATCGACGGCGTACCGGTCGCCCCGCTCAGGACGGCGGCCCTGGGCACCACCAGCGCGTTGTGCTTTTCGGCGGTGACGATATTGAGCCGCGCGAACATGCCCGCCCGCAGCTTGTTGGCCTCGTCCTTCGGCTCGACACGCACCGCCGCGGTGCGACTCTTGCTATCGATCGTCGGCGAGATCGACTTCACGTTGCCCGTGAACGTCTGCGACGGGAATGCCGGCACCTGGAGCTGGACAGACTGACCCTCGGCGACCTGGCCGAGCTGGCCTTCCTCGACATTGACGACCAGCTCGAGCGACGGCGGGACCAGCGTCACGATGGGCGCCTGCGGGCTGACGAGCGCGCCAGCCGAGACGAGCCGTTCCGAGATCACCCCGTCCACCGGCGCGACGATCGTGGTGTCCTTGACGGCCAGCTCGGCCAGATCGAGCTGCGCCCGAGCCTGGTCCACGGTCGCCTGGGTAACGGCCAGGTCCTGATCGGTGTACGGATTCTGGCGCGCGTGCAGCTGAGCGGCGGCCTGGGCGACCGCCTGCTGCTGCTGCTGGATGTCGTAGTCGGTGTACGGCGTCCTGGCTTTTTGCAGTTGAAGCCGCGCCTGGTCGACCTGCGCCCGCTGAGCGCGGACGTCCTGGTCGGTGCTGGGCTTGTTGGCCAGCGCGAGCTGCTGCATTGCCTGATCGACCGCCGACTGAGCCTGTTGCAGGTCCTCGTCGGTCGGGCCAGCGTCGAGCTGGTCCAGCCGCGCCTGGTCGCTCTTGAGCCGCTCGCGGGCATTGGTGACTTGCGCCGCGGCATTCTTGACCTGCGCGTCTTGCGTGCCGTTCTTCACGGCCTCGAGGCGCACTTGCGCCACGGCCAGATTCAGCTGTCCAGCTGTCAGCTGGCTCTGCGCCTGATCGCGCTGGGCTTGCAGCTGAGCGCGCTGGGCCTCGATGCCGCCATTCTTGATGGCATCCAGCCGCGCTCTGGTCGAGGCGACGGTCGCCTGCGCCTGGTCCACGCCCGCCTGAAGTTGTGCCTGTGTCGCCGGGCCGCCGCCGCGTCGCAGCTGATCGAGCTGGCCTTGAGCCGCTTCGACCCCGGCGTTGGCCGCCTGCACCGCCGCGTCTGCGGCGGCTTTGGCTTCGCCGCACGCGGTGCTGTTGTGCGAAACCTTCTGCCCGGTCAGCGGATTGGTGCCGTCGGCGCACGGCGGGTTGACACCTTGCTCGAGCGCCGACTGCTGCGCTTCAGCCGCCTGATGCTGAGACTTCGCCTGCTCGACGGCGGCCTCGGCCTGCGCGATCTGCGCCTGGGTCGGGTTGTTCCCCTGAGCGAGCGCGGCCCGCGCCGCGGTGAGCTGCGCCTGAGCCTGATCCACGGCGGACTGCGCCTGCTGGATGTCGGCCGGTCCGCTGCCCTTCAGGTTGTTGAGCGCGGCATCGGCGGAGCTGACCGCGGACTGAGCCGCCGCGACGCTGGCCGACAGCGTGTCGACCTGGCTCTGGGCAGCCTGAAGGTCCGCGGCGTTGTTGCCGCCCAGGGCGGCGTAGGCCGCTTCGGAGCTCGTGAGCGCAGCCTTGTCCGAGTCGACTGCGCTGCGAGCCGCCTGGATCACGTCGTTGGTCGCGCCTTTCTGCAGCGCGGTCAGTTTGGCGTTCGCCGCGTCGATCGCGTCTTGCGCCTGCTGCACCGACTCGGGCCGACCGCCCTGCAGCATCAGATCGAGCCGCGCCAGCTGCGCGTCGAGGGCTGCCAGGGCGACTTGCACATCTTCGGCGCGGCCATCATCGAGCATGTTCTGCAGATGCACCTGCTGCTGGATCAGCGCTGCCTCGGCGGCGGCCACGTCGTCGGCTCTCGGGCCCGCCTGGAGCGAGGCGAGCTTCGCCTCGGCGCCGGCCAGGCTCGCGCGTGCCTGCAGCGCGGTGATCTGCGCGCTTTCCTGCTCGAGGATCGCCAGCGTGTCGCCCGCTTTGACGCGACTGCCGACGTCGACCAGCACCCGGTCGACACGCCCCGAGGTCTTGGGCAGAACGCTGATCTGCTCGCGTGCGCGGATGTCGCCGCTGTAGGCCAGCGTCTGCTGAATGTCGCCACGCGTGGCGTTCTCCGCGCTGACGGGTGCAGCCGGCACGGGCGTTGGCGTGGCGGCCGGCGCCGCGGTGTTCGATCGCGGGGCACACGCGGCCAGCAGAAGGGTGGCCGCGAGCGCGCCACCGATCATGACGGACCTGACAGAAAGCCGGGACATGGTCACAGCGAGCCTCCCGTGGAGTGAGTGCCATTCCGAGAGGCAGCGGCGGCCGCCTCGGGTGGAAGGAACATCGGATTACCGGGGTTGGAGAGCCCTCGATCGAGCAGCGAGACGTAGGCGGGCTTCAGTGCTTCGAGATCGACCTTGCGCAGCCCGGCGACCGTGAGCAGCAGAATGCCCTCGTTGAGGGCGAACATCAGCTCGGCCGCGGCCGCGACGTCGACGTCGCTGCGCACATCGCCACGCTGTTGAGCTTCGGTGAGCAGCCACTGCAGAAACTGGCGGATGCTTTCACACCGCCGCTGCTGGCGCTCCTTGATGCGTTCCGACTTCGCGGCTTCGGCCAGGAACTCGATCGTCACCCGCGCCATCGGCACGAGCTCGTCCGACAGCATGCGGAAGAAGTAGTCGACCGCTTCGCGTGACTTGTCGGCCATCGGGCCGGGGCGGCGGAAGAGCTCGTTCAGGTAGGCCAGCGTCTGCTCGGCGCGGTGATCGCTGAGCGCCAGGAACAGGTCCTCTTTGGAGGGGAAGTAGCTGTAAATGGCGCCGACGGACAATCCGCTCTCGCGCACGACGTCGTCCATCGAAGTGGCGTGGTAGCCCTGACGGGCGAAGCAGGTCATGGCCGCGGCGAGGATCTGCTCGCGACGCTGTTGCTCGTGCGCAGGCGAGATTTTGGGCACGCTTGGCGAAGGCCTCCCTGGGTCGTCTCCGAAGGGAAAGAAAACGAGCGTTCGTTTTCCGAACTATGGCACGCGGCCCCGGCCTTCGCAACACCTGCCCGTGTAAACGTCCGGCCTGCCCCGTGGAGCGAAGCGAAACGCGGGCGCCAGTCCCGACCGCCGCGTGTTGACCCTTAGACGCGGCCACCGCCGCCAGGGTTGCAGCAGTCCGGCGTCAGCAACCGCCGCTCGGCGCGCTCAGCGTGAACTGCCCTGGCGCCCGTGAGCTGCCACCCTGGTTGACCACGATGATTGTCGTTGGCCCGCTGGGACTGCCAGGTGGCGGGAAGAACGTGATGGAGCCATTGGCCCAACTCACCAGCGTAGCGTCGCGTGATCCGAACAGCACGCGCCCGCCTGGAGGGGTCTGTGCGCCATTCGCTGGCGTGCCGAAATTGCTCCCAAAAACGGTAATCGAGTCACCGCAACTCCCGCTCGTCGGCGTGAAATTCTGCACGTTCGGCGCGGTCTGCAGCGTCGGGGTGGCTGTCGGACCGGGCGTATTGGTCGGCTGCGAGGTCACCGTCGCCGTCG
>VBGG01000562.1 GCA_005883405.1 Chloroflexota bacterium | reverse complement strand
CCCGAGACGAACGAGCTCGTCGCGGGTGAGGTGCTCGAGAACGTCGACCGCCAGGATGGCGCCGAAGGCGTCGACCGGGTTGCGCAGAAAGTCGAAGGCATCGACAACGTCGGCGCGAACCCCGCGGCGTCGGGCGAGCTCGACCTGCTCAGCCGAGATGTCGATGCCGATGGCGTGCGAGAATCCACGCCGCCCGAGATACGCGAGCAGCTCCCCGGCACCGCATCCGACTTCCAGGATCGGCGCGGTCGGCTCGAGTCCCTGGAATAGCGGCAGGTACTTGTGATCCCACCAGGCAACCGACGGCTCCCCGTTCAATCGTGTGTCTTGTTTGAAGGCCGAGACGTAGCGGCGGTACAGCTCACGGCGGAAATCCCACGCCGATCGACCAGCGAAGTGGCCGTCTCCAGGTCGGGCAGCCTCGCCGTCGCCGCCAGGTCGCACCGCCACCCCCCTCCCTCCGCCCTTCAGCATAACGTCGCCGCGTCACGCCAGGCGTCACGCAATGCCGAAACGCGGAACTCGGAACGCGGAACGCGAAACGTATGAGCTTCGCCAGACAGTCACTTGGCAGCCTGCTCACGCTGGGCTTCGGGGTAGCCGTTAGTGTCTTGCTGCCGCGCGTGCTCGGGCCTGAGGCGCGGGGTGAATACCAGCTGGCCGTCAAGCTGGCTGGGCTGGTGCTGGCCGTGGCGCAGTGGGGCATCCCAGAAGTGCTGCTGCAGCTGATGGCCGACGGGCGCGCCAGCACCGCAAGGCTGATCGGCACCTCGCTCAGCATGGGGTTGGCCGGCGCGGCGGTCACCGCGGTGGTGCTTGGATTGGCCGCGCCGCTACTCCGCGACAACCTGCTCCGCGGCGTCGAGCCGCTGCTGCTGTGGCTGACGCTCGCAGGCAGCCTCGCCTCGCTGGTTGGCCTGCTGGCGCGACGCTTCATTCAGCTGGGCGGACGGCTCGACGTGTACAACGGCCTGGACGTCGGCCGCACCCTGTTGTTCCTGGCCATGGTCGCGCTCGGCGGGATCCTGCTGCCGCGCCAGGCCCTGGGCCCCACGATCGCCTGGCTGCTCGGCGAAATCACCCTGGCGGTCGCCGCGACCGCTTTCCTCTGGCAACACGTTAGAGGTGGCGGCGGACGATCACCGGAAGCTCGAGTCAGCGCCAGCTGGTCACCAGAACCCGCGCTGGCGAAGGAATTGGCACGCTCGGGCGCGCCGATTCAGCTTGGCCTGCTGGGCATGTTCGTGGGCAGCGAAGGCGGTGCCTTCGTGCTCAACGCCAATCTCGACGTGGCGACCGTCGGCATCTACAGCGTCGCCCTGTCCGTGTCGCGGCTGGTCCTGCAGGTCTCGATCGCGCTACGTACCGCGCTCCAGCCCCGCCTCGTCACCATCGAGCAGGACTCGGCGGCACTGACGGCGCGCGTCACCCGCCATGGTCTGCTGTGGATGGTCGTCGTGGCGTTCGCGCTCGCCATCGGCTCGCCGCTGGCGCCCCTGGTATTCACCAGCGAGTTCGCGGCGGTGGGTCCAGCGCTGGTGCTGCTGCTGCCGGGGATGGTCGCCTACGGCGTGTGGCAGCTCGTGGCCAGTCACCTGCTTCGCATCGGGCGCCGAGGGCTGCTGGCGTCCATCGCCTGGCTGTTCGGGCTGACCTCGATGGTCTTGCAGGCTTTCGGTGCGCAGGCGGTCGGGCTGACCGGCGCGGCTACCGGGCTGAGCATCGCCTACATCCTGGCGACGGTGGTCGTGCTCACCGCGTTCGTGCACCTGAGCGGCCGACCCGCCCGCGAGCTGCTGCCGGCGCCGGCAGACCTGGCGTTCTACGTCGGCCTCACCCGACGAGCGCTCGCGACGCGCTGAACCGCGTGCGCTCACTGCTACTGGCGGCCAGCTTTCCCCCGGCGCTGGGCGGTATCGAGACGCTGCTGTACCAGACCAGTCGACGGCTCGCCGAGCCGCCACTGGTGATCGCGCCCCACCCAGCATGTACACCAGACATGCGCGTCACCGCGGTGCGAACCAACCTGGCCGCGCGATTGTCCTATCGGCCGCTCTGGGCGGCCCACCCGTCGCTCTACTTCCTGCACGCGTTCCTGCAACCCGCGCTTCGGGCCGCCAGGCAATACAAGCCGCGCGTGATCCAGGTCGGCCACGTCTACCTCGCGCCGCTCGCATGGCTGGTGGCCAGGCGCCTGGAAGTGCCGTTCGTCGCCTACGTCTACGGCCAGGAGGTGTGGCGAGGCGGGCGTCCAATGGGCGTGCGAGCACTCGATGCCCAACTCCGGGGAAAGGCCTTGCGCTCCGCCGACCGCGTGCTGGTGCCCGGCCAATTCACCGCTGGGCTACTGGCGGATTGGCACATATCGGAGGAACGCATGGTCAGCGTGCCCTACGGTGCCGAGCCGCGTCCGCGCGCGGAACCACCGTCCGGCAGCGGGCTCTTGAGCGTGGCGCGCCTGGTCCCGCGCAAAGGCATCGATACCGTGATCTGCGCGATGCGGACTCTGCCGTCGAGCGTGGAGTATCGCGTCGTCGGCAGCGGTCCTGACGAACACCGCCTGCGCCAGTTGGCGACCGTCGAAGGCGTCGCCGACAGGGTGCACTTCCTCGGCCGACTGGACGATCGAGCGCTGGAGGACGAGTATCGGCGCTGCGCGATCTTCGTGCTGCCCGCCCGCCGCACGTCGCTTGGCGACCTGGAAGGCTACGGACTGGTGTACTTCGAAGCGGCTGCGTGGGGCCGGCCGGTGATTGCTGGTCGATCGGGCGGCGAGGTCGACGCCGTCGTCGATGGACAGACCGGCGTGTTGGTCGACGGAGAATCGGTCGACCAGGTAGCCAGGGCCGTCACATCACTGCTGACTGACCCGAGACGGCTCGAGCTGCTCGGTGAACAGGGTCGGCAGCGAGTCGAAGCGAGCCACAACTGGGCACGCGCCGCGCGGGTCGTCGATGCCACGCTGGCGCAGCTGGCGTGACCCTCTCGCTATTGGCCGTGCACCAGGGCGGTGGCATCGGCGGAGCACCCGTGTCGCTGCTGAAGCTCCTGGCCGCGCTCGACCCGGCCGAGTTTCAGCCGGCCGCGATCTTCACCGAGCCCGGCCCGGTGACCGCGTACGCGCGCGACCTCCAGGTCCCAGCCAGTGTCGTGTCAACCGGCGGCGCCTTCTACTACTCGGCCCACGCTCGTCTCAGCCTCAGGTCATTGGCGCGTTTCGTTCGCACATTCCCAGGCGCGGTGCAGCGTGCCCAGACCAGGCTGAGGCGCGAGCGACCGGACCTCCTGCATTTAAACACCAGCGTGCTGCTGGCGTGGGCCGCCGCGGCGCGACGTGAGCGCGTGCCCGTCGTATGGGTGGTGCGCGAAGTGCTCGGCCCCAGCCCGAGGCTGCGCACCTGGCACGCTGGGTTCATCCTCCGCCACGCTCGCAAGGTCGTGTCGATCTCGGAGGCAGTGCGCCGTTGCTTCCCCGCTGACGGCCGCGTAAAGCTGGTCTACAACGCCGTCGATCTTGCGGACTTCCGCCTGGACCTCGAAAACGAGGCAGCCCTGGTGCGCGCCGAGATCGGGCTTACGCCACATGCGCACGTCATCATGGCAGTCGGCGCGGTGCAGCGCCCCAAAGGCCACTGGCTGCTGCTCGACGCGCTGCTGAGTGACGCGCGAGCGCTCGATGTTGCCGAAAGAATTTGCGTGACGGGCTTCCGCACTGACGTGGCGCGGGTGCTCGCGGCCGCCGACGTGCTGGTCTTCCCCAGCCTCGAGCCCGAGGGCTTTGGCCGGCCTATCATCGAGGCCATGGCCCTGGCGCGCCCGGTGGTGGCAACGGACGTCGGACCCAGCCGCGAGCTACTCGGCGCCGAAGCCGGCGTGCTCGTACCGCCCGATCCGCGGCGCCTCGCGGCCGCAGTAACGGCGCTGCTTGGCTCACGCGACGAACGGGCACGCATGGGCCGCGCCGGCCGCGCCCGCGTCGAGGCGTGCTTCACCCTCGGACGGCAGGTGACGGCAATGTCGGCGATCTACCACGAGGCAGCCCAGCAGAGTGCCTGACGGGCACGCGTGCCTGGACCTCGTGCTGCTGTTTGCGCCGCCCTGGGGCGGGCCGACCCGGTTCAGCAAACACCACCTGGCGACACACTTTGCCGAGCGCGGCGCGCGGGTACTGTACGTTGAAGCGCCCCTCAACCCGTTCGGCTTGAAGCGAGGTGGCGCTTTCGCAGCAGAGCTTCGCGCGTCGTTGCAGCCGCCGTCGATAGTGCTCGATCGCCTGTGGGTGCGACGCCACTTCGTACCGGTGCCCTACCACGCCGCCTCGCGCCTGACGAGCCATCGGGCAGCCAATCGCCTCGCTCAGCGGTTACTTGCGCCGATGGTCCGGCACGATCTGAGGCGGCTCGGGATGCGATCGCCGATCGTGATCGCGGGCCTGCCGCACGCTGTTGACCTGGTGCCGCTGGTGCCGCGGCGGGCGCTCGTCTACCACTGCGCCGACGATTACGCGCACATCCGTGGCTTTCCCAGCAGCCTGCCTGCGCTAGAAGCTGACCTCTGCCGCCAGGCGGACCTGGTCATCACCACCACCGAGACGCTCCGCCAGGCGCGGCTTCATTTCAACCCGAATACCCATTGGGTCGCGAATGGTGTGGATGCCGAGCACTTCGCCCAGAACATGGCGCCTGCGGGGGAGCTGCGCGACGTGACCCGCCCGATCGTCGGCTTCGTCGGCGGACTGTCGGAGTGGGTTGACGTACGCCTCCTGCGGGAGCTGGCGCTCGCTCGGCCGGACTGGGCCTTCGCGCTTGTCGGCCCCATTGGAGTCGACGTATTCCCGATCCGCCAGCTCCCGAATGTGCGATTGCTGGGCCCGCGGCCGTACGCTTCGCTGCCGGCCTATCTTGCTGCCATGGACGTGGCACTGATCCCGTTCAAACGCGAGCCCGTCACCTACCACGCCGATCCAATCAAGGCCTACGAATACCTCGCGGCCGGCCTGCCCACCGTCGCGACGGATCTGCCCGCGCTGCGACGCCTCAAGCACGTCGTGCGCCTTGCGGACTCGCCCGCGTGCTTTCTGCACGAGATCGAAGCCGCGCTGGCGGAAGATCGAGCCCCAAGAAGCGCGGAGCGCCGCGCCGAGGCCGCCCGCCACACGTGGACCAGCCGCTTCGAGCGCGTTGATCAACTGATCCGCGAAGTACTCGAGTGCGCATCCTGATCTATACGCCCGCCGCGCGCATGGGCGGCGCACGCGCGCACGTGCTGGGGCTCGTCCCGGAGCTGGCAGCCATCGCCCCAACCGATGAGGTGCTGTTGCTAGCTCAGCCGGATCTCCTCGCCGATCTGCCGCCGCTCCCATCCACGTGGATACTCAGAGCGGAGCAGGCCTACACTCGCGGGTTCGTTGGCCGACTCGCCTGGGAGCAGCGCATCCTGCCCCGCATCACGCGGCGCTTTTGTGCTGACGTTCTGCTGTCGTTTGGCAGCTTCGTCCCGCTCCGCTCGCCATGTCCGACCGTGCTGGAGGCTGGCAACGCGCTGCCCTTCACGCGGGCCTATTGGCAGGTGATCGCGCGCGAGTCGCTCCGAGTTCAGGTCGAAGAGCACGCGCGCTGGGCGCTATTGCGCGCGTCGTTGCGAGCAGCCGGGCGCGTCCTCGCGCCGACCCGCGCCATGCGCCAGGACGTGGCCACGCGTATGCCCGAGGTCGGGCCGAAGATCGACGTGGCGCTCTGGGGGGTCGCGTCCATCTTTCATCGTGTGCGCTGGAGCGACCCATCAGGTGATGCGGTACTCGGAGTGTCCAGGCACGGCATCAACAAGGAGTTCGACGTGCTCATCGCAACGCTGCCGCACTTGCGGCGGCGCTATCGCGGGGTGCGAGTCGTTCTCACCGGATCGCCCGGCGAGTCCCGCTGGTCGCGGCGAAGCGCTGGCCTGGCGCGGCAGTTGGGGGTTGGCGAACACGTGTGCTTTGCCGGCGATGTGCCCAACGCCAAGGTTGCCGAATTGATCCGCGAAGCCCGGCTCCTGGTGTTTCCCACGTGGTGCGAATCATTCGGGCTGCCTCTTGCGGAGGCGCTGGCGATGGGCGCCCCGGCCGTGGCCGCCGACATCCCCGCGTGCCGCGAAGTGGGCGGTGAAGCAGCCTGGTACTACACGCCTGGCGATGTCGATTCGCTGGCAGCGGCGATCGACGACTCGCTTCGATTCCCCGAGGCGACCGCGGCGATGGCGCACTCGGCGTACGAGCGAGGGAAGATGTTCGAGTGGCGTGAAAATGCCGTCGCGGTGCGGCAGACGCTTCAGAAGGCGGTCGGATGAGCGCGGGCGTGTCCGTGTTGGTGCCGACCCTCGACGAGGAGTTGAACTTGCCAGAGTGTCTCCGCAGCGTCGAGTGGGCCGACGAAGTGTTCGTCGTCGACTCGTTCTCTCAGGATCGCACCGTCGAGCTTGCGCGCTCCAGCGGCGCCACGGTCGTCCAGCATGCGTTCGAAAGCTACTCGCGGCAGAAGAACTGGGCGCTCGACACCTTGCCTTTCCGCAATGACTGGGTGCTCATCCTGGATGCCGACGAACGCGCCACTTCCGGGCTGCGATGCGAAATCGAGGCCACCCTGCGGGACACCGACTACGCTGGCTTCTACGTGAATCGGCGCTTCATCTTCCTGGGCGCCTGGATTCGCCACGCGGGCTGGTATCCGAGTTGGAACCTGCGGCTGTTTCGGCACCGGCTCGGTCGTTATGACAATCGCGAGGTGCACGAGCACGTCGTGCTCAACGGAGCGGCCGGATACTTGCGCAATGACCTCCTGCATCTGGATCGACGAGGTCTCGAGGCGTTTGTGGCTCGTCACAACCGATATTCGACGCTGGAAGCGGCGGCACGCTTCAAGACCGAACGCGACGCGCCCGATCGAGCGCGACTGCCGCTGAGTCTGCTCGCCTCGCCGGTCCAGCGCAAGCGCTTCTTGCGGGAGCGGATATGGCCGCGCGTGCCCGCCAAACCACTGGCCTTGTTCGTCTACATGTACCTGGTGCGACGAGGCTTTCTCGATGGCCGCGCCGGCCTGGCGCTGTGCGTGTTCCACGCCTTCCAGGAGTTCATGGTCGGGCTGAAGCTGGCGGAGCTCCGCAGACTAGAATCCGACGCGGGCACGTGAAACAGGTCCTGCAGTACCGCCGCTCTGGCGCGACGCGCGTGGTGGAGGTGCCCGCGCCGCTGACGCCTGAAGCGGGTCTGCTCGTCCAGAACCAGTGGTCGCTGATCAGCCCCGGCACCGAGCGCATGCTGGTCGAGGCTGGCGGGGGAAACCTGCTCAATACCGCACGACAGCGTCCGGACCTTGTTCGCCAGGTGCTGGACAAAGCCGCGCGCGACGGTATCGCCGCCACCGTTGAAGCCGTTCGCAATCGGCTGGACGTGGCCATTCCGCTTGGCTATAGCTGCGCTGGCACCACGCTGGACGTCGGCCCTCGCGCACGCGGTGCATTTGAGATTGGGGACCGCGTCGCGTGCGCGGGCGCCGGTCTGGCCAACCATGCCGAAATCGTCGCGGTGCCCAGGAATCTCGCGGTGCGCGTGCCCGATTCAGTCAGCCTCGACGACGCGGCATTCGTGACTGTCGGCGCCATTGCGCTCCAGGGTGTCCGCGTGGCGGATGCGCGACTCGGGGAAGCCTGCGTGGTGATCGGCCTGGGGCTGGTCGGACAGTTGACGGTCCAGTTGCTAAAGGCGGCCGGCTGCCGCGTGTTCGGCATCGATGTCGCTGCCGACAAGGTCCAGCTGGCCCAGGCTCAGGGCGCCGACGTGGCGTGCCTGCGCGCGGATCCGGACCTCCTCGAAAAAGTGCGGGCATTCAGCGTCGGCCGCGGCGCCGATGCCATCCTCATCACTGCCGCGTCGAGTACTAGCGATCCGATCCAGATCGCGCCAGGTCTGGCACGCGACCGTGCGGTGGTGGTGGCAGTTGGCATGGTCGGCATGGACGTGCCGCGCAACGCGTATTACGAAAAAGAGCTGCAGCTCCGCCTCTCGCGATCGTACGGACCGGGTCGCTACGATCGTACCTACGAGGAGGAAGGGGTCGATTATCCACCGGGCTACGTGCGCTGGACCGAGCAGCGCAATATGGAGGCGTTTCTGGATCTCGTCGCGGCCGGCACCGTCCGCCCGTCACGCCTCGTCACCCATCGAATTCCAATCGCGCGCGCGAAGCATGCGTATCAAATCGTGACTGGCGAGACTGCGGAGCCGTATCTTGGCATCCTGCTGGAGTATCCGCGGCTGCCGACGACAGAGGCGCCCACCCGGACGCGAGTAGACCTCCGCGCCGCATCCAGACCCCTACCAACGAGTGGTACCGTCCGCCTGGGAGTTGTCGGCGCCGGAAGCTTCGCGCGCTCGGTGCTCCTGCCCGCGCTGCAAAAGCTCGAGCACGTAGAGTTGCGCGGCGTGGCGACCGCATCATCGCCCAGCGCACACCAGACCGCCACCCGCTTCGGATTCGGCTTCGCTGCGACCGACTGGCACGCGGTGGTCGAAGACGCGTCCATTGATGCGGTCCTCGTCGCCACGCGCCATGACCTGCACGCTCGCCTCGCCGCCGCGGCGCTGCGCGGGGGAAAGTCTGTCTTTCTCGAGAAGCCGATGGCGTTGTCGCCGGAGGAGCTGGAGGATGTGCTCGAAGCATGGCGCTCGAGCGGACGCGTCCTCCAGGTTGGCTTTAACCGTCGCTTCGCGCCGACGTACCGACGGCTGAGGGCCTGGTTCGCATCCCGTCGCATGCCGCTGGTGATGTCCTATCGGGTGAACGCCGGCGCCGTGGCGCCCTCGTCCTGGGTGGTTGATCCGGTCCAGGGTGGCGGCCGGCTGATCGGCGAGGTCTGCCACATGGTGGACGTGCTGGTGGATCTGACTGGTTCCGAGGCTCGGACCGTGTACGCCCAGTCAATCGGCGCCGGCTCGGCACGCGACGACGTGCTGCTGACCCTGCGCTTTCGTGACGGCTCCGTCGGGACCATCGTGTATGCCAGTGGCGGCGATCGAAGCCTGCCCAAAGAGCAGTTGGAGGTACTGGGCGACGGCCGGTCCGCCGTGCTGGACGATTTCCGCTGGCTCCGCCTCCACGCCGCGGGCAAGCTGACGCGAGTCGGTGGCCGCCTTGCGGTCCAGGACAAGGGCCACGCCGCGGAGTTGTCCGCGTTCCTGGACGCGGTTCGCCATGGCCGCGTCTCGCCGGTGGACCCCGAGGTCGCCGCCCACGTCACGCGCGTTACGTTCGCCGGGGTCGAGTCTGCCCGCACCGGACTTCCCGTGCAGGTGTAGTTCGCGTGCGTATCGCCTACGTCTGTCACTACTTCGCTCCGGAGCCGGCAGCGCCGGCGGCGCGAGTCCATGAGATGGCCCGCGCGTGGGTGCGGGCCGGACACCAGGTCAGCGTGATCACCACGTTCCCGAACCACCCGGTGGGTCGCATACCGGCGGAGTACCGCGGTCGGTGGTGGTCGACCGAGGAGTTGGACGGCATTCGGGTCTTGCGCTGTTGGCTGTACGCGGTGCCCAACCGCGGCATCGGCCGACGCGGACTCGATCACCTGTCGTTCATGCTCACCGCGCTCATCCTTGGCCTGCCGCGCCTGGGTCCGGTCGATGTGGTGATCGCCTCTTCGCCAACCCTGTTCTCAGCGCTCTCTGCCTGGATCATCGCCACGGTGAAGGGTGTGCCGTTCGTGCTGGAGGTACGCGATCTGTGGCCGGAAGCCATCGTGGATCTGGGACTGATGCGAAAGGGTCCGGCCGTACGCGGGCTCCAGGCGCTGGCGCGCTTTCTCTACCGTCGCGCCGCGCGTGTGGTGGTCGTCACGCGGACCTTCGCCGAGCGACTCGCCGCCCAGGGCGTGCCGCGCGGCAAACTGGTGGTGATTCCCAACGGCGCGGATACGCGGCTCTTCACGCCGCGCACGAACGGCGACCCAGTTCGCACCGCGCTGGACCTGGATGGTCGCTTCGTCGTCGCGTACGTGGGCAGCCACGGGCTGTCTCACGGACTCAGCGCGCTCCTGGATGCCGCCGCGCAGCAACCCGAGGTCACCTTCCTGCTGGTGGGCGATGGCGCCGATCGGGATCGTCTGCTGGCGGAACGCGACCGCCGCCGGTTGGGTAACGTGCTCATGCGGCCGAGCGTTGGCAAGGCCGATGTGCCGGGACTCTATGCCGCGGCGGACGCGTGTCTCGTTCCGCTGCGCGATGTGCCGCTGTTCGAGGCTTTCGTGCCATCCAAGATGTTCGAGGTGCTCGCGGCGGGACGACCGGTGATCGGGGCGGTGCGCGGAGAAGCGCGCGACATCCTGACTCGATCTGGCGGTGCGCTGCTGGTGGACCCCGAACGCGGCGATCAGCTGGCACGCGCGATCGAACACCTGCGCGCCGATCCGCATCTCCGCGCCGAGCTGGGTCGGCGAGGTCGGGCGTTTGCCGAGCAGCACTACGATCGCGACGTGCTCGCGGGCCGCTACCTGGACGTTCTCCGCGAAGTCGTTCGCTCAGCGTGAGGCTTGGCTTCTGGCCTGTCAGAGGCGAACTGTCATCCTGAGGAGGA
>VBGG01000111.1 GCA_005883405.1 Chloroflexota bacterium | reverse complement strand
GCTCGTCGATGATGGGAAACGTCGAAAAGCCGCAGTTGCCGACCACCTCGGTGGTGATGCCCTGACGGACCTTGCTGTCGGCGTCGGGCACCTCGAGGATGGAGAAGTCGGTGTGCGAGTGCATGTCGATGAAACCTGGGCTGACCACCAGCCCGCGGCAATCTAGTCGCTCGCCAGGCGCTGAAGACAGGTCGCCGATGGCGGTGATGCGATCGCCCTCGATGCCAATGTCCGCGCGGCGCGCCGGAGCGGCGCTGCCATCGACGATCGTCCCGCCGCCAAGGATCAGGTCGAGCACCTCAACCGTCCGACTGGACGCCGTACATAGCCGCGTAGGGCGTCTCGAACGTGCCCGAGCCAGGCGCCGTCGTCGGCCACCAGTACTGCACGAGCAGCTTGCCCAACAGACCGTTGACGATTGCCGGAGCGGACTCCGGTGCGATTGTCAGGTCCGGCGAACCGTGGGCCGCAACGCAGTACGCGATTTTGACGTCGTTCGGCAACGTCCGTCCGGCTGCACGTTCAGCTCGCGTGCATAGGGATTCACCTTCAAATAGCGCGGCACCTGATCCAGATACTGCTGTCGGCTCATGATCCGCAGCATCTTCCGTGACGCGCTCGCGCTGACCAGCTCCTCGCGCGCCAGGCGCTCCATGAAGCGCGCCAGGTCTGCGGGCGTGGCCTCGGCGAACCGGCGAACATCGGAGCCAATCTTTTCGAAGTCCACGCGATTGTGCAGTGCAACCGAGGCGAAGCCGTACTCGCCCTGGACACGCCGGTTGATCACGTCGCACCCGCCCAGGCGGTCGATGAGCATGTTCGTCGCGGTGTTGTCGCTTAGCACGACCATCAGCATCGCGAGATCAGTGAGCGTCGGCTGCAGACCCGGAAGCAGCTCCCTGAGCACGCCAGAGCCGCCCACGATATGCGACGCTTGCATTTGCAGCCGCTCGTCCAGCATCAGGCGGCCTTCCTCCGCCTGGGCGAACAGCTCGGCCAGAACGGACACTTTGATGACGCTGGCAGTTGGAAACAGCTGGTCGGCGTTGACGAGCACTTGCTCGCCTGTTGCAAGATTCGTCGCTGCCAGGCCCAGCTGACCCTGAAAGCCGCGTTGAAGCGTCGCAATGCGCCGATCCAGCTCGGCTCTTGTCTTCAAGTTGGCGGCAGTCTGCGTCATGACAGGCCCTCGACGTTCTTGAACTTCTGCAACACACCGGTCGCTTTCAGGTACATGTTTTCGGCCACCAATGGCGGCAGCAGCGTCACCTTGCCCTCGGCGTCGTAATACTTGCCGACATTGTCTTTGAGCAGCACCGCTTGGGGCGACTTTGTCAGCGGCGGCGGGGTGACTCCGCCCAGAATCGCCGTGGCCATGGCCATGAGGTACTCGCCCCAGTGGGTCGCGAACACCGACCCCTCGGCCACCCACTGGGGATTGGTCCGTAGCTCTTCGAGGGCAGCCACGGAGCCACCCAGCCCAGCAACGATTGTGTTCGACTCGCGTTGCGACTCACTGATGGCCCGCCAGCCGCCGATCACCGAGTCGTCATTGATCGAATACAGCAAGATGTGGCGACCAGCCGGGATCGTCTGCAGCGCGTTCTTGACCTGGTTGTAGCTCTCCTCGAGCGTGCCCTTGCCATCGACCTGCAGACCGTTGCTGCCGATCGTCGTGGTGAGCGCAGTAATGTCGGACGGCTGCACCTCGGGCAGCCCGAGCAGCTTGGCCGTGGTGACCATGAAGTACCGGACGCAGTCGTTGACCTCTTCGCCAGCAGTAGACCCCTGGATAATGACCACGGTCGTGTCCGCGCCGGTCCATCCCTTGGCCTTCGCCATCGGGACGACGATGTTGGCCGTGTCGGTGCCGATCTCCTTGTTGACCAGGTTGAACCAGACGCCGCCGGGCACCGGCACGTTGATCGCGATGAACGGGATCTTGGCGTCATCGAAGATCTTCCGCAGCGATTCCCCGATGCCCTCGACACCGTTGTATTCGAGGATCAGGTCGGGCTGATCCTGGACCATGAGCCGGGCGTTATTGATGGCCGTCGGGCCGTCCAGATTGTTGTTGTAGCGCTTGAACTTGAACCCGGCGACTTTCGCCGCCTCTTCGATGCCGTTGCCAAGCTGCACGAACAGCTCGCCTGACTCCAGGACGTTCGCGAACGACAGCGAGTATTGCTTGGCCGCGGCAGCAGTCGTTGGGGCCGTGGTCGCCGCGGCGGTGGGCGCCACGGTCGCTGCCGGAGCAGCGGTGGGCGCGGTCGCGGCTGGTTTGGGCGGCGCGCTGGTAGGCGCTGCCGCCGGAGCTGTGGTCGGCGCTGCCGCTGGAGCCGAAGTGGCGGCTGGTGCCTGAGCCTGCGGCGCGCACGCGGCGAGCACACTACTGACGATCGGCAGTCCCACGCCCAGCGCCGCGAAGCGTCGCAGGGCTTGACGTCGGGAAATGGGAGCCGAAATCTGAGAAATGCTCATCGCAACGTCCTTTCGCATCGAACTAGCTGCTGTCACCCGAGAGCACCGCCCGCAGTCGGCCGAAGCCGACCGCCAGCAGCAGAATGACGCCTGTCGCAATCTGCTGGTAGAAGGCAGGCACCTGCATCAGCGCCATGCCGTTGCTGATCGTGCCGAGCACCAGGACGCCAATCAGCGTGCCCGGTACGCCGCCCACCCCACCCGTCAATGAAGCTCCGCCGAGGATGACCGCGGCGATGGACGAGAGTGCCGCGTCGGCGCCAACCGTCGCCGAGCCGGCAAGCAGCTGGCTCGACACCACGACTCCGGCGAAGGCGGCCATCATGGAGCACAACATGTACACCAGCACCGTCAGCAGATCCACCCGCAGCCCGGCCAGTCGGCTCGCGTCGCGGTTGCCGCCGATCGCATACAGCATCCGACCGAACACCGTGTAGCGCAGCATGGCGAACGCAATCACACTTGCCAGCGCAAAGGCCAGGACATACCAGGACAGGCCGCCGACGGTGCGGTCGGCCAGTACCCCCGCGGCCGGGTTGCGCAAGGGGATGGTCACGCCGCGCGAGAGCGTGTACGCCAGGCCGGTTGTGACAGTCCATTGCACAGACCGACCAAGCCGCCCACAGCCAGAACCGCCAGGATCGCGGGTACCGTCACCACGCCTGCATTCGTCAGCAACGCGAATGTGACCGCGCCGAGCGGCACCACGCCTGAGACCGAGAGGTCGAATCCGCCGGAGATGATGGTCAGCACCTGGCCGCCTGCCACGAGGCCGATCACGGTCACGTTGCTGAGGATGTTGAGGGTGTTGGAGTAGGTCAGGAAGTTGGGTGTGGCGAAGGCGAAAAAGACCAGGATCAGTACGTAGAAGGTGCCGATGCCGAGGATCTGGAAACTGGCCTGGATGAGGTTCTCGCGACGTCCCGCGGCCACGGCGGCGACCTGCTCCGCTGGCTCCCGCGTGCCTAGTGCCACGGGTGCGTCAGTCACGGCTCGCTGGCCATCACAGCTGAACTGCCGGCCGCCAGGGCAATCGCATTCGCCTGGGTACGGTTGGCGCTGCTCAGCTCGCCGACGATACGGCCCTCGCGCATAACCAGCAAGCGGTCGCTGACGGCGACCGCTTCTTCGAGATCGGAGGTTACCAGCAGGACGCCACAGCCGCGCTCGGCGATTGTGCCGAGGAACCTGGGGATTTCGACCCGCGCTCCCACGTCGACTCCGCGTGTCGGCTCCTGCAGTACCAGCAGCCTCGGCGCCATTGCCACTCGGCTTGCGAGAAGCACCTTTTGCTGATTGCCGCCGCTCAGCTGGGCAACCCGCTGCCCGAGCCGACGGAAGCGGACGTCGAAACGCCTGGCAAGCTCGGCGGCGCGACCGCGCTCGAGTCGACGACGGATCGCGCCGAATCGCGATAGCTGATCCAAAATCAACAAGCTGAGGTTAGCTTCCACCGAAAGCGGCAAGATCAGCCCCTCGCGTTTGCGCTCGGCAGGCACATAGCCCACCCCGGCGCGGCGCGCGACGACGGGCGTCGCGAAGACACGCCCACGATAGCCACCCACAACCAGCTCGCCAGTGATCTCCGGATGCAGTCCGGCCAGCCCCTCGGCGATCAGCTCGGTGCCCGACCCGCGCAGACCGTACAGACCGACCACCTCGCGCTCTGCGATGCTCAACGAGACGTCACTCAGCGGCGGCAGCCCATCGCGCCTCCACTGGCGCAGCTCGGCCAGCCCTGGCGCAGTTAAACGCGACCCACGCGCGGACTGCGAGACGTCTTCGCGCTCGCCGCCGAGCATGTAGCCGATCAGCTGCGCTGGCGAGGTCCGTGACGGCGGCACCGAGGCGACCAGCTCACCGTTGCGGAAGACGTCCACCCGATCGCTGAAGCGGTAGACCTCGTCCATACGATGTGAGATGTAGAGGACCCCCACACCCTCCGTGGTCAGGCGGCCCAGGATATCGAAGAGCACTCGACTCTCCTGATCGCTGAGCGAGGCTGTCGGCTCATCGAGCACAATCAGCCGTGCCCTGCGCGCGAGTGCCTTGACGATCTCCACGATCTGGCGGTCGGCCAGCTTGAGCCAGGCCATTGGCCGCCTTACGTCCATCGTAATGTGGAATTGCTCGCACTCCGCGCGTGCCTGCTTGATTGCGGCACCGCGTGTAGTCAAGCCACGCCAGCTGGGCCAGCGACCGAGCAGGATGTTCTCCGCAACCGTCAGGTGTGGCATGTACGCCAGTTCCTGCGGGATGAATGCGATACCTTCTCGCAACGCGTCACGCGGTGATGCGAAGCTAACAACCCGCCCGTTCAGCGCGAGCGTGCCCACATCGGCGCGGATGACGCCGGTCAGAATTTTGGCAAAGGTAGACTTCCCGGCGCCGTTCTCACCGATAACCGCCACTGATTCGCCGCGATCTAAACGGAAATTGACGTTGGACAGCACGCGGCTGGAGCCATAGCTCTTCGAGATTTCGTGCGTCTCGAGCAGCACATGCTGGTCCGCCATGCAGCCTGTTTGGCAGTTTAGCCGCCACGACGGCAGTGATCGATCGACTGACGCAGCGGTAGTTCGAACCTGATCACACGCCTCCGACGCTGCCTACCAGTGCTCGGGCCCGCTCGGCCTTACCGCGCACAACCGGGTTGCTCAGCGTGCCGAGCCCGTCGATCTCAATGTCGACTGTGTCGCCGGCCTCGAGCGTGAAGGGGCTGTCGGGCACGAGACCGGTGCCTGTGCACAGGATCACGCCTTCGGGGAACTCCGCTTCGCGGAATAGGTACGTCACCAGGTCTTCGTGTCGGCGAGCAAATTCCCGCATGTTGGTCCCGCCCTTCCAGTGCAGGGCGCCCTGACGCAGGATGCGCATCCGAATGCCCAGGGCATATGGTCGGACATCTGCCAAGCGGGCACGATGTCGGGCCCGAGGGCGCAGGAGCCGGCGTACAGCTTGGCCTGCGGCAGGTACAGCGGGTCGTCACCATCGATCGAGCGCGAGCTGACGTCGTTGGCGATCGTGTAGCCGACGATCGGGTGGGCGGCGCAGTTTCGCGGAGTGATTAGCCGGGGCAGCGAAGATCACGCGGAGCAGTGGAGCAGCGGTTGTAGCCAAAGCGCTTCCATGGGTGGAGCGCAGTCGGTCGGCCGTTGACGATCGATTTGCCTTGGCAGGCCGGTGGAGTGCTAGGTGGACTGGGCTGGGCGATGGTGACAACAGCCACGGGTGGCGCGACTTCGACTGATGTGGGCGTCGGCGTGGGGCGACGCGCTCGCCAGCGTGAGCGACGACGCTGGTCAGCCTGGACTCGAAGCCGCGCCTTGATGCGCGGCCAGACGTCCGTCCACCTATTGGCGCGCACGCGACGGTCCGTAACGCCACCATGCCATCGACGTGAGCGCGTGCCCAGTGCATGCCGCTGCCCTTCAGTCGCGTCTCGACCACGATCTTGTTGGCGCTTTCGGTGCTGCCACTACCGATCGGGTATCCGTCGGCCTGGAACGCGGCGTACTGCACGTGCGCCAACCGTTTGGTGAAGTACGTCAGCGTATGATCCCGTGCTTGTGCCGCGGCCACTGGATCAACCGCGCGCTGGACTGGCAGCTTTGCCGCCGCAGTGAGCACCGCCGGGCACCATCGGTGGCGTGTTTGAGCGTATGCGCCTGCTCGTCCAGCCACGCCTTCAACTCGGGCGTGCCGATGCCGAGCACCGGCTGGGCGGCGGCTGTCAATTGCTCGATGGCATGCGGAAAATCCAGAATCCGCACTGCATCCGCTCGCAGCACGTCGACCAGCCCTTGTTCCCATTCGGCGCCATCCTGGACGGCGCGCACGACCTTGACGGTGTCGGTGCCACGGCGGTGGGTATCCACGTACGCCTGGCGGGTGAACGTCTCAGCGTCTGCCAAACGCGAGAAGTACGTCAGATCGGTGGTCTGCGCGTCGGGCAGCCCATCCTCTCCAGGTCGCACCTCCACCGCGCCAATCGCGAGTGTTTTGACTTCCGCCCATTCGCCTCCAACCAGTGGAACCATTGCGCCATCGGCGCTCAAGTCCTGGACGGCTGGCCCATCGCCTGCTGGCGGCCGCTCGCGCTCCAGTCGCTCCAGTTCGGCGGCTTTGTTCGGCGACGTACGCGGCGCCGGCGGCTTGGGTGTACCGCCGCACGGTCGTTTCATCGACGTCCACGTTCCAGAAGAACGCCAGTTCGGTCACCGCCTGTTCGAGCGGCATGCGCGTGCCGAGGCGGACCACGCCCTCGGCCAGCGTGGCGCTCAACTCACCTGGCAGCAGACCCAGTTCTTCATCCGGGGAAAGACCTGCTCCGCAGGTCGCGCACACCGTATAGATAGGGTCCATGTTCAGCGCTGCGCGTTGGCGAGCGGGTCGCACGGTCCGACGCTGGCGTCCGCGTGGCTCCAGTTGGCCGCCGCAGGTGGGGCATCGTGGTCGCTCATCAGTCGGCTGAGCCGCCACATCCGTAGTCGAACTGGCATGCACAACCTCGCCCAGCGCCTGCGCCTGTAGCTTCTGCAGCGCCCCGAACACCGCGCCCTCGATCTCCGTCAACGTGGCTTTCGGGTGGGCTCTCCGCCACTCCGCCAGTTCCTGCGCCACCGCTTGGCTCGCCGCCTGCCACCCCGGCAGGATCCGACCTTGTCTTAGCTCATATACCGCTCCGGCCACCCATATCGGTAGGTCGGAGCGTCACTTTACCGGTTTATGCAAAACTACGCCGGGTGCCCCCCGACGATCTCCGCGAATGCATTGACGACGATGGCGAGCTAAGCTCGACGGCGCCCTGGTCATCGTTGTCGAACCTGGGGGCTTTTCGCTCGGTCGAGCCGGCGCTAGCGCTAATCCGAATGTTGCTGGTGGGGGAAGGGATCAGCCTTGAGACCGAGGGAGCACACGTCCCCGTACCGGGGTTCCTCTTTGACATGAACCGGTTCTTCCAGGCGGTCCTGTCCCGGTTCCTAAGGGAAAACCTGGTCGGTTTCGCCGTCCGCGACGAGTATCGGCTCAGGGGGCATGCTGGCATATCACCCCCAACACGACCCTTGGAAGCACCGCGCGCCGACGCCGCGTCCCGATTATGCAGTGCTGCAGGGGACGACGGTGGTCGCGCTCCTGGATGCCAAGTACATGGACCTTTGGGATCGCCAAGCCATCAGCCAAGACGTGCTCTACCAGTTGGCGATCTACGCCCTTAGCCAGCCGCTGGAGGCCACCGCCACTATCCTGTATCCAACGACCGATGCTACGGCGCGCGACGCGCGCATCGACATAAGCGATCCCGTGCACGGTGGCCCGAGAGCGCACGTGGTCGCGGGGCCCGTGCATCTCGATCGCCTCGAGGAGTGCATTGCAGAGATGCCTGAGGTGGTCGGGGCCCGAAAGCGGGCTACCTACGCCCGCGCGCTGGTGTTCGAGGGGGGCTGAGCGCTGGAGCGCCTGGCCAGGTGATTACGTCGGCAAATAAGCCAACAGCAGTCCAGTCGGTCGTATGCCGGTGTCCCAGCCGGGCAGTGCTGCTGGCTGCGAATCACAACGTGTCGATGCCGCTCAGGTCCACTGACGCGTCGAGCTGCCGCTACTGGATGGTCGCGCCAGGTGGGCAACGCATATGGATTCAGCAGTTCGAACGAGCGGCGCTTCACGCACGAGCGGGTGAAATCGTCTGACGACACCGCCGATCCCCGCCGCCGAGCATCATGTCATCTTGTGCCGCGCGCTGAGCGAGCAGCCCGGCTAACTCCCGATCGCGCGCACCCATTTCGTCTTGACATCAGGTTCTGGCCACCATACGATCGCCCGGTCAATTGGAATTAGGATTCCGTATTGTGGAATTCGCGACGTTCTGTGTCTGACACCAACGGATCCGTTACCAAGGCCCTCGATGCGCTCGACCTCCTGGGCCGAGCTGGACAGGCGGTCCGCCTGAAAGACCTCGCGTTGCAGCTCGACTGGCCGGAAAGCACCACCCATCGTCTCCTCGCCAGCCTCGCGAGCCGCGGGTATGTCCAGCAGCAAGAGCCAGGCGGTGCTTATCAGCTGGGATGGAAAGTTGTCATCCTGGCTCGATCCCTCAGCGCGGAGGCACATCTCGCTCGAGGCATGCGCCCGTACCTTCAGAAGCTGGTCCGGCAAGTGGATCGAACGGTCAATCTGGCGGTGCTCAACGACCTGCAGGTCATGTACCTGGATTGCCTGACGCCCAATCAGCGGCTAACGCTGTACGTTGCGCCTGGTGCGAATCTTCCCGCGTCATGCACGGCGCTCGGCAAGGCCCTCCTCGCGTACCTCCCGCAATGCCAACTGGAGCACGTCCTGTCGCGGTTGCACCTGGAGATCTTCACCCCGCAGACGATTACCTCTCTTGCTGAGTTCCGGCGTGCCTTACGCTATGTCCGGCAGCGTGGTTACGCAGTTGATCGCCGGGAATTCAAGCCCGATGTGGCGTGTATTGCAGCCCCCATCATCGACGCGAGTGGCCACGCCGTCGCGGCCATCAGCGTGACCACACCAGTTACAGAGCTGCCGGCTAGATGGGAAGAGCGCACCGCCCCCGTGATCGTGTCGGTCGCACAGGAAGCGGCGCGTGATCTCTATGGAGGTCATGACGAGTGAAGGAGGGCGGCCGATGATCACACCAGGCGATGCCCAGAGGCGGTGGCGGGGAGTGGTAGTGCCACTCCCGACGATCTTCGGGGAGGATGGCTCGCTCGATCTGGAAACCACCGCCGATCACGTGCGCTGGATACTGGAGTGCGGTGCGCATGCCGGCAATACCCTCTTTCTGGCAGGTGGTTCCGGCGGCGACTTTCCGATGTTGAATCTTGATGAGCGCAAGCAGGTCATCAGCAAGATCGCCGAGGTGACGGCTGGAGAAGTACCCATCTTGATCGGCGTGCAGAGTACGGACATCCGTGACACGATCGAGCTCTGTCAGCTGGGCGAGGACCTCGGCGTTGACGCTGCTCAGATCTCGGGGCCCTATTACTACGATGGGCGGTGGGACGATGTAGTGGCCTGGTTCCAGGAGGTCGCTCGCCATACCCAGGTCGGGTTCGCCGTCTACAACAACTGGTACACCGGTTACAATATGCCGCTCGAGCTCATTGAGCGGCTGCTCGAGATTCCCAACAGCGTCGCGGTCAAGTGGGGGTCCCCGGACATTTTTGCGTTCTACGCCGG
The DNA here is from genome assembly GCA_005883405.1 of Chloroflexota bacterium. Taxonomy (GTDB): domain Bacteria; phylum Chloroflexota; class UBA6077; order UBA6077; family CF-72; genus CF-72. Next base: position 6,458 of record VBGG01000111.1, on the reverse strand, counting down.
CATTCGGCGTTTCTCGCGACGAGTGGCCGTAGTCGACAACTCGCTCTGGCCGGTGATGCCGCACATGCTCGGTTGCCGAGCCTTCGTGAGTCACGTCCCCAACTTCTATCCCGAACACGCGTGGCGGGTCTGGGATCTGATGGAGCGGGGGCTGTACCTAGAGGCCCAGCAGGCGCACGATGCGCTGATGGTCCCGTACCTCGAGCTTGTCGGCCGGATACAAAACGTGACCGCTGGCGAGGCAGTGTTTGTACGGGCCGCGATGATGGCGGCCGGGCGCCCAGCCGGACGATCCCGCCTGCCTTCGCGGGATGATGCAGTGACGCCAGAGATCCGTGACGGCTTCCGGGCGCTTCTGGCGGAGGTGGCCGCAATGGAGTTCTCACCGGCGGTGGGGGTAAGGCCATCGTGACGGAAGAGGAGGTCATCATGCGCAATTCTGCGGAGCACGTACAACTCATTACCCGCAGGCGTCTTCTGGCCGGGGGAGCGGTGCTTGCCGCCGGAGCCGGACTCACACTCCTCCAGGCCTGCGCACCGGCACCTGCGTCCCCAGCCACCGCGGTCCCGGCGGCGCCAACGCTACCGCCAGCGGCAACCAAAGCGGCTGCTGCCCCTGCAGCGACACCCGTTCCCGCTACCGCCGTTCCCACGGCGGCTCCGACCGCTGTCCCCGTCGCGGTGAAACCTACTGCGGCTGCAACGGACCAGCCAGTCTCGATGTCCGTGAGCACGTCTCGTGGCGCTCACTACAATCCTCTCTGGTACTGCTGCGGCTCACAGATAGCCACGCTGCCCTGGATCTTGATGGGGCTCGCTCGTCAGAACACGCAGGGGCAGTTCGAGCCCTGGCTTGCTTCCAGCTATACAGTGGACGACTCCGGGAGCTCGGTGACGATCAAACTCCAGCCGACCGCTCGTTGGTCGGACGGACAGCCGATCACCGCTGCCGACGTGGTCTGGACCTGGGAGCTGTGGGCCGCCCCGTGGGTCCATGGCCCCGCGTCGGCTCAGTCGAAGGTGTGGGGTCTCGCTGGGGCGAAGGAATTCAATGACGGTACCGCCGACACGATCAGTGGTGTGCAGGTTGTGGACGACCACACAATCACCGCCAAGCTCGATCCGCCGAATGCCCTGTGGGCGATCGGCCAGCAGATGGACTTTGGCATACTCCCCAAGCATGTTTTCGACGGTTGGCCCAAGGACAAGCTCGCCGACCACGCATATATGGATGCTCCAACGGTCAGCTCCGGGCCCTACAAATTCGTCAAGTACGAGTTAGACCAGTACATCGAGATGGCGCGCTGGGACGACTGGTGGGGTAATACGGTCTGGAAGCAGCCGAAGGTGACTCATGTCTTCGCCAAGCAGCTCGACCCGCCAACGGCGATTGCTCAGATTGAGCGGGGCGAGCTGACTGTCGCCGCGGTGCCCGGCCAGGAGATGGATCGGGTTCAAAAAATGGCGAACGTCGAGCTCTTCCGCGTACCGAGCCTTGGCATGATTGGGTACTGGTACAACCAGCGCCACACGTACCTCAAGGACAAACGAGTGCGCCAGGCGTTTGACTTCGCGTTGGATAAGGAAGCCATCCGCAAGGCGGTGAACTTTGGTCTGGGGAAGCCTACGGCTACAACCATCATGGGGCCGGACTGGGCGCTGAATCCCAACGTGAAGCCACGCCCGTACGACCCCGAAAAGGCCAAGGCGCTCTTGACCGAGGCGGGCTGGGATCCGACCCAGACACTGACCTACCTGTTGGTGGGTTCCGATGCCTTCGTGAAAAGCCTGGCCGAAGTCTTCCAGCAATACCTGTCTCAAATATCGGTCAAGGTCGACCTGAAGACGGTCACGTCAGCCGTGGAGATCCCAGAGTTCGACAAGGGCGAGTTCGACGTCGGTCTGATTGGGGGTGGGGAGTTTGCGCGTGACCCAAGCCTCTCAGCGGCATACTTCCGCAGCGACACGAGCTGGGCCAGCAAGTGGATGGGTTATGCCAATCCGCGACTGGACGAGTTGTTCAAGCAAGGTGTAGCTACGAACGACCCCAAGAAACGTGCCGATGTCTACTTCGAAGTACAGCAGATCCTCTCTGACGAGGTTCCCTGGATTCTCCTCTGGCAGCTCGAGCAGGTCTGGGCTGCCGACAAGCGCCTGGCTGGCTTCACACCGTACGTGATGAGTACGTCGACGGGCGCGAGCTTGCTGGACTGGTCTTGGAAGTAAGCCAACCGCGGGAGTCGGGGGCGGCGTGTCAAGAGCCGTTCGCCCCCGCCGCCGGTTGAGGTTCTAGAGCAAAGCGCATGGGCCGGTACATCCTGAACCGCGTCCTTATCGCCGTGCCTGTCCTGATCGGCATCACGATCCTGAACTTTGCTTTTCTTCACCTCGCACCGGGGGATCCGGTGACCATGATGATGCCGATCGATCCAACGGTCGGGGCTAGCTCCGTGGCACAGACGCAGGAGTGGCAGCAGTACCAGCGCGAGCGCCTGGGCCTCGATAAGCCTCTCCCCGTTCAGTACGTGCTGTGGCTGCGCGAGCTCGCGCAGGGCAACTTCGGCCGCTCCATCGCCTCCGGGTACTCCGTGCTGCCCGAGGTTGCCCATCGACTCGGATCCACACTGGAGCTGACGCTCACCGCGCTCGCCATCAGCATCGTCATGGGAATTGGCATTGGCGTGTTGTCGGCCGTTAACCAGTACTCGCTACTGGACTACCTGGCCACCTTCTTCTCGTTTCTCGCTGTTAGCGTGCCGGGCTTCTTCCTGGCCCTGGTGTTCATCTATTTGTTCGCCCTCAAGCTGCATGTGCTTCCAACTTCGGGTATGTCGACCCTGGGCGCACCTGCCACGTTGTCAGACACCATGTTGCACCTGATCATGCCAGCGGTGGTGCTCGGAGCGAGCGGCACCGCGTCGCTTATGCGCTTCACCCGGTCGAGCATGCTCGAGGTCCTGCGGCAGGATTACGTGGTGACCGCTCGCTCGAAAGGCCTGGCCGAACGTTTGATCATGGCGCGGCACGCTTTTCGTAATGGCCTACTGCCGATCATCACCGTGGTCAGCTTGCACCTGCCCGGATTGTTCGGCGGTTCCGTCATCATCGAGCAGGTCTTCTACTGGCAGGGGATGGGCATGCTGGGCATCAAGGCCGTTTTCGATCGCGACTACCCCGTCATCATGGCCCTGAACCTGATCAGTGCCGTGCTGGTGCTGAGCGCCAACCTCCTGGCTGACATCGCGTACGCATTCGCCGACCCGCGCATCCGCTACGCGAGGACGCTCCGCTGACAGGAACCGAAGGGTGGGGCACCAGCTGGCGACCAGTCGAAACGCGCCAGGACTCATCGAAGCCGACGTCGCGCCCGCGCTTCAGAAACTGGTTCGACAGCGGAGCCAGCCTCGGGAATGGCAACGATTCCGACGTCACCGACCGGCGCTGGTCGGCTCGGTGCTGCTGCTGCTGATGATCGCGGTGGCAGTCATGGCTCCGATACTCTCCGGCGCCGATCCGAACAGGATCGATCTCGCCAGTGCGGCTGCGCCTCCGAGCTGGGGTCATCCGCTCGGCACAGATCGCGTGGGCCGGGATGTCTGGGCACGTTTGGTTTACGCGTCGCGCGTGTCGGTCTCTGTGGGGATGGTCGCTGTGTCCATTTACGTCGTGATCGGAGTCATCCTCGGGTCCATCTCTGGCTACTTCGGTGGCCTGGTAGATGACATTGTGCAACGCCTGACCGAAACTGTGATGACGTTCCCGTCACTGATCATCATCATCACCGTTGTGTCGCTCGTGGGGCCGAGCATTTACAACGTCTTCCTCGCGATCGGTTTGCTCGGTTGGCCCGGTGTGTGTCGGCTGGTCCGCGCGGAGGTCCTGTCGTTGCGCTAGCGTGAGTTCGTGGTCGCGGCGCGCTGTCTCGGCGTTCCCACCCGGCGGATCATGTATCGCCACATCATGCCCAACGTCCTCGCACCGATACTCGTGGTGGCAACGCTTGGTGTCGCCGGGGCGATCCTCACCGAGACCAGCCTTTCATTCCTGGGCCTCGGAGTCCAGGCACCCACACCAAGTTGGGGAAACATGATGAGCGATGCCACGTCCCCAACGATCCTGGAAAATGCGCCCTGGCTGTGGCTTCCAGCGGGGCTGGCCATCGCGATCTGCGTCATCAGCATCAACTTCATCGGCGATGGTCTGCGCGATGCCTTCGATCCCCGTATGCAAGTCTGGGCGGCTACTTCCCGGTCATGCAGAAGCTGGCAGATGGAAGCGTGGCGGTCGTGGCGCGCGATGGTGACCTGCACATTGGCCAACGGGGTCGGCTGATCGTCGTCACCTCGAGCGACGGTGGCGAGAGCTGGAGCATGCCCAGCGTCGTCGCCGGCGAGGGTCCAGATGACCGCAACCCCGCCTTTGGTCAGGCACCTGATGGGACACTCGTGGTCGCCTTCGTGAAACTCAACCGCTATGTGTCCGGGCGTTACGTGCCGGATGCGCCTATCGATCGGCATCACCCGCTTTGCTTCGTCACGCGAGCCGACAATCCCCACGCCGACTGGAGCCCGCCAGCCCGGCTGCCGCTCCCTCCGGGCAGCTACTCGCCCTATGGGAAGATTGTCATCCTTGCCAACGGGACGATGCTCATGAGCCTGTACGGACGCAGACTCCTGGACGAGCGCGTCGAGGAGGAAGACGCCGCATTTATTTTGCGCTCTCAGGATGCGGGGCGCACCTGGGGAGATCTGTCCGTCATAGCTGGCGGCGGTTTCAACGAGACGGCTCTGTTGTGCCTACCAGGTGGCCGTCTCGTGGCTGCGCTGCGGCGTGAATATCGCGACGAGCGGCGGGCGGATGATGTGTGGCAGGCCGGATCGGATGATGCTGGTCAGACGTGGAGTCAGCCGCGCCGCATTACGCGCAAAGGCGAACACCCGGCTGACCTGGTACGGCTCCACAGCGGGCGGATTCTGCTGACGTATGGCCAGCGGAACCCGCCGTACGGGGTCCGCGCCCTGGTCAGCGACGACGAAGGGGAAAGCTGGGACGACCACCAGCGGATCACGCTGGTCGGCGAAGCGGCGACGTCAGACTGCGGCTACCCGAGCTCGGTCCAGTTGGACGACGGAGCCATTCTGACTGCCTACTACGTATACGAAAGCTTCGGCCCGTTCCGGGCTGTGGTAGGCACGAACATGGGCATCCACGCGGCTCTTGTCAAGTATGACGAGGCGGCGCTGCCGTGACGCGCGACGAGCTGAGGCGTCTGATCCAGGGACCGATCGCCGCGGTATCGACCGCCTTCGACGACCGGTTCATGCTCGATCTTGCGGCGATGGAGGATCTGACCGAGTGGTGGATTGGCAACGGGTTGGTGACCGGCAAGACGGTTCTCAAAGTCGCGGCGGCGATTGGGGAAGGGCCGGACCTCACCGACGAGGAATGGCCGCGCTTGCTGGGAACCGTGGTTTCGGCGGCGCGCGGGCGCGTGCCGGTGGTCTGTGGACTCAAGCCCAAGGACACGCTGCACAGCATCGATGACGTCCGCAGGGCACAGGACCTGGGGGCCATCGCAGTGCAGATTGACCTACCTTTCTTTCACCACCCAACGCAAGACGACATCGTTCGGTTTTTCGCTGATATTTCTGATGCCACCAATATCGGCATCTTGATCTACAACACGCACTGGTTCGGTGCCCCGTCGATGACGGCAGAAAGCATGCTCAGGCTCGTCGATGCCGAGCACGTCGTGGGGATCAAGTGGGACGTCCCAGCGGATGAGGACTATGACGAGATGCGCAAGTTCGCCCACCTGTTCAATGTCATCGACAACTCGCTTCAGCCGGTGCGTGCCCACCAGAACGGCGCGCGCGGGTACATCAACTGGACCGTAGATGTCTATCCACAATACGAGTTGAAAGTGTGGGAGTTATTAGAGTCTGGCTGCTACGCCGAGGCCCAGAACATGCTCGACAGGCTCTACATGCCCCTTCAAGAGCTCTCGGTCAAGGTGGGCCGTCGCTCGGGCGGCTATAGCATGCATAAGGCTCTCATGGCGCTCATGGGGCATCCCGTCGGCCCGCCACGTCCACTTAGCCGGCAGCGCATACGCCAAGTGTTCGCAAGTCACCCAGCGCCTCGGCCGCGAGCGAGGCTACACGGACTGCGTCGCGCACGGGCAAAGTGATGATGTGCTCGGAAAACCCGCGCCTGGCGCGTCCGCCGGCGGTATCCACCAGCTCTGCGCGGTCGAGGCCATCCCACGCGTACTGCACGGAGCGGCGGATCGTTGATGGATCGCGGCCAATCGCAACGCACAACTCGTCCAGTCGCGTCGACAGTTCCGTGAGTTCTTCGGGATGCCGGATGCGTTCCACACGTCTGCGTGCCGAGCCGTGAGCATCAGCGTCCGGGGGCCAGAGGCACCGATCCAGATCGGCGGATACGGATGCTGC
>VBGG01000560.1 GCA_005883405.1 Chloroflexota bacterium | reverse complement strand
GCCGCGGCACGCGTTGGTTGGTGCTGCTCGACCGCCGACACGCTCAGGGATGTTAGGACTTCTTTCAGTCCTCACCCACGTTCCGCTGCGCTCCACGGGGCAGGCCCACGCTCCGCTGCGCTCCACGGGGCAGGCCCGCGCCTCGCGCTACGCTGCTGTGTGCCCGATGCCGTCATCCGCCCAGCACGCCGCGGTGACGGCCCTGGCCTCGCCGCGGTGTGGCTCGACACCGGCGCCTACTACGCGCAGCTAGACCCGGACCGTTTCCAGCTGCCCCAGGCCGCGGGCATGGCCGAGTGGTTCGAGGACCACTGGCTCCTCGCATCCCACGACGACCACGACCGCTTCATGCGTGTCGCTGAGCTGGACGGGCAGATTGCTGGATTCGTGTCCGCGTCGCTCGAGCAGCCGTTCGAAACTGCCCAGTGGCAGCTGCTGCGCTACCTGGCCTGGCGACGTCTGGCCGTCCACGCGCTGGTGGTGAGCACGCGGTACTGGCGTCGCGGCGTCGGTCGTCAGCTGCTCGTCGCCGCCGAAGACTGGGGGCGGAGTGGAGGCGCCACGCTCATCCAGCTCGACACCGCCATCGACAGTCCAGTCTCGGTCCCGTTCTACGAACGGGGGATGGGCTACGTACGCCAGTCGCTGGTCTTCCGCAAGCGCCTCTGAGTCTGCCCCGACCAGAAACCTACCCGGGCTCAACGTCTTACCCATCCCCGCCTGGCATTGTCCGCGACGCTGTGACGGGCCAAGATGCACGCGACCTCAATCTCAACCCGCAACTCAACGTCGATCCGGATCAAGTGCACCTGGTGGTTACCATACTGGAGCTCGACATCATCGTCGATGCCCTGCGCTCGGTCGGCAACATTGACATCGTGGATCGCCTCGAGGCGATCCTTCGCCAGGTGACTCGAACACCGATGCTCACCGCGATGCCTGAAACGGATCAGGCAACGCAAGAACCATCCGGAGCGAGCTCGAGTACATCCGCCTCGGCCACCTGATCCGTGTAGAGCAGACGCGCCGACGCAAGCGTGTCCGTGGGACTGACGGCATGTGGCGCGACCAGGTAGCGGATGCCGAAGTCACGACAGAGCGCTCCATAGGCGTTCTGGTCAGTCAACTGCTTCTGCCGCACCAGCATCGCCCACGCGCTCGAGGGAAGTCGCGCCACGTAACCGGACGCCATGGGTCGCTCATGGATCGTCTGGTAGTACAGCGCGATTCCCGACCCGCTGTCCGATCCGAATGGACGGTCGCTCGAGTAGCCGCTTACCAGGTCGAGTAACCCACCGGGCCCCGCAATATCGCGCACGGCAGATACATATCCGGGCACATCGGGCAGTGTCGTGGGTATCGGCCGCGGCAGGTATTCGAGCGTCAGGAGCGCGAGCAGCGCACCAGCCGCCACGCGTGAGCGACGCGATCCACCGAATAGCAGCGCAAATGCGACTGAGGTCAGCACCGCTGCTGCGAGGGTGACCATCACCATCATGCGCGACGGGACTCCCGAGAGCTGCACCGCGGGCACCAGCTTCTCGAGCGCTGTGTAGGGCATAGGCACCTCAGGGAACGGCATCGCCCAGATCCGCAAGACAGGGCCGAGGCTGAGAACCCAGAATCCCAGCACGACCGCCCACCACGGTGCAGCCTGGCGTACCAGGTGGTTCGATCGGTGTGCCGCAAGGTAGATCAACGCGGCCAGGACGGCGAACCCTACGTCAACGCTGCTCTCCTGGATGTTTCCAGGCAGTGCGTCCCAATACGGTCTGGTCAGCTCTGCAAATCGCCAGTGCCCGCCGGGAATGATCGCTGCCAGCAGATCTGTCGAGAACGTCTCGGGTGCGTGCGATCCCAGCAGCGGATCGGCTGCATTCAGAAAGATCAAGCGTACGATCAGGCGGCCGGGGATTACGGCCGTGAGCACCGCGAATAGCAGGAATGGTCGGGTGTGAGGTTCGCGCACCAGAAAGACTGCGTCCCTGCGACGCCACGCCTCGCATGCCGCGACGATGCCTGCATACAAGATCGCGTAGGCGAAATAGTAGAAGTCGCACAGTATGACCAGTAGCAGAGCGAGTGCGGAACCAACAGAAACTACAAATGATGGCTTCTTGAGCAGCATGTACCACGACAAAGCGAAGACGGGAAGCCACTCGAGCGAGAGCAGCTGCAAATGGCCGTCAGCGTGGGCGAAGTGATACTGGGAAAATGTGAAGATGGAGCCGCCGATAATACTCGCCCAGTACTGCTTACAAAAACCGTACGACAGCCAGCAAGCACCAACACCACCCATGACAAATGAAAAGACGACGATGAGGTTGTGTGTCTGGACAAGCGTCAAGAATCGCAAGAGAATGACCGATGCGAACCCGTTGAAGGGATTCAGTGTGTGGCCGAGCAGACTGATACCCACCGGGAAGTACAGATATGTGGTGAACCATGGCGACGTGTGCAGCACAGTCACTGCACGGTTGATCCACCACAGGTTCCAGACGTTCTGGAGACCGTCGCCGGCGTTGGTGAAAAACTCAGTCGAGAATGACCCGATAAGGGGATAGGTCAGCAAGCAAAACAGCGTCAGGTACACGGTCGATGGCAGGACCAGGAACCACAACACCGCTTTCGCGCGCGCGAGCACGCCGCGGATCACGTAGTCAGGGCCATCCGACGACGATCTGTTCCGAACAACCGGCCAGTACGGCCTGGCTCAGATCTGCCGAAGGTTTCGCACCAACCCACCCGCTCGCTTCGCCCGCGCCCGGCCGAATGCCGGAAGGAGGTAAACCTCCGGGAGGGTAAGCCAACTATCTCGGGCGGATCCGCGCCGCGAGGCAATGGCTGGCCGCTAACGGTCGGAGCTACGCGGCGCTGCCGAGGAAGCTGTGGACGCGTTCGGTGAGGGCGGTGACGACCGGCAGCGAGCGCAAGCGCTGGTAGCTGCGCGAGCGGCGGTACAGCGCCAGACTGCCGCGGTGCAGACCGCGCAAGACCGCGCGTGAGAACCTTCCGCGGCCCGGGCCAAGGTCGCGGCAGTAAATCAGGCGCGGGGCTGCCTCCAGCCGACCCGCCAGGATCGCGCGCGCAACCGCGTCGGCGAGCAGCTCCTCACGCAGCTCGTGGGCGGGCCGCTCGCCCGGTGCGCGTCCGGGCACGTACTCGAAGCGTGCGGCGAGCGCCAGCTCCGGCCCATCAGGTCCCAGCAAGGCGTGCGCGATGAGGTGCGCATAGACCTCCAGCCGCTCTTCGTCGTTGAGGTCGCGCGAGACGACCATCTCGCTGCCGCGCTCGCTCGAGAGCAGAAAGCCCTTGAGATCGTGCAGCGCGGCCGTCTCGTCGCAGTGCACGCCGAGCTCCTCGAGCAGCCGGCGAGCGGCGACGGCGCGCTGGCGCGGTGCCCAGGACGCACTCGGCAGCGCGTGCAGCCGCAGCACCCTCGCTAGATTGGCGGCCGTCGCTTCGGCTTGAGGAACGAGGCTAACCATCTGACTTTCCAGACCAGGGCGCGATGCCCAGGATGTGCCACAGCAGGCGGCCGCGCACGACGACCTGATCGGCCAGGCTCAATCGCCGATAGCTGCGCAGGAGATCGTCGAATGCGGTCAGGTCGGCACCGTTCCAGGGCAGGTAGTAGCCGGCCAGCGCCAACACCTCCTTGAACGCCTGCGAGCTGAGCGCCTCGCAGCACAACGCCCAGCCGACGATGCGCTCGAGCGTCAGCGGCGCATCGAGTAAACCCTGCTCGTAGCGACTGACCATGCTCTGGGTGACGTGGTAGCCCAGCTCTTCCAGCTCGCCCGCCAGCCGTGCCTGACTGCGGGCCGCGCCCGCGCCATGGCACTCGCCCTGGCGTAGCTCGCGCAAACTTGCTCCGACGCGGCTTTTGATCGCCGACCAGCGCGCGACCTGGACTTCGTCGCGATCCGTCATCGCTCTGACAGGATACCGTTGGCTCGATGGCCCGGCCTATGCGCGCCAGGCATCGCTCGCCGACCAGCGGTTTGCCACAGTAAATAGTGGGAACCGACTGCGCACGCGGCTTTAAGGTGTAGCCGCGCCAGGCGCGGTTAGAGTATCGTGTCTTCGGAAAGGACTGAATTTCCCGATGCAGCTTTCGACCGCGACGGTTGCCAACCGGCTCAGGTCCCTGGTGGTCACCACCCACCGGCCCATCCAGTTCCTGGATATCACCGATGAGGTGGCCGAGCTGGTGCGCGTCGCGGGCGTCCGCGCGGGAGTGGCGAATGTCTTTTCGCGCCACACCACCGCCGCCGTGTGTATCCAGGAGGCCGAGCCGCTGCTGCTCGAAGATCTGCGCGACTTTCTCGAACGCAATGCGCCTGCTGAAGCGCACTACCGGCACAACGATTTCCGTGTGCGTACCGTGCACATGCACGACGATGAGAGCCCCAACGGCCATGCACACTGTCTGCAGCTGATGCTCGGGACCAGTGAGAGCATCCCTGTCGCCGACGGCGAGCTGCTCCTGGGGCAGTGGCAGCGCATCTTCCTGGTCGAGCTCGACGGCCCGCGCGCCTCCCGCGAAGTGATCATCCACGCCATCGGCACGGGCGACTGAGTCTGTTGCGTTGAAGCGCGTCGTGCCCGCGAGTGCGGAGATGCGGGAGTCGAAGAGCTTTTTCTTCGACAAGCGTTCGAGCAGTCGGCAATTGCGTATTTCAGGAACTTGCGGCTCGAAGTCGGAACGCTCGACGAGCCGATGGGTGGCGGCTACTGGTTCGGCGATCGCCGGCTGGTCATGCTCCGCGGCACCCAGGAGGAAGCGGCAGTCCACGAGCTGGCCCACGCCTGGTGGGACAGCCAGCGCGAGGCCCAGCGCGACGCACTCATGGACCTGCTGCGCGAGCTGGGCGCCCGGCCACCGGCTGAGTACCCGCGCATCGCCGAGCTGGCCACCGTGTACTGCCACGGGATCAAGACCCAGAAGGACCCCAGCTCGCCAACGGGCTACTGGCGGGGCATGCTCGCCGAGGACAACGACCACGAGACCTTCGCCGGCTTCTGCTCAGGCGTGATGGCCGACGCGGCCCAGATGCCCCCGGCGCTGCGCGCCTTCTATCGCGGCTTTCTCAGGACTTAGCGTTCCTAGCGTTCGCGTGTTCGCGCGTTCGCGCGTTCGCCTTGCGGGCACTGCCGCATCTGCGTGGGCGACGCCGCCCGCAAACTGCGCCGCCACGTGCTCGACGCACCGTGAAACGATGAACGCGCGAACGCGCGAACGCGCGAACGAAGCCTCACGCCGACCAGGAGACCGGGCTCTCGAGGGGGACGATCTCGACCCACACGGGGCCGGGCGGGATGACCATCGGGTTGCCGCCATCGTCGAGCCAGACGGTGGAATCGAGCGGCGCAGCTTTGCTCCAGGTGCCCTCGCGCCGCGTGGCGTTGCTGAAGACCATCAGCTGACCACTCGCGTCGACCAGGTCCACAGCCAGCCTCAGCTTTTCATCGTTCGGAATCGGATCGACCTGGGCGAACTGGACGACCACCGTCGCCGGCGCGATCTGCTCACCGGACGCCGCGTCTCGATGCGGACCGCCCTCCATGAACCGCAGATAGCGGCCCTGTGCTGGATCCCAGGTGTAGGCCACCTGATACGGCCATGGACGGAACCGCAGCCGGATCGTCTGGGCCGCTTCTTCGCCGCGCGGCGCGTGGTCAGAAAAGAGCAACGGTCCCCAGCGATGATTCTGCTGCCAACCGCGGTCACGCAGGAATCCGCGGTCAGCGGCCGTATCGGTATAGGCATTGTGCGGCGGCGGACGGGAGCGCACTCGCCAGACACCAGGGTCGCCAGCCGACTCATCCAGATGACCCAGGTGCATCGCGTTGCGCCAGGTGAATCCTTCGGGACTCGCGCCGATGTGCACGACGTCGGCGGCGTAGTCGCCGGCGAGGAACGCAAAGTAGTGGCGCAGGCTGCGGACAGGCCCGACCACCGGCGCGTCGCTGGACAGGTACATAGAGATGAAGCGCGTGATGCCGCCCTCGGCGAGGCATTCGTAGACGACATCAGCCTGGGGCAGACCGGTCTGCGGCCGTGCGTCGGCCTGGTTTTCGACCATGATGGCCAGGGCCGCCTGCAGTGGCGGGACGACCAGATCGACCACGCCACCGCCCTCTGGCGCATCGGCCAGAGCGACCACGTCGCCGTCCACCAGCGCCGCCAACTGGTGCTGGCCGCGGGGCACCATCATCTGGCCGGGCTGGACGCTTCGGCCGTCGATCTGGACCTCGGCCGAGCCGTTCCAGAGGCGAACGTCCAGCGCGACCTGGTCTGAAGGAGCGGGCGTCGGCTCCGGTGTCGATGTCGGGGGTCTTGGCACCGCCGTCGGCGCGGAGGTGGCCGGGGCGGCCGTCGGCGTGGACGTCGCGACAGGCCGCACCGTGGGCATGAGAGGCGCAGGTGTGCCGGCCGGCCGGGACGTGGGGGTGGACGGCGCGGCGGCCGGTTTCGGTCCGGCACACGCCGCGACGAATCCCGCCAGTCCCGCGACCAGAGTCCGCCGTGTCAGCAAGCGCGTCAAGTGCCGGCGCCGCCCACCTCGAAGAACGCGCGTGCCGCCGCCTCAGGATCAGGCCCGCGAATGATCGCCGCGCCGACGCACACGCCGTCGGCGCCAGCGGCGAACAGCGCGGCCGAGCGCTGCGGGGTGATGCCGCCGATGACCACCAGCGGCAGTCCCGTGGCGGCGCGCACACCGCGGAGCAAGTTCTCGCCGGCCGCCGGACCGGCGTTGGCCTTGGTCGAGGTGGCGAACATGGGACCGGCCGAGACGTAACTCGCGCCCTGGCTGGTGGCCATGTGCGCCTCCTGAGGCGTGCCGACAGAAACGCCGACGATCGCATCGGAGCCGAGCAAGCGCCGCGCGTCGTGTGGCGACAGGTCCTCTTCGCCGATGTGGCCGACGTGGGCGCCGTCGGCTTCGGCGGCCAGGGCTACGTCGATGCGGTCGTTGACGATGAAGGGCACGCCAGCCTCGCGACAAATGGCGTTCAAGTTGCGTGCCAGCTCGAGGAGCTCCAGGGTCGTCGCTGACTTTGCGCGCAGCTGAACGGCGGTGACGCCGCCTCGCAACGCCGCGCTGACGATCTCTGGCAAACGATCAGGCGGCACGAGGCCCGCGTCCGCCAGCAGGTACACGCGCAGCGCCGCGCGGAGACGGTCGGCATCCCACCCAGGCATCGCTCGAAGCAAACGCAAGCGTACTCGGCCCTACGTTCCGCTTCGCTCCACGAGGCAGGGCGCGCCGTTCCGCTCTGGAATAGCCGCCGGCGCATAAAGGGCGCCCACTCCAAGAGGAAGCGCGTCACAGGAGGCTTACAATCCCAGGCCTATGCCTACGCGGCCGGAGCAGGGCGGGGCTCTGTCCGAGGCGTCGCGCCTGCTGCAGGAAGGCTTGCAGCTGCTCGACGAACGCGGCCGTGAAGTCGATCTGCAAGTTCAGCAGGCCCAGGAGCGCGCGCAGCAGCTAACGACCGAGGCCGAGGAGCGTGCGCGAGAGATCGCCGACCAGGCTGAGCAGCGCGCACAGGAGATCACGGCCGAGGCCGAGCGCCACCGCGTCGAGCTGGAGGAGCAGGTAGCCGCGCTGCGCGCCGAGGTAGCCGGCTTGCGCGAGGAGCTTGCGCAGCTGCGAGCTGGTCCGAAAGGCGGGCGCGCGGCGGCGGTGACCGCCGTGACCGGGCTGGCGGCCGGGAGCGCCCTGGCTCGGCCGGCCGCGGCGGCCGAGGCACCAGCAGACGCACCGGCGGCGGCCGAAGCGGCCACGCCCGAAGCGGCGACCTCGAGCACGACGAGTCCTTCGGTCGCGCCCGCTGAAGCGCCCGAGGGCGCGCCATTCGAGGCTGCCGACCTGGCCGAAGCCTCGCAGGCGGCGGGGACGCCACGCTGGGGTCGGCGTTCGACGATCGCCGCGGCGCAGCAAGCCATCCGTTCGACGCGCTCGTCACGCCCACGCTGGCTGCCGCCCTGGCTACCGTTTGTGATCGTGATGTTGGCCGCGGCGGCCGTCGTCGCGACGAGCGTCGATGGTCAGGGCGGGGGCAGGCCGGGCGCCGAAGCTACCCCCGGTGGCCGCGTGACGTCCGCGCCGCAAACGTCGAGCGCGTCGAAGGTGAGCATCGTCGCCGACACGACGTCTCTGGCGACATCGACACCCGCGGAAAGTGGCGTGCTCGCGTTCGCCAGCCCGACCGATACGCCGACGCGGGAGCCGCTGCTCGCCGCGGCTGGCGCCCAGCCGACGAGCAGCAGGCTGCCGACGCCGAGTCCGCGCCCGAGTTTGACGCCCGTTGCGACGCGCCAGACGCTGACGCTGCCGCCGCCCGGCGCGCGGGTCACCTCACCCGTAGCCCTGCCCGCCGAACCCGGCCCCGAAGGTCCCATCGTGGCTGCCTACACGACCTACGCGACGTACACCGTGCAGCCAGGTGACACGCTCAACCGCGTAGCCAGCCAGTTCGGCGTGAGCGGCATCACGATCATGCGAACCTCAGGTCTGGCCGATCCCAACCTGCTCGTGCCGGGCCAGGTGCTGACGATCCCGCGCGATACCGGCTGGCTGTATCGCGTGCAGCCTGGTGACACGCTCGACGTCGTGGCGCTTCGCTTCGGCCTCAGCGTCGACGACCTGGTGGCGGCGAGCGGGCTGAGCTCGCCGCTGGTGCGCCCGGGCGACCTGCTGTTCGTCCCCAATCGCGGCACGCCAGGCCCGAAGCAGTGAGCGGCAGCGGTCGTTAGCGCCTTGACACTTTACGCGGCCCGTCCCTACGCTCCTGGCGTGTCCGTCCCACTGGACGACGAAGGCAGCTTCTCTGCTGGACGCCAGGCCCTGCTGGATGCGCTGCAGTCGCTCGAGCAACGGGCGCACGACCGGGCCGAGCGGATGGTGCGCGATGCCGAACGAACGGCGCGCCAGCTCACCCTCGACAGCGAGCAGCGCGCCTACCAGCTGACCACCGAGGCCGAGGAGCGTGCTCGCCAGATCCTGTCCGAAGCCGAGCAACGCGCGAAGCAGGTGACGCTCGATACGGCTTCTCGGCTGGCCGACCTGGAGCAGCAGCTCGGCGAAGTCCGCGACAACATGGAAGCAGCGCGCGCCCAGATAGAGGACCAGGTCGTCTCCGTTCGGGGACAGGTCGAGGTCGCACGGGCGAGTCTCAACACGATCCGCCAGCAGCTGACATCCGGAGGCGCGCCGCGGCCGCTCGAGGTCACGTAGCGGACCAATCCCGTGCCTCGACCGAGCGTGCCGCGTCTGGCGCCCGAAGGCCCGCCACCACCGCCGCCGCGCATGGACGAGGAGGTCGCGCCGCGGCTCGACGATCTGCGCGCGGCAGTCGACGCGCTCAAACGCCCGCGTCGCGTCGAGCCCGCCAACGAATCGCCGAATCAGGCTGAAGCTGACCTTTAGCCCGAAACCGAAGCGCTATACTCATTGCCGTCCAAAGATCTGAGGAAGTTTTGCGGGCCCAGCATTGTCTGGTGAGAGTGCCCGCCTAAGAAGAGGAGAGAACGTTCGTCTATGGCCCTCGCCGAGGCCGACCGAGCCGCTGTCATCGAGAAGCACCGGCTCCACGCTAGCGACACCGGCTCTGCCGACGTGCAGGTCGCGCTGCTCACCCACCGCATCAACGCGCTGGCCGAGCATCTGCGCACCAACAAGCACGACAACCACTCCCGTCGCGGACTGCTCAAGATGGTCGGACAACGCCGCCGACTGCTGAACTACCTGTCGCGGACAGAGCACGACCGCTACTTGAAGCTGATTGCCGATCTGGGGCTGCGACGCTAGAAGTTTGGCCGACGGATCAAAGGGCGCCGCGCCCCCTTTGGCATCCCCTGGTTTGACTGTGTAGGAGTCAGGTAGCTGTGGCTGTCCACAAACTAGAGATTGAAATTGCCGGGCGCACGCTGTCCCTCGAGACGGGCCGCGTGGCTGGCCTGGCCGACGGCGCCGTGCTGGTCACCTATGGCGACAGCGCTCTGCTCGCCACCGCCGTTTCGTCGCCCGAACCCCGCGAGGGCATCGATTTCTTCCCGCTGACGGTCGAGTACGAAGAGCGCATGTACGCGGCGGGCAAGATCCCCGGCGGCTTCATCAAACGCGAGGGTCGCCCTGGCGAGCAGGCCATCCTGTCGGCACGTCTGACCGACCGCCCGATCCGCCCGCTTTTCCCCAAGTACTACCGCAACGACGTGCAGATCGTGAACCTGGTCATGTCGGCCGACCAGGTCAACGATCCAGCCATCCTGAGCATCATCGGCGCCAGCGCCGCGCTGCATCTGTCGAGCATCCCCTTCCAGGGCCCGGTCGCCGCCGTCAGAATGGGCTACATCGATGGCCAGCTGGTCGTCAATCCGACCATGCGCCAGCTGTACGACGAATCGGAGCTGGAGCTGACCGTGGCCGGCACGCGCGACGCGGTGCTGATGGTCGAGGCGGGTGCCAGCGAGCTGCCCGAGGACCTGATCCTCGAAGCGATCATGACCGGCCATCGGGCCATGCAGCCGCTGATCGACGCGCAGGAAAAGCTGCGCGAGCTGGCGGGCAAGCCGAAGCAGGAAACCGCCCAGCCACCCGTCGACGAGGAGCTCAAGAAGAAGCTTCAGAAACGGCTCGACAAGGAGCTCGAGGCGGCGATCTACAACCCAGACAAGGGTGGCCGCGAGGACGCCACGCGCGATCTGCGCAAGGCGGTGCTCACGGAATTCGCCGAAGCGGGCGCCGATCCAAAGGAAGTGTCCAAACTGTTCGACAGTCTCGAGAAGGATCTCGTACGCACACGCCTTCTGGACGGCAAGCGACCCGACGGTCGCGGCACCAAAGACATCCGCCCGATCTCGATCGAGGTGGGCGTTCTGCCTCGCGCGCACGGGTCGGGGCTGTTCACGCGCGGCCAGACGCAAGTTATGAGCGTGGCGACGCTCGGCACCGAGTCCGATGAGCAGTCGATCGATTCGATCGGGCTGGACGAGCCGAAGCGCTACATTCACCACTACAACTTCCCACCGTTCAGCGTCGGCGAAGCCCGTCCGCTGCGCGGTGTGAGCCGCCGCGACATTGGCCACGGCGCGCTGGCCGAGCGGGCGCTGATGGCCGTGCTTCCGAGCGAGGAAGACTTCCCCTATGTGATCCGCGTGGTCTCGGACACGCTGAGCTCGAACGGCTCGAGCTCGATGGCCTCGACGTGTGGCAGCACCCTGGCGCTGCTCGATGCTGGCGTGCCGCTCAAGGCGTCGGTGGGCGGCGTGGCCATGGGCCTGGTAACCCAGGACGGGACGGCCAAGGGCAAATACGCCATCCTGTCTGACATTCAGGGCCTCGAGGACGCCCTCGGCGATATGGACTTCAAGGTCACTGGCACGCGCGAGGGCGTGACCGCGATCCAGATGGACATCAAGGTCGCCGGGCTCACCGAGGAGATTCTCAAGAACGCGCTGACCCAGGCCCGCGAAGGTCGCATGTTCATCCTGGACAAGATGGACGCGGTGATCTCCGAGCCGCGCGCGGAAGTGAGCGTCTTCGCGCCGCGCATCACCACCATCAAGATCAATCCCGACAAGATCCGCGACATCATCGGCCCAGGCGGCAAGGTGATTCGCAAGATCACCGAGGAGACCAAGACCAGCATCGACATCCAGGACGACGGCTCGGTCAACATCGGCTCGAGCAACGCCGAGAACACCCAGAAGGCCATCGACTGGATCCGCTCGCTCACACGCGAAGTCGAGGCCGGTGAGATCTACACAGGTAAGGTCACGCGCATTCTGCCGTTCGGCGCCTTCGTCGAGATCCTGCCGGGCAAGGAAGGCCTCGTCCATATCTCGGAGCTGGCGAACTACCGCGTGCCCACGGTCGAGGACGTGGTCAATATCGGCGACGAGATCCAGGTGCTGGTCACCGAGATCGACCGTCAGGGTCGCGTGAATCTGTCGCGGCGGGCGCTGCTCGAGCCGGCCGAGGACGGTCACGAAGGTGAGGAAGCGCCGCCGCGCAACGGAGAGGGCGGCCGCGAAGGCCGACGGCCATTCAGCGAGCGCCGTGGTCGCGACGGCGGTGAGCGAGGTGGCCGCGGCGGTGGCGGTGGCTCCACGGCGCGAGCGCGAAGGCGCCGGCTCCTCGGGCGCCGGCTCCTCGGGCGGCTTCCGCGAGCGCGAGCCCAGCGGCGAGCGCGAGGCGCGACCCCGCCGCGAACCCTCAGGCGACCGACCGCGCGGCTCAGCCACCGGCCGTCGGGCAGGCATGCGCACGAACCCCGCCGGCGAAGAGTCGCCACAAGAAGAGGCATGAAACAACTCCCTCTCCCTCTGGGAGAGGGCTGGGGTGAGGGGTGCGTATCTTCGCGAACGTTGAAATCTCGTAGGCACCCCTCACCCGCGCTGCGCGCGGTTTTATCCACTCCCAGAGGGAGAGGCGAATGACGCGCGTCGTCGTGGCGGGCGCTACGGGGCGTGTCGGGCGCGTTATGATGGCGGGGCTGAACCAGCCGCCCACGATTGAGGTGGTCGGCGGGTTCGGAAGCAGCAACGCGGTCGGCGAGCTCGAGCGACTGGCGCCCGGCGCAGACGTGCTGGTGGACTTCACCACCGGCGCGGCGGCGCCGGGGCTGCTGCTGGCGGCAGTCCAGGCCGGCATGCACGTGGTCAGCGGCACGAGCGGTCTGGCGTCCCACGCGCTCGACGACCTCGATCAGGCCTTACGTAAAGCGAACAGGGGTGGCCTGTGGGCCGCCAACTTCGCCATCGGCGGCGCGCTGATGATGCACTTCGCGCGTATCGCGGCGCGCTTCATGGATGCCGCCGAAGTCATCGAGCTGCACCACGACAAGAAGGTCGACGCGCCGTCAGGCACCGCGGTACAGACTGCGCGCGACATCCGCGCGGCGCGCGGTACGGATTTGCCAGACCCGCGGGTCGAGCGTTGGACGCTCGAAGGCGCGCGCGGCGCCGTCGACGGCGGGGTACGTATTCACAGTGTGCGCCTGCCTGGCTTCAACGCCCACCAGGAGGTGCTGTTCGGCTCGCTCGGCCAGGTGCTGAGCATCCGCCACGATGCGCTCGGGCGCGAAGCCTACCTGCCAGGTGTGGCGCTCGCGGTGCGCGAGGTTCCCAAACGAGTCGGGCTGGTGCGCGGGCTCGATACACTTATGGGACTCGAGTCGTGAGTCGTGAGACATGACTTATTCCATTGGCGTTGTCGGCGCGACTGGCCAGGTCGGCCGCGAGTTTCTACGCATCCTGGAGGAGGGCGACCGCCCCGATCTCCCCGTCAAAAGCCTGCGGCTGTTCGCGTCCGAGCGCAGCGCGGGAAAACGCATCAGCGTCCGTGGCCAGGACCACCTGGTCGAGCGGGCCGAGCCCGATCCAAAGCTCTTCAAGGGCCTCGACTTCGTGCTGACCGCCATCGGCGACCACGAAGCCCGGACCTACTCGCCCGTGATCGCCAAGGCGGGAGCGCTCAACGTCGACAAGTCCAATGCCTGGCGCATGGAACCCAGTGTGCCGCTGGTCGTGCCCGAGGTGAACCCGCGGGACGCGCGCGAGCACCACGGCATCATCGCCGGTCCGAACTGCTCGACCATTCAGATGGTGGTCGCCTTGTGGCCGATCCATCAGGTCAACCCGATCGAGCGCATCGTGGTTGACACGTATCAGGCCGTGTCCGGCACCGGCTGGCGAGCGGTCGACGAGCTGCACGCACAGACGGCGGCGCAGGTGTGCGGCGACGAGCTGCCGCGCCAGGTCTATCCTCACCAGATTCATCAGAACCTGATCCCCGAGATCGGCGGCTACAAGGGCGACGGCCTGTACAGCGAAGAACGCAAGATGATCGACGAGACGCGCAAGATCTTCCACCTGCCCGACCTGCGCGTGAGCGCGACCTGCGTGCGCGTGCCGGTGGCGATTGGCCACTCCGAGGCCATCCACATCGAGCTCGAGCGGCCGATGCAGCCCGACGAAGCGCGCGAGATTCTGCGCGGCGCGCCAGGCGTGGTCGTCGTCGACAACCCCGTCCAGTCCGAGTACCCCATGCCGATCGAAGCGGCCGGCCAGGACCCGGTGTACGTCGGGCGGGTCCGCAGTGACCCGTCGCATCCGCGCGGTCTCGCCCTGTGGGTGGTCGGTGATAACCTCAGGAAGGGCGCGGCCCTGAATGCGATCCAGGTATTCGAGCTGATCGCCCGAAATGGATGGCGATCGCCCGCCGTCCGCCAGGAGGTGCACGCGTGACCCAGTTTGGACGGCTCCTCACGGCCATGGTCACCCCGTTCGATCCGTCGACCGAGTCGTTGGACATTGACCAGGCCAAGTGTCTGGCGGCTGCGCTGTTCGATTCAGGCACTGAGGGCCTGGTCGTGTCGGGCACGACCGGCGAGTCGCCCACGCTGAGCAATCGTGAAAAGCTGGCGCTGCTCGAAGCTACCGTGGAGGTGGCGCACGCGCGCGGCGCTCCGGTGATCGCTGGCACCACCACCTACAACACCGCCGAGAGCGTCGAGCTTTCGCGCGAGGCGGCGCGGCTGGGCGTCGACGGGATCCTGGGCACCGTGCCCTACTACAACAACCCGCCGCAGGAGGGGTTGTTCCAGCACTTCCGCGCCATCGCCAGCGCCGTCGACCTGCCGGTCATCCTGTACAACATCCCGTCGCGCTCGCCGCGCAACATGGAGGCGAGCACGACTCTGCGTCTGGCGCGCGAGGTCCCGAACATCATCGGCGTCAAAGAAGCCAGCGCGAACTTCAAGCAGATCGGCGAGATCATCCGTGACGCGCCGGACGGCTTCCGGGTGTGGAGCGGCAACGACGCAGACATCCTGACGATCATGGCCCTGGGTGGCTATGGCGTGGTGTCGGTTGCGGCGCACCTGGTCGGGCGCCAGATCGAGGCGCTCATTCGCGCGTTCGGGGCCGGCGACAACGCGCGCGCCGCCCAGATTCATCACCGCCTGATGCCGCTGGTGGACGCCCTGTTCGTCACCAGCAGTCCGATTCCGCTCAAGTACGCGCTCAACCGGGTTGGCATGCGCGTTGGCAACCCGCGGCTGCCATTGGTGCCGATCGATCCGAAGAGCCAGGCGGTCATGGACGCGGCGCTGGGCTCGGTTACGGTCGACCTCAAGGTGCCTGTCCCGGCTTGATTCTCAGTCGCGTCACGAACGCGTTTCAATTTCGTGTGCGTTTCTAAAGCGTTTTGCTACGATCGGCCCCATATGACGGAGCGGGAAGCGAGCGACAAGGTTTTGCGCTGCGCGATGTGTGGGGAGGGCTTCGTGTTCTCTGCGGGCGAGCAGGAGCTCTTTCGCCTGCGCGGCATCAGGTCCGAGCCTGTGCACTGCCCCAACTGTGCGCGCGGCCGTGTCCTGGCGCATCCGCGTGCGACGGCCGATCGGTCCGCGCGCTGACGCCTTGCGATCGGCCGTGGCGAGCACGGAGCCCAGCTTTACCCGGCGGCGCGCTGATCCTCTTCGGCGGCTGTTCTTAAAAGCTCCGGTTCTGCTTTATCGCGGCCCGATGGCCGAGTTTTTGAAGTCTCGCTGCGTGATGCTGCTCACCACGCGCGGCCGTCGAACGGGTCGTCCGCGAACGAACGGGGTGAGCTTCATGCCCGTCGACGACCACTACGTGGCGTTCTCGGGCTGGGGCGTCAGATCGGACTGGTACCGCAACGTGCGGGCCCACCCGGAGGTCTTCATCACCGTCGGCCGGCGGCGCATACGCGCCATGGCGCGCGTGGTCGACGATCCCGAGCGTCGCCGCCAGTTGATGCAGCAGATGCAGGCGCGCTCCCCTCGCTGCGGCCCGCCCCAGCCCGTCCGCCCGCTGCTCAAGCGCACCGGCCTCTTCGACTACGACGCCGAGATCAAGATGGCCGTCGCCGCGGGCGAGACGCTCCCCGTGGTGGAGCTATTTCCGCAATAAGTCTCCCTCTCCCTCTGGGAGAGGGCTGGGGTGAGGGGTGCTTACGAGCTAGAGCGCCAGCAAGAAGATGACGTCGTTGACGTTGGTGTTGGTCGGTCCAGTGCGAATCAGGTCACCCAGGCGATCGAAGAAGGTGTAGCTGTCATTTTCGGACAGCGAGCGTGCGGCATCGAGGCCGAGGGCGGTGGCGCGGTCGAGCGTGGTGCCGTCCACGAATGCGCCCGCGGCATCGGTCGGGCCGTCGCTGCCGTCGGTGCCGATGCTGGCCAGCAGCACGTCTGGGACTCCCCGTAAGGCGAACGCCGCGGACAGCGCCAGCTCCTGGTTCCGACCACCCTGCCCGCTGCCCCGCACGGTGACCGTGGTCTCGCCGCCAGCGATCACGCAGCACGGCCGCGCGAGCGGGTGGCTGCTGGCGTCGATCTCCCGCAGGAGCCCGGCCAGCACGCGGCCGACCTCACGCGCTTCGCCCTCCACGTACGTGGTCAACACCAGCACCTGGAAGCCCATCGAAGAGGCCGCCCGAGCGGCAGCCTCACACGCCAGCAGGTTGCTGCCGACCACCGCGACAACTGTCCGCTCGAACACGGCGTCGCCTGGCTTGGGGGTATCGGCGATGCCACCGGCCAGACCGGCCCGCAGCCGCTGGACCACGCTGGTCGGGACGAGGTCCCACAACGCGTAACAGTCGAAGACGGCCGCGGCGTCGGCAAAGGTCGAGGTGTCGGCTACCGTCGGGCCCGAAGCGATGGCATCGAGCGGATTGCCGACGACGTCGCTGAGCACCAGCGTGACAAGCTGGGCTGGCGCGGCCAGACGCGCCAGGCCACCGCCCTTGACACGGTCCAGGTGCTTGCGGACGACATTGATCTCGTTGATCGTCGCGCCGCTGCGCAGCAAGGCGTCGGTCGTTCGCTGCAGGTCCTCGAGCGAGATGCCATCGGCGGGCAGCGTCAGCAGCGCCGAGCCACCACCCGAGATGACACAGATCACCAGGTCGGGCTCGTCCGCGCCTTCCAGAAGCTCGGCGATCGCGCGGGTAGCCGAGACGCCGGCCGC
>VBGG01000561.1:7802-13756 GCA_005883405.1 Chloroflexota bacterium | reverse complement strand
ACTTCGGGACGGGCTACTCATCGCTGGCTTACCTCAAGCGACTTCCGGTTAACGAGCTCAAGATCGACCGCTCGTTCGTCCGCGACATGGTCGGCGACAGAGACGACCAGGCGATTGTTCGCTCCACGATTTCGCTAGGCCATGAGCTGGGCCTGCGCGTGGTGGCCGAGGGCGTCGAGAACCAGGCTACCTGGCAGCTCCTGGAGCGCTTCGGCTGCGACCTGGTACAGGGGTACGTCGTGAGCCGTCCCCTCCCAGCCGCCGACCTCGCGCTGTGGCTTCAGACATATACGTGGCCCCGAGGGGACGCACTTGCAGCGGCGTGACCTCAGTCGTACATGGATTGCGGGAACCGGCGATAGCGCGCTCACCTGAAAAACACTCATGGCGCCTCGCGCCGCCATGTGGTCACCATGCGAGGCCAACGGCTATCGCGGCGTGAGGTCCTGCAGCAGAATGCACCGCGGAGAGTCGCCGAATCGCTGACATCCCAGGCGTGCACGTCTGGCCGCTCGCGTGCCTAGCCGCAGTCATTCGCCTATTGGGGCTCATTTTGGGTCACTCTGATCGTTGCGTGAACCACGCCCAGGGGTTGTGCATGCGCCTCGGCGTGCGTCGCAGGCCCCGCGCCCGAAGATCATGCTGGCAGTGATTCGAGCCCGGAAATGCCACGCTTCGAAGCCTCGCCGGCCAACTGGTCACGTGGTGTTCCCGACGCTCGTAAGCGATCGTAGCTGAAGCCAGAGCGTCCGTCATCTGTCGTTACAAAATTAATGCAACATTGTTAGAGACGGAAGGTTACTGATACCTACGACGAGGCACGCGCTCTGCCAGGGCGTCGTGCCGCCCAGACGAGCATGGGCTCGTTAAGTCCGCTGCAAACCCGCGCAACGGACGGCGCGCGGACGCGATTTGAAAGTGGGCACTCCAATGTCTCCAATCGGCAAACGGATTCGGTTTGGATTGGCCGTTAGGCTCCTGCTGGTCGGGGTCCTGGTCTGGCCGCTGAGTGGGGTAGCGCAAGCGGCCTCGCCGACAACGTTCAGCGGCCAGGCAACGGTGCTGAAGGGGACGGTGGCCGGCATCCCCGTAGCGCTCGTCGACACCGGCCCCATCAGCTCGGGTGGCGGCGAGCTGGAGGCGAACCTTCTGTGCTATCCGAACGGGACGAATTGCACGATTACCTCGCCAGTCGGTGATCCCACGAATGGAATGCTGTCAGCGGAGGTGCTCCACGCGGCCGTCGTCGCTCACGGAAACAAGAGCAGCGCGGAAGCATCGATTGCGGAGCTGAACCTAAAGAACGTCGCGGGGAACACTATTTCTGCCAGCTTCATTACGGCAACGGCTACCGCGACATGTAACGGGTCAACAGCTTCGGTGGCAGGCAGCACAGAGATTGCCAGCCTTGTCATCAACGGACAGCAATTCGCTGTCACAGGCGAGGTGCAGCAGACAATTGCCTTGCCGGGAGGTGGATCTGTCATTATCAACGACCAAACTGCCTCCGCCAGTGCGAACAACGGCGGCATCACGGTGACCGCGCTGCATGTCCAGATTCCAGGCCTTGTTCCCGGTACGGACACCGACCTCGTCGTGGCGCAGGCGCATGCGGATATCTCGTGCGGACAAGCGAACTGCAGCGGCACGGACAAGGTTACGGGTGGAGGCTGGGTCACGAAGCTGGACGGCAGTCGTCTGAACTTCGCTGTCGCGGCACGCCAAGACGGAGGTTGGGGCCACTTCATGTTCATCGACCACGGCACCGGCGACAAGTTCAAGGCGACGTTGGTCAACGCGCTCACCTTCGACGCCACAGGCGCGGCTGTGGTCACCGGAGTTGGCGACTTCAACGGTGCCTCCAGTACACCGTTCGAGGTGCTGGTGAAGGACAATGGTGAGCCTGGAAGGAACACGGATACCTTCGAGCTGGTTATGCCAACGAAGCTCTCACAGGTCACCCTGTCCGGCGGCAACATTCAGTTCCACAAGCCCTGCAAGTAGTCGATTCGCCGACGGTCGCGGCCGTCGAAGAGCACAGCCGGGCCCTGGCTCGCAAGCCGGGGCCCGGGTCAGCCAGCGATAGCAGGATCGAGCTGGGATGGGATGGTCGAAGAAAGCTTTGTGCAGCTCGGTTGTGGACCCGTCTTCGGGCAGAACGCACCACCTGAGCGGACGCGGTACCCAACACCACCGAACTGCGCGAACCGCCAGTACATTCGCCCGGGCCCGGCGGGCCATTACGCCGGCCCGTCGCATGCTCCGAAGCTGATCGATGCGCTGACCCACTTCAAAGCGAGCCAGAGCGCTGACTTCCCCGCTGGAGACGTCATCATGGATCCGAACGACCACCAGGGGCGGACGACCCAATACGTCACCCCTGCCCTCTCCCAGAGGTTGAGGGGTCAGTCGCGGACTTCGTAGGGGACGCTGGTCACCGCGGTGTGCGGGCGGAACAGGAGCGTCCATTTCAGCCGCCAGGCGAAGTAGTTGTGCATGAGTGGATGCCACCAGCGCGTCGGCAGGAGCTCGGGCAAGATGACGGTCACGAAGGTGTGCGGGTCATCGCGCTTCTGGATGAAGTCCAGATAGCGCAACAGCGCCCCGCTGTAAGAGCGGATGGGTGAATCCAGGATGACCAACGGAACGCCGTTCTGAAGAAGATCCCACTTCCGCCGAAGCTCTTCGCAGGTCGCGAGATCATCCGTGATGTGGACCGCTTCGACCTGGGCGCCGAGCGCCCGAGCGTAAGTGATGGCCTGCAGCACGACTCGGTTGATCTGCCCGACGGTGATCACCATGTGGTGCCGCATCGGACGACTCAACTGGCGCCTGGCGATGTCGGCCGAGCTGATGTGTACGTGTCGCATCAGGCGGTCGTGGTGCGCTCCGACCGAGTGCAGCATGAACACCAGCACCGGCAGGATGACTACGACGATCCACGCGCCGTAGGCGAATTTGCTCACCACCACGATGCCCAGCACCAGCGTGGTCACCGCCGCACCCAGCGCGTTGACGGCCATACGCCACCGCCACCCGCGAACGCGGCGTCGCCGCCAGTGTTTGGCCATCCCCGCCTGCGACAGGGTGAAGGTGGCGAATGCGCCGACGGTAAACAGCGGCACCAGGGCCTCGACGCTGCCGCGAAAGATGAGGATCAGCAGCGCGGAGATCACCGTTACCAGGACGATGCCGTTGCTGAAGGCCAGCCGCGCGCCACGCACGGCGAACGCGTGTGGCAGATACCCGTCGTTGGCAAGCAGCGAGAGCAGTCGCGGGAAGTCGGCAAAACCCGTGTCGGCGGCCAGGATCAGCAGCAGCAAAGCGGCGCCCTCGATTATCGCGTGAAGCGGGCCCGACCCGAGCAGCGTGCGCGTGAGCTGGCTATGGACGGTTTCGACCTCAGTCGGATCCGGCACGATGCCGATTACGCCGGACAGGAACCCGATGCCCAGGAACAGCGCGCCGAAGGCAACGGCCAGGGTAGCCAGGGTGCGATGGGCGTTGGGCGCCTCGGGCGGCTTGAAGTACGGAACTCCGTTGGAGATGGCCTCGATGCCCGTCAGCGCCACCGCGCCCGAGGAGAACGCGCGCAGCACGAGCAGCAGCCCGAGGGTTTCGGTCGGTTGAGCGAGCAGCCCTTCAGCCGCCTGCGGCGGGCTGTACGGCGGCAGACTGCCCGTCGCCCAGCGGAACATGCCGACAGCGATCACAGCGGCCGTTCCGAAGATGTAGACGTAGATCGGCGCGGACAGGATCGCACCGGCAGTGCGGATGCCGCGCAGATTCGCCACCATGATGAGTGCCAGAGCGCTCAGCGCCAACACGATGCGCCAGCCTGCCAGCCCGGGCACGGCGGAGCTCGCGGTCTGCACGCCCGAGGCGACCGACACGGCGACGTCGAGGGTGTAGTCGATGAGCAGCGCCGCGGCGCAGATCAGCCCAGCCATGCGTCCGAGGTTGTCGCCGGCGACGATGTAGCCGCCGGCCCCGTTCGGATACGCCTCGATCGTCTGCCAATAAGAAAGCGCAAGAATGCCGAGCAACACGACGATCGCCGCCGCGATCGGCAAGGCAAACGTCGCGATGGCTGGTAGGCCGGACTGGGCAAGCATGCGCAGCATCTCCTCGGGACCGTAGACCGAGGAAGCGATCGCGTCCGCGCCGAGAATAGCCAGAGCGGCGGCCCAGCTCAGGCGCTCGCGGCGTTCGCGCCGACTGGCCAGGGGCGGCCCGATCAGCAGGCGCTCCAGGCGATGCAAGGTACGCCCGAGCGCTCCGCGCGGCGGCGGCTCGGAGGTGATCGAGTAGACCCCTGGCGCGGTCTCGTGTACACCCCGCACGCCGGGGGGCGTGTGATCCTCTACCGACGCCACGTCGCCTCAGCGCAATTGCACGATCAGGGCCCGATGAAGTACGCATCGTACCCTTGGACGAGTGTGGTTTACGCGGGCCGGCCCTGCTCCGGCGTCAGGACGAGCTGCGTCTGGGTGACGACGGCGATTCGCCGATCGTCGGCGTCACGCACCGTGGTCTGCCAGACCATCGTGTTGCGGCCGATGTGCAGCGGGATGGCCTCGCCGATCAGGTGCGGACCGCTCCCGGCAGCCAGAAAGTTGGTCTTGGACTCGATCGTGCTGGTGCCGGCGCCAGGTGGCAGGTTCAGCACAGTGCCGATGGCGCCCAGTGTGTCGGCAAGTGACATGATCGCGCCTCCATGCACACGATCGCGGCCATTGGAGTGCTGCGGACCGACGACGATTCGGCCGATCACCCGGTCAGACTCGGCTCGGACGATCTCGATGCCGACATGCTCGGCGAAAGCCGGTAGTGGAAAATCGCGCTCGCGCGTGGGTTCGTTGCTGGCTTCGCTCATAACTCGGATGCGCTGAGTATCGCCGTTTGCGAGCCATTCTCGACGTCGATACCGGCGTGGACGATGCCCTGGCCATCGCCCTGGCATTGCGCCACCCGCGGCTGCAGCTGGAGGCGGTGGTGACCGTCGTGGGCAACGTCAGCCTGGACCTGACCACGCGCAACACGCTGCGGGTGCTGGACTGGCTCGGCGCGACGGACGTTCCCGTGGCACGTGGCGCGGATCGGCCGTTCGCCGGTCCAGTGCGCGAGGCCAGCCACTGGCACGGTGCTGATGGACTCGGCGGCGCGAGCCTGCCCGATTCGACCCGCACGGTGATCGACGATGGCGTGGGCTACCTGATCGATCGGCTGAGCGCTGAGCCAGGCGAGCTCACCCTGATCTGCACCGCGCCGCTGACCAACGTCGCGCTCGCCATTCGACGCCGACCTGAAGTCGTCAGCGCGGTTCGTGAGGTGGTGATGATGGCCGGCGCGGCGCGGCCGCCTGGCAACGTAACGCCGCGCGGCCGCCTGGCAACGTAACGCCGGTCGCGGAATTCAACGTCTACGCCGACCCGGAAGCAGCGGCGATCGTGTTCCAGCAGCCGTGGCGGCTCACCATGGTTGGTCTGGATGTCACCAATCAGGTGCTCTTTTCGCGCTCAGAACGTGACGCGTTGTCGGCGAACACCTCGCGCGAAGCCGTGCTTGTGCGTGAGGTGAGCCGCCACCTGTTCGACGTGCGGGGCGTGGACACGATGGCGCTGCACGATCCGCTCGCGGTTGGCGTGGCGATTGAGCCCGACCTGGTCGCGACCATTCAACAAGAGGTTCGAGTCGAAACCCGCGGTGAGCTGACCGCCGGCCAGACCGTCGTCGACCTTCGTCCCAATGCGCCTCCGCCAGTCTTGCCGACCCGCGTCTGTACTGGCGTCGACGCCGCGCGCTTCAAGGCCCTCTTTTTCGAGACCCTGGGCCTTCCCTTCAGCTCCACCGCAACACGCGCTTGACCTGACGCAAGATCGACAGATCCTCGCGCGCGGCGATGACCAGGATGCGCCCGGCGCTCGCCTGCAGCGCGATGTCCCGGTCGGCAG
>VBGG01000561.1:0-7772 GCA_005883405.1 Chloroflexota bacterium | reverse complement strand
CTGCGCTCGCCGATCCCGCCGGTGAAGACCAGCGCGTCGACGCCACGCAGGGTCGCCACCATCGCCCCAACGCACGCGATGAGCCGATGCACGAACAGGTCGCGTGCCAGTACTGCTCGTTCCTGGCCAGCTTCGGCCGCGGCGAGCACCTGGCGCATGTCGGCGGATATGCCGGAAACGCCGAGCAGGCCCGATTGTTCGTTGAGCCCGCGGTCCAGCGCCGCCGGGTCCATCCCCCGACGGCTGAGCAGGAACAACAACAGGCCGGGATCGATCGAGCCTGAGCGGCGTGCCATCATCACGCCCTCGAGGGGTGTAAAACCCATGCTCGTGCTGATCGATCTGCCGTCGGCCACGGCAGTGAGCGAGCAGCCCGCGCCGAGGTGGCACACTACCAGGCGCGGTGGCGCGCGCCCGAGCAGCTCGCGCGCCCGTCTGACGCTGTACTCGACGCTCAGCCCATGAAACCCAAAGCGGCGCAGGTCCCAGCGTGTGGTCCACTCCCACGGGATCGGATAGGTCGCGGCGACCTGCGGCATGCTGGCGTGGAATGCGGTGTCAAAGGCGGCCACCTGCGGCACGCCTGGGAAGCGCGCCTGCGCGGCGTCGATGCCGGCGACCGCGGCCGGATTGTGCAGCGGCGCCAGCTCCGCCAGCCTGGTGATCTCCTCCCGCACGCCCGCGTCCACGACGACCGCGTCGCTGAAGCGCGTCCCGCCGTGGACGACCCGATGGCCGATGGCGTCCACCGAGCCTACCTGGCCGAGCGCCGAGGCGAGTTCGCGCTGGTTCCGCCCAGCATCGGTGACTTCCCAGCTGGCGTCACCTTGCTGCTCGACGGTTTCACTTGCAGCATCCAGGACCACCCACTTGAGGCTGCTTGATCCCGTGTTGACGATCAGAACCGATCTATCGGATGTCATCAAGTCTTTGAACGACCCATGCGGAGGTTAGCGCGATGACACATGTGGCCACGAGCGTAAGCGATGACCGACTGACGGCCGCGAGCCCATTGAGCGACGACTTGCTCCGACGTATCGACGCCTACTGGCGTGCCGCCAACTACGTATCAGTTGGCCAGATCTATCTGATGGACAATCCCCTGCTGCGCGAGCCGTTGAAGGTCGAGCACACGAAGCCGCGGCTGCTGGGCCACTGGGGCACGACGCCGGGCCTCAACTTCATCTATGCCCACCTGAACCGGGTAATTGTCGAGCGCGACCTGGACGTCATCTACATCTGCGGCCCAGGCCACGGCGGCCCGGGCATGGTCGCCAACGCGTACCTGGAGGGCACGTATACCGAGCTGTACTCCGCGGTCACGCAGGACGAAGAAGGCCTGCGCCGCCTGTTCAAACAGTTCTCGTTTCCGGGTGGCATTCCCAGCCACGCCGCGCCCGAGACACCCGGCTCGATACACGAGGGTGGCGAGCTCGGCTACTCGTTGGCGCACGCCTATGGGGCCGCCTTCGACAATCCGAACCTGCTGGTCACCTGCGTCATCGGCGATGGCGAAGCCGAAACCGGTCCGCTGGCGACATCGTGGCACTCGAACAAGTTCTTGAACCCGGCCACCGACGGCGCCGTGCTGCCGATCCTGCACCTGAATGGCTACAAGATCGCCAATCCGACGATCCTGGCGCGGATTCCGCGGCAGGAGCTCGAACACCTTCTCGAGGGCTACGGCTACCAGCCTTATTTCGTCGAAGGCGACGATCCGCCGGAGGTGCACCAGTTGATGGCGTCGACGCTGGACCGTGTGCTCGACGAGATCGCCTCGATCCAGCGTCAGGCACGCCAGCTCGGCCAGCGGACCGAGCGTCCGCACTGGCCCATGATCGTGATGCGCACTCCGAAGGGCTGGACAGGACCAAAGGAGGTCGATGGGCTACCGACCGAAGGCACGTGGCGATCGCACCAGGTGCCGCTGGCCGAACTCGCCACCGACCGGTCTCATCTCGCAGAGTTGGAGCGCTGGCTCAAGAGCTACCGTCCTGAAGAGCTGTTCGACGAACGGGGGCGGCTGGTTGAGGAGCTTGCCAAGCTACCTCCGCGCGGATCGCGCCGCATGAGCGCGAATCCGCACGCCAACGGGGGCATGCTGATGCAAGAGCTCCGGCTGCCAGATTTTCAAGCATATGCGGTGCCGGTGTCCGAGCCTGCCGTAAGTACCTCGGAGGCCATGCGGACAGGCGCAACTTCCGCATCCTGGCCCCAGACGAGCTCGAGTCCAACCGTTTGGGAGCGGTGCTCGCCGTGAGCGACCGCGTGTGGATGGCGGCTCGATTGCCAACAGACGAGCACCAGGGTCCGCAGGGCCGTGTCATGGAGATCCTGAGCGAGACCACCTTGCAGGGTTGGTTGGAGGGCTATCTGCTCACAGGTCGTCACGGTGTGTTCACGACGTACGAAGCCTTCGTGCACATCGTCGATTCGATGTTCAACCAGCACGCCAAATGGTTGGAGAGCAGCAAGAAGATCGGCTGGCGACGGCCGGTGGCGTCGCTGAATTACCTGCTGTCGTCGCACGTCTGGCGGCAGGACCACAACGGCTTTTCTCACCAGGATCCCGGCTTCATCGATCTGGCGATGAACAAGAAGCCCGAGGTCATCCGCGTCTACCTGCCACCTGACGCGAACACCCTGCTGTCGGTGATGGACCACTGCCTGCGCAGCCGCGACTACGTGAACATCGTCGTCGCCGGCAAGCAGCCGGCGCTGCAGTATCTCGACATGGATGCAGCGGTGAAACACTGCACCACCGGTATCGGCATCTGGGAGTGGGCCAGCACCGACCGTGGGCAGGAGCCTGATGTGGTGATGGGCTGCGCCGGCGACATTCCGACCCTCGAGACCCTGGCGGCGGTCGAGCTGCTTCGCGAGCACTTCCCGGACCTCAAGGTACGCGTAGTGAACGTGGTGAATCTGATGCGCTTGCAGCCACCGGAGGAGCACCCGCACGGATTGTCAAGTCGCGACTTCGACTCGTATTTCACTGTCGACAAGCCGGTCGTTTTCGCCTATCACGGCTACCCGTTCCTGATCCACCGGCTGACGTATCGCCGCACCAATCACAACAACTTCCACGTTCGCGGCTACAAGGAGGAGGGTACCACGACGACACCCTTCCACATGGTGGTGCTCAACGACCTGGACCGCTTCCACCTGGCGATCGACGTGATCGATCGCGTGCCTCGCCTGGCCGCCATCGGCGCCTACGCCAAAGAGGAGTTTCGCCATCGACT
Source organism: Chloroflexota bacterium (assembly GCA_005883405.1). Classification (GTDB taxonomy): domain Bacteria; phylum Chloroflexota; class UBA6077; order UBA6077; family CF-72; genus CF-72. The sequence continues at coordinate 4,527 of VBGG01000561.1, read as the reverse complement.
GATCGAGCACCGCCAGTACATCGAGCGCGTCGGCGACGACCCGCCGTGGATCCGCGATTGGACGTGGCGGGGGTAGCGGCCGCTTAGCCTCGCAGGCTACCGATCTGGTTGCGGGCGGGCTGGCGTCAGGCGGTGAGCTGCAGGTCGTGGTCGATGGCGCGGTCGCTCACCAGGTAGCCGAACATGTGGCGGAACTCGTCGGGAGAGCGGTGGATGACGTTGGCCAGCGCGGCCAGGCTGGCGGGTTCGTCGAAGTCCTCGGGACGCAGCCGCACCATGTAGCGCCGCGCGATCTCGTACTGCTCGGAGCTGACGTCGACCAGCCGTACACGCGTGCGGCCAGTGCGCGGGTCGAGCATCTCGCTGAACGGCTGCGGGTGGAAGCGTCCGTCGACCAGGGTGACCATGGCATCCGTGCCGCCGTCGAGCAGGAACTGCGCCGCGCAGTAGCCAAGGTCGCGCGTGTACTCCATGTCGAACGGAATCGGATCGGCGCAGCGCAGCTCGTAGCCGATGTCCTTGCACACCAGCGACGTCTGTAGCCCGAGCTGGGCCAGGCGCTGCCGCAGTCGCGCCTTCACCACATCGCCCAGGTTGACCTCCGCCAACCGCACGTGATCGTGCTCGTCGCGTTCGAGCTCGCCGAACGTCTCGAGATCCCGCGGCTCGAGCTGCTCGACCAGTCCCTCGGCCAGGATGGCGGTGCCGTCGTCGTGGCCGAGGCTTTTGCGCTTGATGATCGCCCCAACCAGCACGTCGATCACCTGATCGAGCCGAAGCCGCCCGTCGCCGAACTCCTCGGGAATGATGGTGAGCGTCGCCGCCGCGGCCTTGCCGATGCCCAGGGCGAGGTGCCCTGCCTTGCGGCCCATGGCCACGATCAGGTACCAGCGCGACGTCGTCTTGGCGTCAACCATCAGGTTCTTGACCAGCTCGACGCCCACGTGCCGCGCGGTCTGGAAGCCGAAGGTGGGAATGCCGTGCGGCAGGTCGAGGTCGTTGTCGATGGTCTTCGGCACGTGGACGACGCTCAGACGCCCGCCGGCGTGCGATGTCAGGCGCATCGCCGAGAAGGCGGTGTCGTCGCCGCCGATCGTGATCAGCTTGTCGATACCGAGTTGTTGGAGTGCGCTCGTGGCCGCCTCGAGGTGGCGTGGATCCCTGGTCGGGTTGGCGCGCGAGATCCCGAGGTACGAGCCGCCCGTGAAGTGGATGCGACTCACCGCTTCGATGGACAGCGGCAGGGCACAGCCGGTGTTGCCCTGCATCAGCCATTTGAAACCGTCACGAATCCCGACCACGCCGATGCCGCTCACCAGCGCACGAATGGTGGCCGCGCCAATCACGCTGTTGATGCCTGGCGCGGGGCCACCGCCGCACAGGATCCCTACGCGTTGCGAATCAGCCATAAAGCAACCGCTAGTATGCAACTGTAACCCGTGCAAGCCGGCCAGGACTTCTTCAATCTCTACAACCACGATTTTGTACGGGTTGGCGTGGGCATCCCGCGCGTGCGAGTGGCGGACCCCGCCTTCAACTCGGCGCACACCATCGAGCTCATGGAGCAGGCGGCAGCGCAGCGCGCCGTGCTGGTGCTGTTCCCCGAGCTCGGGTTATCGGCGTACTCCTGCGATGACCTGTTTCACCAGCGAGCGCTGCTCGACGGTGTCCAGGAGGGCTTGCGCGGCGTGGTCGAGGCCTCGGAGCGCTTGCCGCTGATCGCGGTGGTCGGGTTTCCGCTGCAAGTTCAGCACGTGCTGTTCAACTGCGCCGCCGTGGTGTACCGCGGACGTGTCCTCGGCGTGGTGCCCAAGACCTATCTGCCCAACTACCGCGAGTTCTACGAAGCGCGCTACTTCGCCTCGGGTGACGTGGCGCGAGATACGACGAGTGTCGAGCTCCTCGGCCAGAGCGTCGCCTTTGGCAGCCGACTGCTGTTCCAGGCGGCCGAGCAGACCATGCTGACCTTCCACATCGAAATCTGTGAGGACGTGTGGGTGCCGATCCCGCCATCGTCGTACGCGGCGCTGGCCGGGGCGACCCTCATGCTCAATCTGTCGGCGTCGAACGTGACCGTCGCCAAGGCGGACTACCGCCGCCAGCTAGTGTGCGGCCAGGCGGCGCGCTGCATCGGCGCGTACCTGTACTCCGGCGCCGGCCCGGGCGAATCGACCACCGACCTGGCCTGGGACGGGCACGCCCTCGTCTCCGAGCTGGGCAACTTGCTGGCCGAATCGCAGCGCTTTCAGCTTCGGGAGCAGCTCGTCACGGCCGACCTGGACCTGGAGCGCATCAGCCAGGAACGTATGCGGCAGAACACCTTCGGCCAGAGCGTGCAGCGCGAGGGATTGCGCGCGGATGCTTTCCGCACCGTGCACTTTGACCTCGAGCTTCCGCGCACGCGCGAGCTGCTGCTGCCGCCCGGCCGTTTCCAGCGCTTCCCGTACGTGCCCGCCGATCCAGGCCGGCGTGATGAGCGGTGTGCCGAGGTCTACGAGATTCAGGTCCAGGGCCTGACCAAGCGGCTCGAGTTCACGGGTGTGGACAGGGTAGTGATCGGCGTCTCGGGCGGCCTGGACTCGACTCAGGCACTGCTGGTGTGCGCGCAGGCCATGGACCGCCTGGGCCGCCCACGCTCCAACATCCTGGCGTACACGATGCCCGCCTTCGCTACTGGCCAGCGCACGCTCGCCCAGGCGCGCCAGCTGATGCAGGCGGTGGGCGCGAGTGCGCACGAGATCGACATCCGGCCAGCCTGCCTGCAGATGCTCAAAGACATCGGCCACCCGTTTGCTGACGGCCAGCCCGTCTACGACGTCACCTTCGAAAACGTTCAGGCCGGTGAGCGGACCAGCCACCTGTTCCGCCTGGCCAATCTGCACCATGGGCTGGTGGTTGGCACCGGCGACCTCAGCGAGCTGGCACTCGGCTGGTGCACCTACGGTGTGGGAGACCACATGTCGCACTACAACGTGAACGCCAGCGTGCCAAAGACGCTGATTCAGTACATCATTCGCTGGGTCGCGCAGACGCACCGGCTGGGAGCTGATGTCAGCGACACGCTGATGGAGGTGCTGCTGACCGAGATCAGCCCGGAGCTGATTCCAGCGACGGAGGGCGACGGGAACATCCAGTCCAGCGAGGCGATCGTCGGTCCGTACGAGTTGCAGGACTTCAACCTGTACTACACGCTGCGCTTTGGCTACCCGCCGACGCGCGTCGCTTTCCTGAGCTACTGCGCGTGGCATGCGCGCGAGGAAGGCGCCTGGCCTGACGTGCCACCCGAGCACCGCCACCAGTACACCATCGGCGAGCTCAAACGGCATCTGGGCACGTTCTTGTTCCGGTTTTTCCAGCTCAGCCAGTTTAAGCGCAGTGCGCTGCCCAACGCGCCCAAAGTCGGCTCGGGTGGGTCGCTGTCGCCGCGCGGCGATTATCGCGCCCCGAGCGATAGTGAGGCCGCCGTGTGGCTGGCCCAGCTCGAGCTGATCCCTGACGCAGCGTGACAGGCGGGGGCCAGTAACGAGGTGGCGCGGGTTGACAGGCTGCTCGCCCATGCTACGCTGGTAATCGATTAGCTAAACCAATTAGATGACTGCAGACGCCGAGCATGCCCCACCCACGTTGCGGGTCATCCTCATCGCCCATGATGGGTGTAAGGACAGCCTCGTCGACTGGGCCCACTTCAATCGCCTCACGCTGTCCGGGTGCGAGCTCATCGCCACGCAGAGCACCGGCCAGGCCGTGCACGCCGCCACCGGGCTGCAGGTCCGCCTGCTGCTGAGCGGTCCGCTCGGCGGCGATGCCCAGGCTGGCGCGCTGATCGCCACCGGCGAGGCCGACCTGGTGGTGTTCTTCTGGAATCCACTGACAGCACAACCGCATGACGTGGACGTGAAGGCGCTCATCCGCCTGGCCGTCGTCCACGACACGCCCATCGCCTGCAACCGCAGTTCGGCGGATCTGCTCATCTCCTCGCCACTGTGGCGAAGCCTCCGCGAGTATCGCTCCGAGCGGACCAAAGCCGCCGACGCGGGGTGATGCCCGGCGTGCAATAGACATTGTTGTAATTCGACCCGTCCCGTATCATTAACGGGTATGACGGATGGGGGAAACGGGGCGTCTGATCCGGCGACTGGGGGAGCGGCAGGAGTCGTCGCAGCACCGCGCGGGCGGCCGCGGAGCGATCGAGCGCATCAGGCGATCCTGGAGTCGGCGCGCACGCATCTGACCAACGACGGGTTCGCCGATCTGCGACTGGAGCACGTCGCGGCACTCGCCGGTGTCGGCAAGGCGACCATCTACCGCCGCTGGCCGTCCAAGGAGGCGCTCGCGCTCGACGTGCTGATGCAGCTCGCGGCGCCGCACATCACCATCGACGACACCGGCGACACGCGGGCGGAGCTGCTCGCGGCGGTTACCAACGCCATGCGGGCGATCACGGACACGCCGTTCGGTCCGGTCATTCGCGCGCTGCTTTCCCAGATCGCGATGAATCCGGCGCTCGGCGATCCGTTTCGGGCGAGC
>VBGG01000558.1 GCA_005883405.1 Chloroflexota bacterium | reverse complement strand
TGGCTTAAAGACAAGCGTGGCAAGTTCATTCTCGGCACAAAGGCCGGCGGGCCGATGGGGCCTTCTACGTGCGACAAGGGCGCCTCACGCAAACACCTGCTCGACGCGATCGACGCCTCCCTCCGGCGCCTGAGCACCGACTATGTCGATCTCTACCAGATCCACATGGACGACCCGACGACGCCGTTGGACGAGACCGCTGAGACGCTCGACCTCATCGTGCGTTCGGGCAGAGTCCGCTACATCGGCGTGTCAAATTTGCTGGCCTATCGCGTGGCCCGGGTCATCGGTCGGCAAGACACGCTGAGGCTCGTGCGCTTCGTGTCGGCGCAACCCCGCTACAGCCTGTTGTTCCGCGAGATCGAACGCGAGTTGCTGCCCCTGGCGCAGGAAGAGGGTTTGGCCGTCATTCCGTTCAATCCGCTCGCCGGGGGCCTTCTCACGGGTCGCTACCGCAGGGACGACGATCCTGACAAGGGGCGCTTTTCGGCGGAATTGGGCCAGTTCGGCGCGGCGTACAAGGCCCGCTACTGGCGGGAGGGCGAGTTCGAAACGCTGGAACAACTCCTGGCTATCGCTAAGTGGTCCGTCCCGGAAATACCGGGCCCGGTATTACGCGGCTGTAGCAAGCGTGACGGCGTGCGGTTGGAGTAGAGGCTCACGTAGGCGACGTTCCAGATCCTGACGAGTGAAACGCCAGCTGAAGGGCATTTGCAACGCGGAGTAGCGGTGACCAAAGGCGATGAGTGCCTCGTCGAGCTCATCCAGGCTGGAGTAGTCATTGGGCGTGAGCACTTTCCGCTGGACAATCGAAAAGTAGATTTCAATCTGATTGAGCCAACTCGCATACGTGGGCGTGTGCACGATGGCGATACGCGGATGACGAGCACGAAGCTCTTCGGCGAAGCGCTCGCCGCGATGGGATGAACCGTTATCAACGATCCAGAACACGCGGCGCGCCGAGCGGTACGGCTCCTGGCTCATGACCTGATCGACGAGTCGTCCGAATGCAGCTTTACCGGTCTTCGGTTCGCAGCGCCCGAAGACCACGGCGCGATGAACGTCCCAGGCGGCCAGGTACTGGAGCACGCCGGCGCGTTCATACTCATGCTCAACACGCATGGCCTGGTGCGATCTTGGTGGCGTGCTCGGGTGCAGTCGCCGACGCACCTGGATGCTGGTCTTTTCATCCGCGCTGAGCACGTACTCGTCCGCCCAGAGTGGGCGACCCTGCCACTGGCAAGCGTATAAGTCGAGCACCGGACCAGCGCGCTGCAGAAAATGCGGATCTCGTGGAAAGATCCAACACCGATACCGCCACGGGCGTAGCGCATCGTTGGCCAGCACGCGCCAGATACTGGTGCGCGAGGGAATGATCGGCTCGCCAAGCAATCGCTCACTCAGTTCCACACAGAGCTCGCTCAGGCTGTAACGACGCAGTGGCACGTCGCGCTGGGCGGGTCGCTCGCAGGCGACGGCCACGATTAATGCTCGCGTGCTGCGTTTGATCGTGGTTGGCCGCCCGCTTCGCGGTTGATCCTGTAGACCATCGCAGCGCTTGCTCATAAACCGGGCGAGCCAACGGCGAACGGTTGTGCGGCTCATGTGCTCCTGGCGCGCAAGTGCACGACTGCCCAAACCTGCCGCGCTGCCCAGGATCAGCCGCGCCCGCCGGACCAGACGTTGTGGCGTCGTGCCAGCTCGCACCCAGGCGGTCAACTGGTGTACCTCGGTAGCGGTCAACTGGATTGACACGGCGACTCCAGCCATGGCGATACCTCCTGGGCGCCGACCGTATGCGGCCGCCGGCTGGTGCCGGTAGGTCTGGGTTGACCGAAATGTCAAGATCGCGGAGGACGAACTGCACAGTCTATGGCACACTGCCGAGCATGCCGTCAGCCCGGCGCCGCTCAGACGTGCCGTGGTTGACCATCGTGCCGACCCTCCAGCCTCTGCTGGATCAGGGCGATGCCACGCGGGGGTTGACAGCCAAAGTTCGTGGCAGTCACGTGATCGTGGGCCGACTGGATGATGCAGGCGCCGACCAACGCTTCCGACTGACTCCACTTGGCGGTGGCCGCTACGGCTTATCCCTCTACCACGATCGTCAGGCTGCTCCACGTTCATACGCGGGAGCCGAGGGCAAGCGGTGTGCCAACGTCGGCAGGCTTGCTAAGGACTCGAAACGTCAGTGGCGCTCAACGCCACCAGCGAGCCGTTCTGGTCGCGGTACGTGACCTCGACCGGGTCGCCCAGCGCCACGTGCTGGCGCATGTGGCCCGGCGTCATCAGGTGTGCGACACCCTGATTGAAATCGGGGGTGGTCGAGAAGTGCAGCTCCTGGCCGTCGTCGGTGCGCAACGTGAAGCTATCCACCTTCTGGATACCAGGACTCACCACGTCCAGCAGAACGCCGCGCACGGTGTGGGTTTGTGCCGTCGCTGGCGGGGCCGAGCAAGACGCCAGGAGCAGCACCACGACCTGGAGAAATCTCAGCCGCGCAACTCCTTCAGCCGCTGCGTAAAGGCGGGCACGATCTGCTTCCAATCGCCGACCACCCCGTAGCGTGCGTACTTGAAGATGTTCGCGTCGGCGTCGCGGTTGATCGCCACCACGTTGCGCGCGCCCGAGATACCAGCGATGTGCTGGACGGCGCCGCTGATGCCGATGGTGATGTAGAGATCGGGCGCCACCGTGGCGCCGGTGAGCCCGACCTGAAGGGACGGAGTCACCCAGCCGGCGTCGGTCACCGCCCGCGTCGCGCCAACCGCGGCGCCGAGCACCTGGGCCAGCTCCTCGACGTACTTCCAGTTCTCGGGACCGCCCAATCCACGCCCGCCCGAGACGATGACTTTGGCGTCCTTGAGACGCGGGCCGGTGGTCGCCTGTTCGCGAACCTCCTCGAGCACCTCGATGGCGTCGTCCGTGGAAGGAACGTCGAGCGCCTGGACGTGTGCCTCGCGCGCCGCGGGCGACTCGGCCGCTTCGAACGCGCGGGGGCGCAGCGTCACCACTCTGGGCGTGCTGGCGATCGTGAATTCGGCGATTGCGCTGCCGCCGTACACGGGCTTCGTGATCACCAGCTCGCCGTTTTCTACGCGCAGCGCCGTCGAGTCGGTGACGATGCCCGTGCCGAGGCGGTAGGCCAGCGACGGCGCCAGGTCGCGCCCGCCGCCCGCGTGCGTCACCAGGATGACCTCAGGCTGAAGCTGTCTGGCGGCCTGCTCGGCCGCGGCAAGCACCCAGCGCGGCGTCGGCGGTGTGGGGCCCTGGCTGTCTGCCACCAGCACGTTTTCGATGCCGAGCTGGCCCAGGCTCGCGGCCACCGCCTGGATGTTTTTCCCGACCAGCAGGGCCGTGACCGGCCCGAAATCCGCGATGGAAAGACGCAGACCCTCGCCGACCAGCTCGGCGGTCGTCGGCGCGAGCTGCTCGCCCGACGCCTCGGCGATGAGCAGCACCCCTGACATGCTCTACACCAACCTCGCTTCCCGCAGCTTGTCTGCCAGCCTGGCGCCTGCCTCTGTCAACGAGTCGGCTTCGATCAGCTCGACATGCGCCTCGCGGGTCTCGACATACAGGCGACGCAGGTTGACTTTCCCAGCAGCCGCGTCGAGCCCCAGATCGGCCGCGCCCCACACGGGGATCTGCGCGCGCCCAGCGGCCATGATGCCCTTGAGCGGCGGGTAGCGTGGCTCGTTGATCTCGCTCGAAACGCCGAGCAGCGCCGGCAGCCGCACGCGCAGCCGCTGATAGCCGTCTTCGACGATGCGCTCGACCGCGAGCGACTCGGCCGAAGCCTCGTCGATCTTCTGGACCGGCGAAACCGCGGGCAGGCCCAGGTGCGCGGCCACCCCGAGGTGCACCTGGCCGCCGTCGGTGTCCGAGGCCTGGCGGCCGCACAGCACCAGATCGACATGCTCCAGCTTCTTGATCGCGGCGGCCAGCGCCCGCGCCGTGGTGGTGCTGTCGGCCTCGTTGAGCGATGGATCGTTGATGTGGACGGCGGCGTCCGCGCCCATGGCGATGGCTCGCTTGAGCGTGTCGCGAGCCGAGTCTCCGCCCAGACTGACGACCGTCACTTTGCCACCGAGCTGTTCCTTCAAGCGCAGCGCGGCTTCCAGCGCGTGGGCATCGTAGCCGTTCATCACCGGCGACACGCCGGCCGGTGGAATGACCTTCTTCGCCGACTCATCGACCTTGAAGTGAGTCGGCGGGATGTCGGGGTCGGGGACCTGCTTGACGGTGACGACGATGTCCATCGCGAACAAAGGTATCAGAGACCGTCGGCTACGATCTCGGCGATATCGCGCACCGCGAAGCGCTCCTCGACGTTGAGCGCGCGCACGCCATCCTCGAACATCGTGACGCAGAACGGGCAGGCCACCGCCACGCCGCTGGCCTCGGTGCCGATGGCCTCGTTCAGCCGATTGTGGCTGATGCGCGTTCCGCGCTTCTCCTCCATAAAGGCGCGAGCTCCACCCGCGCCGCAACAGAAGCCGCGATCGCGACAGCGTGGCAGCTCGACGAAGCCGCCCTCGACGCGGTTCATGACCTCGCGCGGCGCATCGTAGACCTGGTTGTAGCGACCGAGATAACACGGGTCGTGATACGCCATGCGTCCATCTCGCACAGCCTCGGGCGCCACGCGCAGCCGACCCGAGTCGATCAGCTCCTGGATGAGCTGGCTGTGATGGACTACCTCAAAGGTGCCGCCGAGCTGCGGGTACTCGTTTTTGAGCGTGTTGAAGCAGTGTGGGCAGCTGGCCACCACCCGCTTCGGTTGATACTGATTCAGGCGTTCGATATTGGTCTGCGCCAGGATCTGGTACAGGTATTCGTTGCCAGCTCGGCGGGCCGGGTCGCCGCTGCAGCTCTCCTCCTTGCCGAGGATGGCGAACTTTACGCCGGCGGCGGTGAGGATCTTCGCCAGGGCTGTCGCGACGCGCTGGTTGCGCGCGTCGAACGACGACATGCAGCCAACCCAGTAGATGACCTCCAGCTCGCTCGGGTCAGCCACGGCAGAGAGCTCCTGGACGCCCGCGGCGGCTGCCCAGTCAGCGCGTGAGCTGGCTGGAAACGAGTACGGGTTGCCGTTGCGCTCCAGGTTGTTGAACAGCAGCACCAGCTCCTGCGGGAAGCGGCTCTGCTCGAGCACGAGATTGCGGCGCATCTCGACGATCAACGGCACGTGCTCGATGCGCACCGGGCACTGCTCCATGCACGCTCGACACGTGGTGCAGTCCCACAGCTCGTCTTCGGAGACGACGTCCCCGATCAGGTCGGCGGCGAGCGCAACCTGGGCCAGACTCGGCTCATCCGGCGAGGTCAGCTCGCTGCCCCGAACACCCGCCTCGCTGATACGTGGCCCGGCGGGGCCGGCGAAGAGACCCGCGCGTCGGTTCATATACGCGCCGACCTCGACGATCAGCTGCCTCGGCTTCAACGGTTTGCCGGTGTTGAAAGTCGGACAGAAGTCGAGGCAGCGGCCGCAACGCATACACGCATCGAAGTTGACCAGCTGTTTCCAGTTGAAGTCGTCCAGTTTGGCGACGCCGAAGTGCTCTTGTTCCTCGATATTTTTGATCAGCGGAAGCGCTGCTCGGGCGTCAGTAGCGCGCAGGAAGACGTTCGTCGGGCCAGTGACGATGTGCGCCAGCTTCGAGACGGGGACGTACACCAGCAGCGCCGTATTGGCCAGCATGTGCGACCACCACGTGACCGCGTGCGCGCCGGCCAGAATCGACGGATCGACCCCGTTCAGGGCCAGCGAAAGTGGATACGCGACCCAGTGGATCGGCGCGGCTTCGTCGCGCGTGGCTGATAGACGCAGCGCTTCGAGCAGAAACCCGGTGAGGCCCAGGAACAGCAGGATGCCGAGCACGATCGCGTCGTCGGAGAGGGAGCGCCTGAACTTCGGCAGCTTCTGAAGATAGCGGCGGTAGACGGCCATCAACAGGCCGATCAGAAACAACAGACCGAAGAGGTTGATAACCAGCTTGTAAACGACGTAGAACGCGCCCTGATAGAAGCTGAAACCGAAGTAGGGACGCGCGATGTCCGCCTCTAAAAGCACGATGAGCGTGCCGATAAACAGGACCACGAAGCCCCAGAAGATGAACAGGTGCATCAGCCCGGCGTAGACGTAGCCGGGCCGTATGAGACGGCGGTGAACGAATGCGACGGCAAGTGCCTGGCGCAACCGCTCGCCGACCTGGTCGATCGGCCCGTACGGGCGGCCGCGGCGCCACGTCAGGTAGCGTCGCGTGAAGCCGTACGCGAGCACCAGCGCCTGGACGGCGACCAGCAGGTACATGGCGGCGAAGGCCACCTCGCTCACGTTCCAGCCGATCTGGCGCGTTGGCATGCCTAGAAGTTCGGCCGACAAGCCGCTTTTCGGCACACGACGCAGTCGGCAGGCACACGTATCGTCATCATCGAGGTTTATGCCGCCTTCCTAGCGCCCTTCCAGGTGCGCGCGGCGTGCCAGCGAGTTGCCGAGCCAGCCGCCGCCGACGAGGGCCAGGAATGCGCCGGGGGCGATGGCTGGGCCGTTGTGGGTGAACACGCCGAACGAGGTCAGCCCGATGCCGATGAGCGTCACCAGCGCAGCCAGCGCGGGCTCGAGCCGCACGGCCCTATGGTAGCGTGGCTTTCAGGCCATCGAGGAACGCATCAACGTCGGCGGCGAACGACGTGGCCGAGGAAGACATCTCGGCCAGCGGGCACGTGATGGCGCGGCGGAGTCGGGGCCAGTCGGGCGGGCAGTCGCGCAGCGCGCGCGCTTCGATGCTCTCGCCTGGCG
>VBGG01000559.1:343-2393 GCA_005883405.1 Chloroflexota bacterium | reverse complement strand
CAGCGACTGGCCCAGCGGCTCGCCTGGCCGAGGACTGCGGCGCCACGTACGTCTGCCTGAGCGACGTCGACCTCGAAGCGCCTCAAGCGGGAATCGGCGCCTTCGACGCCATCATCGAAGCCACCGGCGCCGCCGAGCTCTCGGTCGCCATGGTGGATGCACTCGCGCCAAACGGCGTGCTGGACCTGGTCGGCGGACCTCCGGAACGTAAAGCGGTGCCCATTCAAGCCGCGGCGCTCGGGGCGATGGTCGGGCGGAATCTCACCCTGCTGGGTAGCGTGAACGCCAACACCGCCGACTGGCAGGCGGCAGTCACTGACCTGAGCGACATGGGCCGACAGTTTCCCGGCGCTGTCCAGGCGATCATCACGGATGTCCTGTCGATGAGTGATGTCGATCTGGCCTTTGGTCGCACGCCTGGCCAGATCAAGGCGGTCATCGATATTGACAGCGGCGGGTGATCTCAGGCTGGCTGGCTTGCTTGACGCATCGGGAACGCCGCGCGTAACCTCGGCCCGGCTCATCGTGGGCACGGGACGGTATGCCGTTGGGGGACCGCGTCCGGGACAGGAGAGGGTATGAACGAGCAGGCCAGATCTTCGTCGTCGCTCAACCGCCGTGAATTTCTTCGGGCTGCGCTGCTGACAGGCTCCGCGGCACTCGCCGCGGCCGCCGTGCCGGGTGCCGCGTTCGCATCGCCCGTGCAGGTGGCCGCCGCACAGGTCAGCGGCCTGGCACAGGTACCGCGCAACCAGACGCTGGTCACCGTGCGCGGCGGCACGCAGGGCAAGTTCATCGAAGACCAGCTGTGGAATCCCTTCATTCCGACCGCGAACCACCAGCTCGGGTCACAGTTCGTGTGCGAGCCGCTGGCCTTCTATAGCGCTTACCAGGACAAGCTGACGATGTGGCTGGCCGAGTCGTTCCAGTACTCGCCAGACTACAAGACGCTCACCATCAAGACGCGCAAAGAGGCGATGTGGAGCGACGGCGTGCCCTTTACCGCTGATGACGTCGCCTACACGTACAACACCCTCAACAAGCTCGGCGCCAAGGCCAGATGGGGTGTCGACGTCCAGCAGGTCCTCGATCAGGCGGTCGTCGTCGACCCACAGACCGTCGAGCTGCACTTCACCATTCCGGCGCCGCGCTTCTTCGAGTACAGCGCCTACAAATACGACATCGGCATCTACATGATGCCGAAGCACATTTTCGAGCAGCAGAGCCAGGACCTGGCGACGTTCCCACACTTCGATGTCGCCAAGGATTGGCCGGTCACCACCAGCCCCTGGAAGGTGGTGTACGCCGCTCCCGATCAGAAGGTGCTCGACCTGCGACCCAACTGGTGGGGCACCGCGGCTGGCTTGCCGATGCCGAAGGTCCAGCGCATCGTCTACTTGCCCGATCCCGGTGAGCAGAACCTGGCACAGGGGATAATCTCGAACGCATTCGACATCACCACTGGAATCCAGCCGACGACCTTCCCGACCGTCTTCCAGCAGAATCCCAAAGTCACCACCTGGGCCGGCCAGAACGCGCCGTTCGGCTACCAGGACTGGTGGCCGCACTCGCTGTACGTCAACACCCGCAGCGGGCCGACCGCCGATGCCGACGTGCGTTGGGCAATCAGCAAATACATCGATCGCGATCAGATCGTCGACTTCGCGTGGGCCGGTGCGGCGAGCACCGCCGCCCTGCCGCTGCCCCAGTACCCGGGCACGCAGATGTTCTACGACGCATCGCAGGATCTGCTCAGCCAGTACGACACGCTCGAGTTCAACCCGGCCAAGGGCGACGCCATCCTTCAGAGCAAAGGCTTCACCAGGGGCTCTGACGGCATCTGGGTGGCGCCTGACGGGACGCCGATGCGCTTCGACATCACCAGCTTCTTCGACTTCACCAGCGTCGGGCCAGTCCTCGTGGAGCAGCTCAAGCGAGCCGGCATTTCGACCACCTACTCGGAGCCGCCGAACTTCTTCGATCGTTTCCAGGTCGGCGACTACACCATGGCTCTCTTTGGACACGGCGGCTCGTTCGGGCACGACCCGTT
>VBGG01000559.1:0-297 GCA_005883405.1 Chloroflexota bacterium | reverse complement strand
GATCGTCGACGACACGTATCGCACCAGCCCGACCGAGAAGGACCACATGGTCCAGAACTGGGTCAACGCGATGCAGATCTGGTTGCCCCAGCTACCCGACATCATGATCGAGCAGGGTTACCACCGCCTGCCGACGAATGAGACGTACTGGACCGGCTGGCCGAACGCGCAGAACCCATACGTCAACACCGCGTTCTTCCACCTCACGCCAGGGCTGATCGTTCACAACCTCCAGCCGACAGGGGCCTAGCTGCTTTCCACTGTTCTTGCGTGACTGTCATCCTGAGCGTGCGAAAG
>VBGG01000557.1 GCA_005883405.1 Chloroflexota bacterium | reverse complement strand
CTCTTCGACCTGTCGCAGGCGGACGGGGCCGCCGATCTCCATCTCCTCCTTGAGCGCCTGGGCCGCGCGCGTCGACTGGTTGCGGAAGATCCGCTCCTGGAGCTCCTCGCTCGTGCCACGCATCGCCAGCGACAGGTCCTTGCTGTCGACCTCGCGCAGCACACGCTGCAGCGAGCGGTCGTCCAGCCTAACCAGATCGTCGAAGACAAACATCAGCTTGCGAACCTCGGCCGCCAACTCGGAATTGGCGCCATCCAGGTACTCGAGGATTTGCTTCTCTGTGCCGCGATCGACGGTGGTGAGCATGTTGACCAGGAACTGCGTTCCGCCGACCGACGTGAAATCACGGCTGATAAGCGAGCTGAGCTTGCGCTTGAGCACGTCCTCGACCTGCTCCACGACCTCGGGCGGCGTGCGGTCCATGGTGGCGATGCGCAGGGCGACTTCCGTGCGCACGTCCGGATTCAGATGCGTCATCGTCTGAGCGGCCTGCTGGGCCTGCAGGTGAGCCAGGATGAGGGCGATCGTCTGGGGATGCTCGTTGCCCAGGAACTGGGCCAGCTGCGCCGGATCGGAATCGCGCACGAAGCCGAAGCGCTGCGGCCGGCGCGAGGCGGCCATGCGCTCGATCACCTCCTGGGCCTTTTCCTTGCCCAGCGCGCGCACCAGCATCTCTCGCGCGTATTCGGCGCCGCCCGACGTGATGAAGTCGCGGGCGATGGCCATGTGGTAGCACTCTTCGAGCACCTGGCTCTTGGTGTCCTCGGTCACCTTCTCGAGCTGAAAGATCTCGAAGGTGAGGGTCTCGATCTCAGTCTCCCTGAAGTGCTTGAGCACCTCGGCCGAGACGTCGGGACCGAGGGCGATGAGCAGCGCCGCCGCCTTCTGGCGACCTTTCAAGCTTTTGCTTCCGATCAGCTGGGCCATGGAGTGCTTTCTTTTGAGTAGGTAGTCGTGGGTCGGGAGCTAGTTCCGCCGGTCCTCGTCCATCCAGGTCTGGATGAGCTGGGCGACGGTTGCGGGGTTGGACTTGCCGAGCAGCTGAATCTGCTCGCGGATGTAGACCTTCTGCGGGTCCTCGGCGATCGGCTGGGCGACGCCTGGGCCTGGCTTGTTCTGACGCGTGGGCACGGCGATCGGCGCGGCTGGCTCGGCCACTTCGACGACGTTGGGACCGGCTTGTGTGACTTCCCCGGCGCCAGCCGTGGTGGCGGTTGTCTCGCCCTTCTTGCGGCCGCGGCGGAAGAGCAGGAACAGGATGACCAGCATCAGCAGCGGGCCGAGGGCCAGCGCCGCCAGGTGCAGGTAGTTCGTCAGCTGCTCCTTCTTCGCCGCCTCGTCCATCGCCGCCTGGGCCGTGAGTAACTCCTGGCGGTTGAACGGCAGCGAGGTGACCGTCAGCACGTCGCCTCGGTTGGGATCGATGCCCGCCGCGGCGTTGACCGCGGTCTGAACGCTCTGGAGCAATGCGGCATTCGGATTGGCGGGGTCGTCGTCGAGCATGACCGAAACGCTCAGGCGCGTGACGGCGCCCGGTGCGCGCACGGTCTTCTGAACGGTCTTGTTCAGCTGGTACGTGGTCTCAGTGTCGGTCTTCGAGGTGGTGCCGCTGCCGGTCGTGCCACCCTGGTACGTGGGCACCGCCGAGCCGTTGTTGCTGGCTGCGCCCGGAACTCCGCCGACCGCCGCACCGCCGTTGGACGTCTCGGTAATCGCATGGTTCGTCAGCACCGGGGTCTTGGTGGGATCGCCCGGCGTATAGGTCTCGTCTGTTTGCTCGATCTGATCCCAGTTCATCACTGCCGCGACGCGGACGGTGGCCTTGCCCGGGCCGAGCACGTTGTCGAGCATCGCCTGCAGGTTGTGCTCGGTTGTTGACTCGTAGCCGCGCTGTGTTTCGAGCTGCTTGCTGCTGAGACCGGTCGTCGAGCCAACACCGTCGTCCGGCGTCAGCGTGTTGCCGTTGATGTCGACGATCGTCAGGTTCTGAGGCTTCAGGCCCTGGACGCTGCCCGCGACCATGTTGCTGATCGAGCGGGACTGTGCGCTGTCGAGGTGCTTGCCGGGCTTGAGCTTGAGCATCACCGACGCGGTGGTCGGCTGCTGCTGGCTGGCGAACAGCGTTTGCTCGGGCATCACCAGGTGCACACGCGCCGTGTCGACGGCATCCATCTGGCCGATGCTGCGCGCGAGCTCGTTTTCGAGAGCGCGCTGGTAATTGACCTTCTGGGTGAACTCGGTCTGGCCGAAGCTGGGTTGGTTGAAGAGCTCGAAACCGGAGCCAGCCGCGGGTTTGCCGCCCAGACCCATGCCTGCCGTGGCGAGCCGCGCTTCCTGAAGCTGGCCGCTCGGGACGCGGATGGTGCCGCCGTCCTGGAGCTCATACGGGATCTTGGCGTCCTTGAGCTTCTGGACGATGGCCGCCTCGTCGTCGTTGCTCAGGCCCGAGTAGGCGATCGCGCTATCGGCGCCGTGGCCGACCGTGCTGACGATGAAGAGCAGCCCGACCAGAGCTGCCGCTACGGCCGCGAGGCCGATCTGCTGGCCACGGCTGAGGCCGCGCCACACACGCGTGATGGGTTGGAGTACGGGCTGCAGGCTGTCCATGGTCTACGTTCGCGCGTTCTCGCGTTCGCGCGTTGGCGCGTTCATGTGGTCGTGCGTCTCGCTGATCGACATTGCTGGATCTACTTTCGACGTGTCGGACGTCAGGACCTGGCCCCGCGACGCACTGGCGAAGCCAAGAACGCGCGAACGCGAGAACGCGAGAACGCGCGAACGCACTAGGCCGACATCCGCATGACTTCGGCGTAGGCGTCGACCAGCTTGTTGCGCACCTGAACGGCCATCGAGAAGCCGAGGCTGGCCTGCTCAGCGTTGAGCATGACCTCGTGGATATCGATCGGGTCGCCTTTGGCGAGCGACAGCGACGATGCGTCAGCCCGCGAGCCGAGCTGGTTGAGGGCGCCGATGGCGTCTTTCAGTGTTGACCCGAAGTCGGCGCCTGCCGCCTTTGTCACGCTTGAGGCAGAGCCCGGCGCGCTGGGCACAATTGACGAGAGTCCGCCGATACTGCTGATGGGCATCTAAAGAGCTCCTGCCGTCGGAATCAGGCGCGGCCCAGGTCGATCGACCGCTGCGCCATCTGTTTGATCGAATTCAGCACCGTCACGTTGGCCTCGTAGGCGCGGTTGGCCGACAACATGTCGGTCATCTCGGTGGTGGTGTCCACGTTCGGGTACGCCACGAGGCCCGTGTTCGGGTCGGAGTCGGGATTGGCCGGGTCGTAGACCTGACGTCCGGGCTGCTGGTCCTTGACGATGGCCGCGACTTGCAGGCCATCACCGGCTGAGCCGGCGCCCTGATTCAGCGGGCTGAAGACGACCTGCTGGCGCTGGTAGGGCTGGCGCTGGCCGTTGACCCGGGTGGTGTCAGCGTTGGCGATGTTGCCCGCGATGACGTCCATCCGCAGGCGTTGGGCGGTGAGCGCCGAACCCGAGATGCGCATGCTGCTGAAGAGACCCATGCGAGCGTGCCTGCCTTTCCGTTAGTGCAGCGGAGTGTGCGACAGGCAACCCGCACTGCATTAGGGATGCGGGTCCCGAATCGGCAGTGCGAAGGTACTTGTTTGATCAGCCGTCGGCTGTCAGCTCATTCGGGGACGCCGACGGCGAGCAGCAGGCCGTCCTTTTTGATCGCCGGACTGGTGACGGTGAACAGGATGATGCCCGCCGCGGGCGCCCTCACATCCATCAGGTGCTTGCCCAGCAGATCGACCAGCTCGCCGAGCGACTCGCCCTCGGCGACCGAGTCGCCAGGCTGCACGCGACACAGGAAGATGCCCTCGTGCTCCGAGCGCAGCCACTCGTTGCGCGCGATCATCCCTGGCGGCGGCGTCTCGACCGGCGGGGCGTCATGCAGCAGTCCAAGCGTTCGCCAGATGTTCAGCACGCCGTCCACGTGACGCTCGATATCCCCTTCGATCGGCAGACCGCGGCCGCCCGACTCGGCCAGACAGGTCACCCAGCGAGCGCCCGCGTAGGCCTCGATCATCTCTCGGGAGCTGTCGTCGATCTTCCTGTCGCCCGTAGCGAAGTAGCAGAGGAACGGCTCGAGGTCCTCGACCATGTCTCCCGCGTGCAGGTCCATGGCGCGATCGACGTGGACCACCACGTCGTTCAGCAGGTGGTGCGCGAAGCGCTCGCTCCAGGTCCCATCCACCTTGCCAGGAAACGCGCGGTTCAGGTTCTGGCCATCTTCCGGGTTCGTATAGATCGAACGTTCAAAGAAGCCGGGCCGGTTCAGCAGTGGGATGATGATGATCGTGCCGCGCACGTGCTCGGGCTGCACGTGTTGTCCCAGGCGGAGCGCGGCGAGCGTGCCGGTGTACTCGGCGGCATGGATGCCGGCCGTGAGCAGGAACGTCAAGCCTGGCTCGGGCCCGACCACGGCAAAGTACGGCCACTGGTACTCGCCCAGCAGCGGATCGTCGAAGGTGAAGTAGCCCGACTGTTTGTGCCCCGGCTCGGGGAGCCGGATTGGTCCAATGCGGCTGGCCATGCGCCGCTGGGGCCTAAACGCGTTCGAAGATCGCGGCGATGCCCATGCCGCCGCCGATGCACAGCGTGGCCAGGCCGTAGTGCGCCTTGCGGCGGGCCAGCTCGTGTAGCAGCTTGACGGTGAGCACCGCTCCGCTGGCGCCGATCGGGTGGCCCAGGGCGACCGCGCCACCCACCGG
This sequence comes from Chloroflexota bacterium, assembly GCA_005883405.1. Taxonomy (GTDB): domain Bacteria; phylum Chloroflexota; class UBA6077; order UBA6077; family CF-72; genus CF-72. The sequence continues at coordinate 3,075 of VBGG01000557.1, read as the reverse complement.
ATTGAGCTTTTCCTCGGGAATGCCAAGCTCGCGCGCCACGGCCACGGCGACCGAGGCGAAGGCCTCGTTGACCTCGAAGAGGTCGATGTCGTCGAGCGACAGGCCGGCGCGCTCGAGCGCCTTGCGGGTGGCGGGCACCATGCCCATGCCCATGTAGGCCGGGTCGACACCCGCCACGGCATAGGCCACCAGCCGGCCCGCGGCGGACAGCCCGAACCGATCTGCCGCGTCACGCGATGAAACGAGCATGAACGCGGCGCCGTCGTTGATGCCGCTCGCGTTGCCGGCGGTCACCGAGCCGTCCTTCTTGAACACCGGCGGCAGCTTGGCGAGCGTCTCGGGGGTCGTGGTCGGGCGCACGTGCTCATCAGTGGTGAACTCGACCGTCTCCCGCTTCTGGCGAATCGAGACGGGCACGATCTGGTCGGTGAAGGCGCCCTCCTGGGTGGCCTTGGCCGCCAGGCGATGGCTGCGCGCCGAGTACTCGTCGGCCTCGTCACGGCTCACGCCATACTTCTCGGCCACGTTCTCCGCGGTCATCCCCATGTGGTAGTCGTTGAAGATGTCCCACAAGCCGTCGTACACCATCGCGTCGGTGATGTCGGCCTTGGGCATGCCCATGCGGTAGCCGTAGCGCGCCTTCGGCAGCACGAACGGCGCCTGATCCATATTCTCGATACCACCGGCCAGCACGACGTCTGACTCGCCCAACACCACCTGCTGGCTGGCCGAGACGAGCGCCTGGAGACCCGAGCCGCACACCCGGTTCAAGGTCATGCCGGGCACGCTGTTGGGTAAGCCGGCCTTCAGCGCCACCTGTCGGCCGGGGTTCATCCCCTGGCCCGCCTGGAGCACGTTGCCGACGATGACCTGGTCGACATTGTTGGCGGGCATGCCGGCGCGTGAAAGCACCGCCTTGGCGACGGTGGCGCCAAGCTCGGTTGCCGGCGTGTCTTTCAACATCCCGCCGAATGTACCGATGGCTGTCCGCAGGGGCGTCGAGATGACAACCTCTGTGCCGTTCTTGATGGGGCTCATATGTGTTCCTTGGGGCCGATGATAACGCGAAGCGATCACGCGGCTTCCAAGGAAGCGCTAAACGAGATGGGCGGTGACGACCAGGCGGTGGGAGTAGATGCCGTCCGGGACGCAGGTGATCAGCGTCGCGGTTGGGTCGGGGGTCTGGTCCAGCACCGAGACCTGATCGGGAGTGACGGTCTTTACGTCGACCACGCGGTACAGGTACTGGCGTTCGTCGGTGCTGACGATCACGCCTTCGCCGACTTTGAGCTCGGGCAGGTGGTGGAAGATGCCGCCCTCGTTGGGCGAGGAGACGTGTCCCGAGAGCACCATATTCCCGTTCTGGCCAGGGCCAGCCAGGCCCTTGTGCTGGCCGACGGCAAACGGCGCCGTCTCCCACGCGATCTGGCCGCGCCGATCGAGCTTCGTCCCCAGCTGGATGATCTTACTGTCCACCCCGATGGTCGGAATGACCACGCGGCGGGCCGGCAGCGCAGCGGCGATCGGCGGCTTGCCCGAAGGTACCGGCAGTACGTGCATCTCGGCGTCAGTCGAGCCCGCCACGTTCGTCGGCAGCGCGTCGGGCGGCACGATCGGCTCGGGCGCGGCCGTCGGCACCGGGACCGCGGTTGGAAGCGCGGCGGGGGTGGGCACGGCTTCGACCGTCGGTGCTGCCGAGGGCGCTTCCGCGTCTCGGGCGCGCAGGACGGTGCCGCTACCGCGCAGACCGGCCGCCTCAGGCGAGCTGCACGCCGCGGCGCCCACCAGGGCTACCGCCGAGAGCAGCAAAAAGCGACGGCGTGTCACAGGCGCCATAATCAGCTGCCGACGCTGCCGCGGAGAGCGGCGCGGTGGCGGGCGAGCGTGTTGGCGTAATCCTTGAGGTACTTGGCCATACGTTCGACCTCGGGCGACGGTGTCTCGGTCAGCACCTGATCGGTCTCCGAGTCGCGAACGCGGACGACCACGTCGTGGGTGTCCGGGTCGATAACAAACTGGGCATAGGCCGCGCGCAGACTGCCACCGGTAGCTGCCGCGACCGTCTGCTCACCTGGCTCCGGCGTTCGAGAACCGGACGTGCCAACGGAACCCTCAGAGCGGACAGACTGTACGGCGAACGCTCCGCCCACGGGCTGGATGGGCTGGATGGATAGATCTCGACTGTCCGACATAGTTCACGTCTCCTCGCACTGAGGATCATCGGCAGGCTCCGCAAGAACTTGAGTTTGCGAGAAGTCAGCGAACCGATGCCGCCAGCGAACGTTGCGCGGCACCTGCTGTCTGGCGCGCAGCTTCTTCCCAGGCAGGCAGCAGCTCGCGCAGAAGACTGGCCACCTCGCGTGCGGGCTGTGCGTCCTTGTGCAGATTCGCCTCGACGAGTCGCGAATTCAGGTAGTCGTAGATCTGGCCGAGTTTCTTCGCCAGCTCACCACCCCGTCCGGCATCGAGCGTGTCGCGCAGCTCGCTAATGATCGCCTGAGCGCGGACGAGATTATTGTGCGTCGCCTGGATATCCCTGGCTTCAATGGCGTCGATGGCGCTGGCGACGAAGCGTGAAGCGCCCCGATACAGCATGACGACCAGCTCGCCGGGGGCGGCGGTCTGGGCCTGGGTCTGGCGGTACGCGTTGTATGCGTTCATCCGGTGATCTCTCGCAGCGGTGGAGTCAAGCTGAGTATCGGCCGCACGGGGGACGGCCCGCAGGGGGACGAAAGTCCCCAATTGAGGTGTCGGGCGAGCCCCGTGGAGCGCAGCGGAACGTGGGCGAGCCCCGTGGAGCGCAGCGGAACGTGGGGTAAGATGGTCGGCCGTGCCAACGGGACGGGTGGCCGCCTTCTATGGTCCGGGCAGGCCGATGCAGATCAAGGAATACGCGGTGTGTGAGCCCGATCCGGGCGGCATCGTGGTCAAGATGACCGTCGCCAACGTGTGTGGGTCTGACCTGCACCAGTGGCGGGGCGAGTTCGACGTGGAGAAGTTCGGGCGGCCATACCCGCAGATCCTTGGCCACGAGATGACGGGCACCATTCATCAGCTCGGCGAGGGAGTCAGCCG
>VBGG01000556.1 GCA_005883405.1 Chloroflexota bacterium | reverse complement strand
CCAGGAGATAATCAGCAGCTCGATGACCACAATTCCGGAGGCGACGGGCACCGCGCTCCGCACGTCGGCGAGCAGGAAGGGTAGGGTATGGCCGAGCCCGCCCAGCATGGTCGCAACCCCTTCTATCAGCCCGCGCATCCAGGGGTTGCCACGACCGGTCACTGAACCGTCGTCCGACAGCGCCTCCGCAAACGCCATCGAGATGCCAGCGCCGACGGCGGCGGCCACACCGACCAGAAACGCGGTATGCGAATCGCGGGTCGCCAACGCGGTCGCGAAGAGCGGCGCGAGGGTCGAAACGGAGCCGTCCATCATCCCAGCGAGAGCGGGCTGTACGACCTGGAGGACGCGCTGCTGCCGCGGGTCGCTCTCCCGCTGGCTGGGCATATGGCCGACAGCTGCGTCGGCCATTTCACCAACGGCGGTGCTCACGCTGACTCCCCGCCGGGCTGAACACGTGTACCAGCGCTGAGCAATCGGCGCATATCGCGCGCTGGGCGTGCCGGACCACTGCCCGCGCCTGTCCGCTGGATCGCGCAAACATCTGTTGTTCCAAGCAGCCAGGTAGGCAGCGCGTCGCCACCGGCCCATCACGTGGCGGGATGCAGCCAGGCACTGGAGCCGTTCGTCGACATCTCAGGCGACGAGCGCATTCCGGCGAGCTCCTCCATCGTCCGGATAATCGCTGAGAAGTCCTCCTCCCGGTTCTTCGCCTGCTCGATCGTGAACATCCGCTGCGCAGCCGCGATGGCGGGCGTCGGCACAGCTGTCTGTCTAGCCAGTCGTTCGATGTTGAGCAGATCCTTGAACATGAGGCGCAGTGGAAACTCCACGGGGTAATCGCCGGAGCGGACGTTCTCCAGCTTGTGTTTCTGACCTGGGGTGACGACGGCGGTCTGCTCGAGCACGTCGAGCAGCGTTGTCTTGTCCAGCCCGGCGCGTTGGCCAAGAACAAGCGCTTCAGCAAGAGCCTGGATTCCGACGCCCAGTAGACTGTTGGTGACGAGTTTCATCATCCCGCCCGCACCGCTCGGACCCAGATAAAAGATGTGACTGCCAATTACCCGGAGGATCGGCCCGGACTGCTCGAATGCCGCCCGCTCGCCACCCACGAATACGACGAGGCTGCCATCCTCGGCCTGGGGGGTGCTGCCTGACACCGAGGCATCCAGCACCGCGACATTTCTTGGCCTGGCGGCACTCGCGACGCGCCGAGACGTATCCGGATGGACGCTGCTCAGGTCGATGATGGTGCCGCCAAACCTCGCGACCGCCACAACACCCTCCGGCCCGAGCATCACCTCCTCGACAGCGTCGTCATCTGCCAGCATCGAAAGTACGGTGTCGGAGTCAGCAGCGAGCTCGCGCGCCGAGTCGTATACGCGCGCACCTCGTTCCGCCAGTGCTCGCGTCTTCTCCCGCGTTCGGTTGTAGACACCCAGCGGATATCCAGCATCAACGAGCCGGCGTGCGATGCGGCTCCCCATGTATCCCAGTCCGACAAAACCCAGCATCACACTGTCTCCGGCGCTGGCCCACCGACGGGCACCGCACTGTTCATGATCCGCTGGATTTCAGCGAGGTCAGCGGTCCCCAGATGGATGTCAGCGGCTGGCGCAGTCTGTTGGATCTGGCTCGGATTCCGTGCGCCGACGATCGCCACATCCACAGCTGGGTTGGCCAGCGTCCAGGCGATCGCCAGTTGGCCAACCGGGAATTCCCGCTGTTCGGCGAAGCGCTCGAGCTCGCCAACGATGTCCAGATTGCGGCGCAGCAGCTCGCCCTGAAAAAGCGCGCTCTTGCTGCGCCAGTCATCAGCACGAAAAGTGGACCGTGGCGTGAACTTGCCGGTCAGCAGACCGTGCGCGAGCGGCCCGTAGATCAGAACGCCGACGTTGTGATGCAGGGTATACGGCAGGATGCTCTCCTCGATGTCGCGCCGAAGCAGGTGATATGGCGGCTGCAGGGTGTCGATCTTGCGCGTGGCCTCGAAGCCTGCCATCTGGCATGCATCGAAGTTGGACACGCCGACGTAGCGGATCTTGCCTTCTTTGACGAACTCGTCCATGGCACGGGCGGTCTCTTCGAAGGGCGTTTTCGGGTCCGGCCAGTGGATCTGGTACAGGTCGATAACGTCTGTTCCGAGCGCGCGCAGACTCGCCTCGAGGCCCTGACGGAGCCAGGCTGGGCTCGCATCGCGCACCAGCTCGCCGCCCTCTCTGCGGAGCCCGCCTTTGGTGGCCAAGACCACTTCGTGACGGTGCGCGTTGATCTCAGGTCGCAGAGCCTCGCCAAGCATCTGTTCGGAAGCGCCGAAACCGTACGCCTGCGCCGTGTCAAAGAAGTTGATACCGAGGTCGAGTGCCTCGCGAATCGCTGCTTTGCCATCGTCGACCTGCACCGGACCCCACTCGCCGCCGAATGACCATGTACCAAACGCGACCCTGGAGACGTGCAGGTCGGTTTGGCCGAGTTGTGTATATTCCATGAGACCTCCAGTTGAAGCGTGCTCGCAACGAGCTCACGCAATCAGCGTCCCTCCGTCCGCCGCGTGAGCCATCGTGCGAGCGGTCAGTGGGACGCGGACCTTTTGTACAGTGGCGGTCTCAGCCCAAAGACCTGGACGAACCGCCGACTTGCGTTTCAGACGGTGACGCGCCAGTCCGCCCAGGCGATGCTCTGCGGGGACGCGCGTAGCGTAGCAACTGATGAGCTACTCGGTCTTTAAGACCTGCGTCAGCATCGGTCCAGGGCTCAATACGTTGGCAGGCGTCCCGCGCTAGGGTGTA
>VBGG01000555.1 GCA_005883405.1 Chloroflexota bacterium | reverse complement strand
AGCCGCTGCTAGCTCGGCCGCGGCCGGGTGGGAGTGCCTCTCGTTCGGTCCGCGGTCGGTCGGGGTCGTACATGCTGTTCAGGTGCAGACGCCTACGACACGACGCCGGCTCGGGCTGGCGCTCGCGGCAGTCCTGGCTGCCCTCACAACCGCTGCTCCGGCGCACGCCGCAACCTCGAACTGCACGGAGACACTGGGGCTGGCGAACATGGCGGCGCTCAAACCCGCCGATGTTCTGCTGGCCATCAGCACTCCGCGCGCGGGCGAAACTCTGGCAAATATTGCCCCGACCGACTCGGTAGCATTCTCCGTTGACTACTGGGGCCCGCGGTTGCTGTCGGCTGACAGCGCTCACGCGGTGGATGACTACCACCTGGTGTTCATCCTGGACGAGGACGCGGCGCCCTACATCGGTACGCTTCAGCCCCTACCGGTCTGCGACTCGCACGTCGTGCACAGCGCGAGCACGCGTGTCACCATCGAGAACGTCTTGCACGGCACTCACGCCCTCGCGGTCCTGCTGGTAGGTAGCAACAACGTCTCGGTGAATCCACCGGTGGCCGCGCGCGTCACGTTCACGGTGCGGTAATGCCGTCGCGGCCGCCGCGCGTCGCGTCTGTCATCGCGGCGCCGCGCAAGGGTCGCAGCGAAGTCCGAACCCTGCGGGCTGGTCGGTCCGACGCCGGCTCGGCGGGCTCGGTAGCGCGAGGAGCCTGGCCGGTGAAGGCACGCTCGAGGTCTTCACCCTGGAGCGTTTCCCAGCGGAGCAGCGCGTCAGCCAGGCGGTCGAGGACGACACGATGCTCGGTTAGCACGTGACGTGCCTGCGCGTAAGCCTCGTCCAGCAGACGACGGACCTCCTCGTCAATCGCCTGCGCGGTCTGCTCCGAATAGCCTCTCCACTCGTACCCGTCACGCCCGAACGCGCCGTCAGCGTTGGAGACGAGCGTAACGACCCCGAGCCGTTCGCTCATGCCATACTCGGTTACCATCCGCTGAGCAAGTGCCGACGCACGCTCGAGATCGTTGCTCGCGCCTGTGGTGCTCATCTCGCCAAAGACGACCGTTTCCGCCACATATCCGTCGAGAGCCGAGGTGATGCTCGCCTCGAACTGACTGCGCGTCTGGTAGTGCGAGTCGCGCCAGATCGCTGACCGGCACCGACCGATGCGCTGTCCTGGGCGCCCGCGCTGGCAATCAGCCCGATGACACCAGTGACCACAAGCAGCAGCGTGAACCCGAGACCGAAGTACACGGCTCTGGACTTCATGAGCCGACCACCGTCAGGGTGGCGAGCATGCCCTGTTGCTCGTGGCCCGGAATCGGGCACACCAGCTGGTACTCGCCGGCTGGCAGCACCATGTTGATCGTGCGCGACTCGCCTGGGCCGAAGCTGTCGGTGCTGACGTCCATGCCCTGACCGACAATCCGAAATGCGTGCTGGGTGGCGCCGACGTCTTCGGAGAGAATGCGGATGTGACCAGCTGGCACCTTGCCTCGCGACGGCTGCAGCTTCCACTCGGTGAGGCTGATGTTGACGTCGCGGTCCTCAGCTCGCGTGCCCGCCGGCAACGGCTCTTCCGTGGGCACGGGTGTGGCGCGAGGCGCCGCCGCCGTCGCCGCCGTGGGCGTTGGCCGCTGAGCAGCGGCGCCAGCCGTCACAGCAGGCAACAGGTTCGCCGCGGTCGCGCCGTGGATCCGATAGATGCCCTTCGGACCGGAGTAGTACAGGGCACCATCGGGTCCGTTCGCCACGTTGAGACTACAGCCGTTCTTCACGATCTCCTCGAAGACAATCCGATCGCGGCTTTCGGGCGCTAACCGCACGCGCCGCAATTGCCCTTGATGAAAGTTGCAATAGAACCAATCATTCTTCCAATCGGGAATCTGGTCCGATGTATAGAACGTCATTCCAGTCGGACCGATCGGCGGGTTCATAACGGCGATTGGCTCGACAACGCCCGCCCGATACTTGTAGCCGGTCGGTGGCCAGCCGTAGTTCGCCCCTTTCACGATGACATCGAGCTCGTCGTTATCACCCGGCCCGTTCTCGGTCGCCAGCAGGCCGTGGCTTACCGGGTCGAAGTCAAAACTGAACGGATTTCGCAGTCCGTAGGCCCAGATCGCGGGCTGCTTGCCTTCCTGCCCCACGAATGGATTGTCATCTGGAATTGATCCATCCGGATTCACCCGCAGGATTTTTCCGGCGATTGCGCCGAGATCCTGGGCATTCGACCCCTGGTCGTTGTCACCAAGCGCCACGTACAGCTTGCCATCCGGTCCGAAGTGAATCGTGCCGGAGTTGTGAATGGGACCCGACGGCAAGTCGCGCATGATGTATGTCAGGTCAGCCCCTTTATCGGCCACATCCGTCAGGCGCACCACTTCGTTGGGGCCGTTTGGGCCGCCGTTGTCCTGGCCCTCGGGCACCGAGGTGTAGAAGACGTACACATAATGGTTCTGGGTGAAGTTCGGATCGAGTGTCAGACCGATGAGGCCGGTCTCAGGCTGGCCGGCGACTTTGAACTGGTAGAAGGCATCGGGTAGCAGCGTGCCGTTACGGACGATGCGTATCTTGCCGCTGTGCAGCTCGTTGTAGAACAGCGTGCCGTCGGGCGCGAAGACGAACGAGACGGGAAACTCGGCGTCAGGGACGAACGTTTCGCCGGCAGCCCCCGACGGCATGTGCTCGGGCGGCAAGGCGCCCTCCGGCAACGGAGTCGGCGTTGGGACGATCGTTGGCGTAGCCGTCGGGTGCGCCGCCGGAACTTCGGTCGGTGTCGGGGTACTGCCTGCCGGCGGCCGACCGGGAGCCACCAGGATGGACACCGGATCTTTGCCTACCGGAATACGCGAGCTGACTTGCTTGCTCTGTACATCGACCACCGCGAGCGAGTTGTCGCCGCGAGTCGCTACATACACGCGGGCTCCGTCGAAGCTTACGCCGACGGCGGCGGGGTGACCCCCGACCTGGATCGGCTCGCCGACCTGCGTCATGTCGGGGCTCACCGGCCACAATTGACCGCTGTCTCCGCTTGCGACGTACAGCGTGCCATCCGAACCAATCGCGGCGGCGCTGGGACGCGCGGGCAGCGTCAGCCGACTCGTAATCGCCTGGCTGCCGGTGTCCACGGTAATGACCTGGTTGATCGTGTCGGCGATGATGTGGATGCGCCGGCGGGCGGCGTCCGTCAGCAGGGCGGTAGGACCGCCACCAACTTCGATCTGCTTCAGGAGTCCGCCCGAGCCGGCGTCCACGGCCCAAACAGTCCCGCTCTCATGGCCGGCCGCGTACAGCACGTCGCCGCTCGTGCCTGGAGCCACGACCAGCGCCTCGATCCGTCGGAGGATCTGCACGCCTGGACTCTGCTCGCCAACATCGATATGTCCGAACTCGTCGTTGTTGCGGGTAGCGATGAACACGATGGTGTTAGGAGCGGGCGGCGAGTCGTTGCCACCGGCGAGTGCCACGTACGCGCGGCGGCCGTCGGTCGAAAATGCCGCCGCGCTGGGATTGTCGTGCAGCCGTTTGCCATCCTTACGTTCTCCCTTCAGCAGATCGACAAAGAGAAAATCACTCTCGCCGGGCTTGCTGCTGAAGACCCACGCCGTTCGTCCATTCTGCGCAAGGGCCATATTCTGAGGTGGCATGCCGAGGTCCACGGAGCGGGAGACCTTGCCGCTGGCGGGGTCCACCAGCGCCATCTTCTGCTCAGCCTGACTGGCGACGGCGACGATTTCCGAGACTCCGGCGACTGCCGGCGAGGCCACCGATGAGGCTACTGGTGAAGCCGCGGTGAAAGCACGCGGCGATGGGGATGGCGACGCGGAGCCGGCCATTCGCGCGGGGGCAACAGCGGACGCTGCACCCGGCGGACGCAGGCCGGTCCAGCCGCTCGGCGCCGCGCCAGCGAATCCCAGACCGCCGCTGGCGGCCAGTGCGCCGGCTCCGCCGAGTGTCATGATAAGAAACGCGAGGAAGGCGCCACGTCGCATCTCCCTGTACCTATTGACCGTTGAGGGCGGCCTGGAGGCCGCTCAATGCGGTCTGGACCTTGGCGTCGTCGCCAGCCGCTGCCTCGCGGGCCGTCGTGAGCGCCGACCGCAACCGATCAGCGCGCGGATCGGTCACACCCTTGAGCGCAGCCTCGGCTTTGAGCGCCTCGCTGTTCAGGGCGTCGCGCCGCCTGGCGATTTCGTCAGGTGATTGGTGCGGGTCATGCGCCGCGTCCCCAAGGCTGGTCAGCTTGTCGCGCACCCCGCCGGCGATCGTCTGAGCGTCGAAGCCGGCCGCGGTCGGGGCCGCCCTGGCGGTTGGGCTTGCCGACGCCAGCGAGGCGCCACTGACCGTACGCAGCTGGACCCGTGCATCTGCCAGCTTCGACGTGTCGCCAGCGAAGGCAGATCGAATCGAGGCGACCGCCGCCAACACCTGTTCGGCCGGCTTGCTCTGCACGCCTTTCAGACTGGCGTCGGCCTGGTCGGCCTGGTCGGCGAGTGATTTCTGGAGTCGCAGCATCGAGCTGGTGTCATTTCGCTGCAGCGCGTCCTGGAATGAGCCAACGGTCTTGTCCAGGTCGCCGGCGAAGCCCTTGATATCGGTGATCGGTTTTGCCGTGGAGCCACCGGAGTCCGCCGCCTGGCCGGAAACTCTGCCAAGATCCGCTCGCGCTGGATCGACCTTGGTGAGGTCGCCGGAGGCCGCCGCGCGCGCGCCCTTGATGGCGTCACGCAGCGCGGTAGCCTGCGGTGATGGGTCCGAGCCCAGGGCAGTTTCGTCTTGTGTCGCTTCACTCAGGATCTCCTGTTGAAGGCGCAGCAGGTCGCCCTGACTCGCGGTCGCGGTTGCCGTTTCGAACGCGTCCATCTTGGCATCCAGCGATGCATTGAGGCCAGCGTAATCAGGCGCAGCCTCCGCCGGGCCAGGTCCACTGTCGAGCTTGTCCAGTACAGCCGTTGCTGTCGCCAGCGCGGTGGAATCGCCATCGAGCCCCTTCTGCAGGAGTGCCAGCGCATCATCCAGACTCTTGCCCTGGTCTGACTGCCCGCCGGCTGCCCGCTTCTGGGCAGCATCGATCTCCGCGATGAGCTTCCCCTGGAGGCGCAGCGCATCGCCGGCATTCTTGCTCTGAATCGCCTGCCGCAAGCTGTGCAGGTCCAGGTTCAAGGTATGCAGGTCGCCCACTGGGTCACTCGACGAATCAGACGTCAGGGTGACCCCCAGACCACCGGCCGAGCCACCGAGCACCTGCCGCAGAGCGCTGTCGGCGTGCTCCAGCCCATTCTGGTCGCCAGCAATTCCGGCACGAATCCCGGCGATCGCACCGCGCACGGATTGGGCCTGAGGCGACTTGTCGTTTTTGATGGCCGATTCGGCGTCCCTGGCGGTTCCCAGCAGCTCGCGCTGGAGTCGGAGCGAGCCAGTCACATCCTGTGTTTTCAGCGCAGTGCGAAAGTCGCTCAGCTTGGACTGGAGGGATGTCGCGGCCGGCTCCAGTGCCTGGCCTGGCGGAACTGGCGTCGGCAGCGGCCGCGGTGTCGGCCGTGGCGTCGGCGTGGGCGGAGGAGTCGGCGGTGTCGCGGGTGTTGGATCGACGGCTGGAACATCCTCCGTCGCGATCGGCGCTGCCGCCGGGCTGGTGACGTCTGTCGGCGTCTGCGCCAGCGCGGAGTCGGTCGACGTCGGCGCACTGGCCGTTGGCTGCGGGTTCGCTCCCTGCGGTGCGGCCTGACAACCAACGAGAACCGACAGCAGCAGAACGGCACCCGCCGGAAGGAATCGTCGAGACAAACGCGTGCGCGGACGAAACATGTACTTCACAAACCCTTCAATCAGGAGTGGATGGCCGCGGCGGGGCCGCGGCCGCGAACGTGGCGCTGACCTCGGTCTGACTTTGCTGTCCGACGAAGATGAGCTGGTCATCGCCTGTGAGATCCGGCGACCGCGGTCGGGAGTCCGACAACAATCGCACTCAGAATGACAACGATGATGCTGGTGAGCTTCGACATCCTCAGGACTCCTTTGCTGGGATGCTGAGCGGCATCCCTGGATGAATCAGATTGGGATCGTCGCCGATGGTCGAGCGGTTGGCCTGATAGATCGCGGTCCACTGGTTGGCGTCGCCATACACCTGGTTGGCGATCGCTGGTAGCGTGTCGCCGTCCTGAACGGTGTACGTCTGGGACGTCGCCGGCGCCGAGGCAGCGGATGGCGCAGGCGGCGCGGTTGCGGCCGCTGCAGCCGGAGCCGAGGCAGCGGCTGGTGCTGCCGGCGCTGGAGCAGCGGCCGGGTCTGCCGCGGCGTCAGCGGCGGCCGCTGGCTCAGCGCCATTCGCGCCCGCCGCGGGCGTCGGATTCTTGCCTGTTTGAGCCGGATTCGCGGCCGGCGTCGCATTCGCCTTCGCCACCGCCGTCGGACTCGCCTTCGGAGTGGCGCTCGCTTTGGCCACCGCGGTTGGACTCGCCTTGGGCGCGGCGGTCGCATTCGCCTTCGCCGCCGCCGTGGCACTCGCCTTCGGCGCGGCCGTCGCGTTCGCCTTGGCCGCCGCCGTGGGGCTTGCCTTGGGCGCGGCCGTGGTACCCGTGTCCTGCGAAGCGTTGGCCTTGGCCGCCGCCGTTGGACTCGCTTTGGCCGCCGCCGTGAGACCCGCGTCCTGCGAAGCGTTGGCCTTGGCCGCCGCCGTCGGACTCGCGTCCTGCGAGGCGTTCGCCTTCGGACCGGCCGTAGGACTCGCCTCCGCCAAAGCATTGGCCTTGGCCGCCGCGCTCCGAGCCGCATCCGGCGTGGCGTTAGCCTTGCTCTGCCCGCCGCCCTGCTTCGGACCAGCCGCCGGCGTGCCGGCGACCACTGGGCTTGGGCCGTAGGCCGCATCAGCGCTCAGCGCCGGTGGCCCCTCGACCACACCCACTACCTGGGGCGCGTCAGGCCCATCCGTCAGGTCGCACTGGAATGGAGCCTGCGGTGGAACTTGAACGGGTACGTCCGAAGCGATCACTTCCAGCGCTGCCGTGGCCACCGCCTCGCTGCGACTGCCCATCAAGCTGAACACCAGCTGACCTGGTGAAGCGTCGCCAGGCACGACGTACGATCCTCCGGAGGCGGCGTTGCCTTGAGGATCGGTGCGGAAGCAGCTGACCTCCTGGCCAGCGCTGTCCTGCGTTCGTCCGACGAGCGCGTGCACGATTTCGTTGCGTGCAAAGCCGATCGCGTAGAACGTGAGCGTGGTGCCTGGTCGCCCGCCGTAGGTGCTCGGCTGGGCACTGGGCGTGTAGGGCAGCGTATCGAAACTTGCGGTCGTGGGTGCCTTGCTCTCTTTACCCATGAAGATGAGCGTCTGCTTACCGCGCAGCCCAAATGGCACCAGGAAGCCGCCCGCGTTGGCGAAACCACCGCTGTCGTCGGCCTGTATGGTGGTCAGTGGTGGCGCCTCCGGACTGTTGAGGTACACCGTTACCTGTTCGCCGGGTCCGAAGTCCTTGCCGGAGAAGCTGAGCACATTGTCGGGCTTGATCGCGTAACTGGACAGGTCGACATTCGGATACAGATTCAACATCTGAAAGGGAACCGTCACGGGGGACTGGCTCCTCAGGCCGACGAAGATGAACCCGTTGTTGCCGACCGCGCCAAACGGTACGCGCACTGAGCCCTGGCGAAGGCCGCCACTCTCGTCGGTGTGCAGCGTGCCGATGACGTCGCTCGACAGGTCATTCCAGTAGACGTTGATGTCTTCGTCAGGAGCGAAACCGGCCGCGGACAGCTGCACGGCATCGCCGGATTTGGCCGCCTGTGTGCCGAGCTTGACCTACGGCGAGCCACCCGCGATGACCGCCGTGGCACGCGCGACGTTACCACTCTCACGCTGGTCGGCCTCGACGATAAAGTTGCCGCGCGGAAGTGAATCAGGTACCGCGAAAGTCACTCCCCCGAATCCGCCGCTCTTGTCCACCTGGACGAAGGTCAGCGGATCCACGCTATCGGCCGCCTGCTGTTTGACGTAGATATCGACCGTGGCGCCTGGGTCGAAGCCGCTACCGGTGACTCCCACGCTGGACCCCTGGCGCACGGTGCTGGGATTCAGTAGCAGCAGCGGCTTGGCCTCGATTGACACGGCCGTGCCCTGAATCTGGACTACCACCGGCGTGGGAGTTGGGCCGCTGGGTTTCGCCACCAGCGTGGCGGCTGGCGTCCCGCGTGCGGCTACGTCTGTAGGTTGGGCTGCTCTGTCGCCGGCGGCGGGGTTGGTGCCGCCCGAACGCGCCTGGGCGCTGGCGCCGGTGGTATCCACCGCGACGTCCCCGCCGGCGCCCGGTCGCGAGATCACGAGTCGCGCTACAACTATCAGCAGCACCAACCCCGCGCCGATCAAGATGAGACGCTGCTTCATCGCCACTTCCGAATGGCCGAGGTGAGTTGATCGCGATCTCGCATCAGTGTTGGGACTCCTTAGCCCTGGCGGTGGAGCACCGCTTATCTGAGTGCCCCCAGAAGTTCGGCCGAAAGGCGTCGCCTCGGGAAGCTCATCACGGCCGAACTTCTTGTGACAGACTTCCCTAGGAACGCGGCCACCGACACTTCGAGGTGTTATCCACGTCCTCGGCCGCGTTCCTAGGGGCAGACTACGTAGCCATTCCCGGCCACGTCCCGATTGCCTGTCCGGGTCGCCTTAACAGCACCAGAACGCAGCCGGTCGAACGCGGCGCGGCCCGTCAGGCGTCGTTCGGGCGACCATCCATCGCCGTCGAGTCCAGTTCGGGACCTGGCACCTAGAGTCATTCCTGAGGAGCGAGACCCGGCAGCCGCCAGCGCCGCCGGACCGTCCGGGTCGCGCCTCTATTCCAAACGAGGAGATCCTGCATGTCAGGCGCAGACCGGGAGCTGGCCTCTCGACTGGGCAAATTCCTGGTCGTGGGCAGTACAGGTGTCGTCGTCAACAACGCCGCCCTGTACGCCTTGTATCAAATACTCCGCTTACCGCTCGTCCCTGCCTCCGCGCTCGCGGTGGCGCTTGCGATCGGTAACAACTTTGTGCTGAATGACCGCTGGACCTTCCAGCAGTCGCGTGACGCGGCCTCGCTGCGCAGGTTCATCCGCTTCTGCCTGGTGTCGCTCGGCGGGCTGCTCCTGACCACATTCACGCTGTGGGCGCTGGTCACGTACCTGGATGTTCAGTATCTGCTGGCGAACCTCGTCGGCATTGGCCTGGCAACCGCTTCGAACTTCGTCGCGAACATCAAGTGGACCTGGAGTCGGAGCGGCGGGCAATGAACGTCCTTCTGGACGTCTTCGTGCTCGGATCGCTGCTCCTGTCCGTTCTGCTCACGATCCAGTCGGCCTACACGCTGTACTTGATGCTCTACACCTGGGATCGACCGGAGGCCCATCAAAAGGCCAAGGCACCAGCGCAGTTCTTGCCGGCCACGAAGTCCTTTACGGTGATGCTGCCTGCTCGGCATGAGGAGGACGTCATCCAGACGACGATCGACCGGGTCGTGCGCGCGAATTATCCGAGCCACCTGCTCGAAGTCGTCGTGATCTGCAAAACAGACGACCAGGGCACGATCGGCAAAGCCGATGAGAAAATCGCGGCTCTGCGACCAGAGGGCATCGACATCGTACAGGTGCTCACGTTCGCCAACCAACCGACCAATAAACCGCATGGCCTGAACGTCGGCCTCAGGGCTACCTCGCATGAAGTGGTCACCATCTTCGACTCCGAGGACGACATCCATCCCGACATCTTCAACGTCATCAACACGGTGATGCTCCAGGAAGGGGTCAATGTCGTTCAGAGCGGCGTCCAGCTCATGAACTACGAATCCAACTGGTACTCGACACTCAACGTCCTGGAGTACTTCTTCTGGTTCAAGAGTCGGCTGCACTACCACGCCCGCGCGGGGATGACTCCGCTGGGTGGCAACACCGTGTTCTTTGCCCGATCGGTGCTCGAGGCGGCAGGCGGATGGGATGAGCACAATCTGACCGAGGATGCCGACGTGGGCATTCGCATCAGCTCGATGCGGGTGCCGGTGCGGGTCGTCTACGACGACCGTTACGTCACGCGCGAAGAAACTCCGCCGACGCTCGATCACTTTATTCGCCAGCGCACGCGCTGGAGTCAGGGGTTTCTGCAAACGCTGAAGAAACGTGAATGGGCCCGCCTGCCCAGTTTTGAGCAGCGCTTGCTCGCCATCTACACGCTCGCGTTTCCGACCATTCAGGCGGTGCTGGGCCTGTACGTGGTGATCTCGCTGGCCACCATGTTCACCATCAAGACACCGGTGCTGGTGGCGATCACGCTCTCGCTCCCTCTCTATCTCTTGTTGGCGCACCTGCTCTTAGCGGTCATCGGACTCTACGAGTTCTCCGATGCGCACCACTTGAAGCCATCCTGGAAGACGCCACTGGTGATGACGTTGACGTATCTGCCGTACCAGTGGGTGTTGTCGTACGCCTCGGTGCGGGCAACCATTCGAGAGCTGCGCGGAATCAACAACTGGGAAAAGACGGCCCACGTCGGCGCGCACCGCCAGGACCCCCAGCCAGTTGGCACTGCCGCGGCGGCCAAGGCGTAGCGCCATGTCCAGGCGCTTCCGTCCCGAAGGAAACCTCTTCCGCACGGCGGCCGGCGATCACCACCTCAGGGGTGAGACTCCTTCGGGTGGAGCCTTCGGCATCCTCCGCGGGATGGCAGCACCGGCCCTCGACGACGTGGCAAATACCCGGCCGATCCAGGTGTGACAGGAAAAGACGGAATGCGGTGGCGCACGTTACTGGACCGGTTGTTGCTCGTCGTGTCGCTCATCAGCGGCGCGGTCGCGCACGGCTACAACCTGTTCAACTACCCCCTGTACATCACCGATGAAGGTATCTACATCCAGCAGGCGTGGTCAGTTCTGCGCGAAGCTCGCCTCTCACCCTACACCTACTTCTACGACCACGCGCCGGCCGGTTGGCTGTTAATCGCAAGTTGGGTCGCCCTTCTCCCGTCGCAATTCGAGACATTCGGCAACGCGATCGACACCGGCCGCGCGCTGATGCTCGTAGTTCACGTGGTCAGCACGTTTTTGCTGTACTCCGTGACCGCTCGCCTGTCTGGCAGCAAGCCAGGTGCGCTGCTCGCGGCCTTTCTGTTCAACCTGTCGCCGCTCGCCATCTTCTATCAGCGGCAAGTGTTGCTGGACAACCTGATGGTGATCTGGGTGCTGGTCGCGCTGTACCTGATCAGCGGCGGCACGCACTGGCGAAACAGTGATATGCGTATCGTCTCCGCGATTCTGAGCGGGCTCGCGTTCGGCGTGGCGGTGCTGACCAAGGAGAACGCCGTGTTCTTCGCTCCAGTCGTGGGCTACCTGCTCGTCAAACGCCTGGAGGGCCGCATGAACTATCGCTTCAGCGCCGGCTTCTGGTCGTTTTCGGCAATCTCGACCATCTCCCTGTACTTTCTGTACGCGACGCTGAAGGACGAGCTGTTTCCTTCCGGCTTCAGCTTCGACCTGAACAATCCACCCGCCGACCACGTGTCGCTCCTGTACACCATCTGGTGGCAGCTGCATCGTTCGCAGGGCAGCATCCTCGACACCTCCAGTCCGGTCTGGCAATTCTCGCTCGGGGCGTGGCTACCGAAGGACACCTTCATTCTGGTAGCTGGCGCGGCAGCGGCAATTGCAAATCTGACGATCGGCATGCTGAGCCGAGGCCGCTGGCGGCAAGGAGTCATCGTCGCGGCGCTGGCGTTGAGCTACGGGATCTACCTGGCCCGCGGCAGCCAGATGCTGGAGTTCTACGTCATTCCGCTGTTGCCGTTCCTGGCCATGAATATCGGACTGCTGGCAGCCGTGCTCGTGTCGCGGCTCCCGCTGCTTCTGCGGGGGCTGCCGGTCGTGGCATTCATGGGCGTCTTCCTGGTCAATCCGGCGTGGGGCTACGTGCTTGTCGTCGATCAGTTCGGCCACGTGGTGCCGCATGACCTGTACAAGCTGGACCAGACCAGCATGCAGGCCGAGCAGCTCCAGTGGATTCGGCAGCACATCCCGCCCGACGCCAAGCTGATCATCGACGACGACATGTGGGCCGACTTGCACGATTCGCGGCCCTACTACAAGTGGGCCCACTCCCACTACAAAGCGGCCTCCGACCCGGACGTCCGCGACAAGTTGTTCGGCAAGGACTGGCGCAACATCGACTACATCGTGATGTCCAACAAGATGCGCAGCGCGATGGTGCTCAACAACGGTGACGGCGGCGAAACATGGATCTTGCAGGCGCTCGACCACTCTAAACCGGTGTGGTCCGTCGAGCACGGCGACGTCAAGCTCGAAATCGATCAGGTCACGAAATGACGTCTCGTAGCTCGCGCACCGGAGACGCCCGCAGGCTCATGGCGACACCGCGCGCATCCGGCGGTTGGCCGCAAACGGTCGGAGGGCCACACCGCCTGCATCCGGCGGTTGGCCGCAAACGGGCGGAGGGCCGAACCCCACAGGGTCCCCTCCGGGGGAAGAGCTTGTCTGGCGGACACCCGCACGTTCATGGCGACACTGCCCGCATCCGGCCGTTGGCCGCGCTCGGGCGGAGAGCCGAACCCCACAGGGTCCCCTCCGGGGGAAGAGCTTGTCTGGCGGACACCCGCACGTTCATGGCGACACTGCCCGCATCCGGCCGTTGGCCGCAAACGGTCGGAGGGCCGAACCCCACAGGGTCCCCTCCGGGGCACAGTTGTCTCGCCTTCGTCGCCTCGTCCCGTTCCGCCGCAACGTCGCGGCCGACTCTCTCACTCCATGGAGGACTGCGCAATGACGCAACCACAGCCGCACCGCCCCAATGACAGCCTGGTCATCATCCCCACGTACAACGAGGCGGAAAACGTGGAGCGCCTCATCGAAATAGTGTTGGCGCAGGGCGATTTTGACGCACTGATCGTCGACGACCACTCGCCGGATGGAACTGGGGAGATCGCTGACGCGCTCGCTGAGAGGCATCCCAACCGGGTGGCGGTGCTGCACCGCGCCGGCAAGCAGGGCCTGGGCACCGCCTATCGCGCGGGCTTCGGCTACGCGCTCACGCGCGGCTATCAACGCGTGTTCGAGATGGACGCCGACTTCTCGCACGATCCGAACGCGCTACCCGAGCTGCGCCGAGCGCTGGACCACGCCGACATGGTGCTGGGCTCGCGTTACGTCGCTGGAGGCGCGACCGAAAACTGGCCGCTCGCTCGCCGGTTACTGAGCATGGGCGGCTCGAAGTACGCCGCGCTGATCCTGGGGCTACCGTTTCACGACCTGACCGGCGGCTTCAAAGGCTTCAGGGCCCGCGTCCTCAAGTCACTGGATCTGGGCGCGATCCAGTCCAACGGATATGCGTTCCAGATCGAAGTGACCTATCGCGCCTATCGCGGCGGATTCCGCATCGTGGAGCACCCGATCACCTTTGTGGACCGCCGCCTGGGCAAGTCCAAAATGCGCCCTGCCATCGTCGTCGAGGCCCTGCGTATCGTATGGGCCTTGCGTTTCGGACCGCCAGCTCCCGCGCTCCACGAGGTTGTCGACGCACCCGAGGGGGCCTCAGTCTGATGAAGACCAGGCGTGCGCTACAGTGGCTGGCTGGTGTAACCGTCGCGACCGCTGTCATCGCTGGCATCGGCGTCGCTGTCGGCGCGGGCAGCACTGGGATCGCACCACAAGAGCGCGCTCCAGAGGTCGTCCCGCCGCTTGTGGCTCCGCTCGTGGCGCCCCTCCTGGCGCCGGCTCCGACTGACAGGCTCACCACCGCGGGAAAGCCATCCTTCTGGGCTGGCCTGAACTACCCGTGGAAAACGGGGCAGGACTTCGGAACTGGCGGCTGGGGGCACTCAGGGGTGAGCGATTCCACCACGTACCAGGAGATCGACGCGGACTTCGCGAATATGGCCGCGGAGGGAGTGCGTGTGGTGAAGTGGCGCGTCTTCAGCGACGGCCGCTACGGGCTGCAATTCGACGACAACGGCGCCGTCACAGGTCTGGACAACTTCTTCTTTCCAGATATCGACGCGGCGCTGGAGATCGCCACGCGGCACGACATGCGCCTGGTGTTCACGCTCTTTTCGAGCGGATTCTGGACAGCGGACTGCCGTAGCGGAACGGTGCATCTCGGCGGTCACGCCGACATCATCACGGACGCGGCCAAACGCCAGACGATGATCGATCGCGCCGTGGTGCCACTGCTCGACCGCCTGGCGGCGAGCGATCGTGTGGTGGCTCTGGAAGTCATCGCCGAGCCGGAGTGGGGCATCGTGGAGCTGAATCAGGAGCAGGATAGTCGCATCAAGCTGCCTGTCGGCGTAGTCCGCGACTTTGCAAGCGAGGTGACACAGGCGATCCACCAGCACACTCGATCGCTGGCGACGGTGGAGTCCAACCGCTTCAGCAACATGCGGAACTGGCAGCACCTGGGGCTCGACTATTACAGCTTCAGCTGGTACGACTGGCTCGAAGCGTACGAGCCGCTGGCGACGCCCGCCAGCTCAGCCAACCTGGACCGGCCAATCGTGATCGGCGAGTACCCGGCTGGTGGTAGCGCGTACTATGCGTTGCCCGAGGTGCTGAGCACGGCGTACTCACTCGGGTACGCCGGCGCCTTCGGATGGAGCTACTGGGATGGAGACGGCATCAGCCGCTGGCGCGATGTCGCCCCGACATTCAGCGGTTGGGTGGCGGGTCACTGGGGCGACGTCAGCCTGGGCAGCGCGACCGCGCCGGCCGCCGGGCATATGCACGAGCAGCAATACCCCTACGCCTATCAGGACCTGGCCCTGCGACTGGACGGAGCTGCGACAGTAGCCGAAATGGCCATCAACGTTCCGTCTGGTGAGGCGTACGTGCCACATGGCTATCTCTACCAGGTCGGCAACACCGAGCCCCTGGAGGATGTACGCCTGACCGCGGCGCCAGGCGCACCGGGCAAGCTTGCTGCCCGATTCACCCATCCCGTCGAGGGCCCCGCGTACACGGTCAGTCTCGGTATTTTCGACCCGAGCGGCTCTCTTCGCAAATGGTTCAACAATCTGGCGACATTCGCGATCACCGGCGGAGCGCTGACAACCCCGAAGGTTGACACGCTCACCACCGAGCTCGGCTGCGGGGGCTGAGCATGCGCTTGCCGCGCTCTCCCGCTGGACTCGAACCTCGGCGCCTGCTCCGGTTTGCTCCTCGACTAGCGAAGTTACCATGGCTTTCGGCCGCGAACGGGCGGAGTGCCGGACCCCAAGGGGGGCCCCATTCGGGGAGATCTATGCTGCGCATGCGCCGCCCGCGAGTCGCCGTCGCGGCCGTGCTCGCCTCCGTCACAATCGCCATGCTGTTCGTCGCCGTTATCGCTCGCCCTCGCACGCCGGCCGCTCCCACGCCAGCGCAGCCACAACCTGTCGCGAGAGACATCGGCCGCGAGGCCACTGACGTGGTGGAGCGCGTCACGTCCAGCCTGCCAGCGGTTGTTCCCACACCGGATCCGTTGGAAGCGTGCAAGCACGATCCAGCGCATCTGCCGCAACCTCCACAGGGCACCAGCCTCCACACCTGTGGCGCGCGTATGCTGACGGCGGAGGGTCAACCGGTGCAGATCACTGGCGT
>VBGG01000554.1 GCA_005883405.1 Chloroflexota bacterium | reverse complement strand
AGTGATCGCCGTACAGCAGGTCGGTGGCCCAGGCCGGGTTGTCCGTCGCCGACACCACCGCGTCGAGCTTGAATATGCTCAGCGCAGCGTCGATGCCGTTCACGCCCGCGTTGTGGTCGATGGCGAGCGCCTGGTTATAGGACATGCCGAAGCGGGGGTCGACGAAGTTGGGATCGGGATTGATGGTCTCGGCGAAGTCGAAGATGTCCTGGTTGAAGAACGGCATCTCCTCGGCCGCGTGGGCGTTATTGAAGTTGATGGCCGTCTGGAGCGTTCCCCCTGCCACCGGGACGCCGGTACGGGTCGCGAAGTACTTCGCCACGTCCTGCTTGAAGTCGAAGAGCAGCACGAAGAGTTCGCCGTCCGCGGGGGCAAAGGTGAAGCCCGCCGCGTCGAGGTCGATCACTTTGGCGCCGGCGGCGCTGAGCGCGGCGACGGCGTTCTCGAACTCGTCCAGCACGGGCTGCGGTGTCGTGACGTTCGTGAAGCCGCTCAGTCCAACGCGAGTGACGCCGATCTTCGTACCCACGAGCCCGTTCGGGTTGACAAACTGGGTGTAGTCGGTGGGGATGTTCTTGGGGCGCGTTGTCCTGCCTGGTACGCCCTGCCAGCCGAGCGGAACGCCGCCGGTGGCGGGGTCGCGGCCATCGGACGTCCGACTCTGGATCACGCTCAGCGCTGCCGCCGCGTCAGCCACGGTCCGGCCATGCGGACCGACCGTGTCCTGGGTGTGAGAGATCGGAACCACACCCGCACGACTGGTGAGGCCGACCGTGGGTTTGATGCCGACCACGCCGTTGGCATTGGCCGGGCAGACGATGCTGCCGTCGGTCTCGCTGCCGAACGAGACGGCGGCGAAATTGGCCGACGCGGCCGCACCGGAGCCGGAGCTCGAGCCACAGGGATTGCGATCGATGCCGTACGGGTTGTGCGTCTGACCGCCCCTGCCCGACCAACCGCTGGTCGATTCAAACGAGCGGAAGTTGGCCCACTCCGACAGGTTGGTCTTGCCGAGGATGACCGCGCCGCCGGCCCGCAGGTTGGCGGCGACGGTGGAGTGACGTACCGCCGGGCTGCCAACCAGCGCGAACGAGCCAGCGCTGGTCTGCATCCTGTCACCCGTGTCGATATTGTCCTTGAGCAACACGGGGATACCATCGAGCGGCCCCAGGACCTTGCCCTGGGCGTGACGTACATCGGCGCTCTGGGCCATGGCTATCGCGTCAGGGTTCAGCTCGATGACCGAGTTCACGCCGGGCCCGTTCTGATCGAGCTGGAGAATGCGGCCGATGTAGAAGTTTGTCAGGTCCACGGCCGACAGCGCGTGAGCGGTCAGCTGCGCCTGGAGCTGCGCCACCGTCATTTCGTTGAACTTGCTGGGCGCGGTGTTGACGGGATTCGGCGCTGTGGCTTGCGCGCCGACGACCGATGGGAGGAGAAAGACGACGGTAACGACAGCAAGTAGAAGCTTGCGCATGAATCCTCCACGTCGCCCCCGCGTGTGGGGCCGGGGCCAAAAAACGGGGCGCATGGGCCCCAACCTGTTTACTCTTGACCGCCGGCCGCCAAATCGATCTAGCACCAACGTTGGCGCGATCTTAGGAGCGCGGTTTCGAACTGTCAACGCGTGCTGAGCCGGGGGTCGAGCGCGTCGCGCAGAGCGTCGCCGACGACGTTCAGGCCGAGGACCGTGATGAATAGCGCTGCGCCGGGGCCGAAGACGATCCACGGCGCCTGCTGCAGGTAGCCGCGGCCGGCGTTGATCATGCTTCCCCACGACGGCTCAGGCGGCTGCACGCCGAGTCCGAGGAACGACAGCGACGCTTCGGCCAGAATGGCGAACGCCACGCTCAGCGACGCCTGCACCACGATCGGCGTAGCGGCGTTCGGCAGCACGTGCGTGCGAACAATGCGCCAATCCGGCGCGCCAAGCAACCGCGCCGCGACAACATACTCGCGGGTGCGGATCGTGAGCACCTGTCCGCGCATCAGCCGTGCAAACGTTGGCGTGTAACACCACGCCGAGCGCGATCAGCACGCCGCCCAGGCCGGCGCCGAGCACCGCCCCGAGCGCCAGAGCAAGCACCAGCGCTGGGAAAGACAGCACCGCGTCCATCAGACGCATGATGAAGCCGTCGATGCGCCCACCGCGATAGCCGGCAACGAGGCCCAGCAGCGACCCGACAGCCACAGCCATGGCCACGGCGACGAAGCCGGCGATCAACGATACGCGCGTTCCCCAGATCACCCGCGTCAGGACGTCGCGGCCGATGTTGTCGGTGCCCAGCAGGTGCGCGGGACCAGGCGGCGCCAGGAGGCGCGTCAGATCCTGTTTGAGCGGGTCGTAGGGCGAAACGGCGGGCGCGAACACCGCCGCCAGCACGGCCAATGCCAGTACCGCGCCGCCAGCCAGCGCACCGCGAGTGGCGACGGCGGTTCGCATGACACGCCAGCGCCGCTCGCGTACAGGCGATAGCTGGCGGTCAGCCGATAGCACCGATGCGCGTGCTGGCCCCACCGACACCGGCGCGGCCGGCGTCAGCACCGTCCGCGGCATCATCCGCCGTACCGAATGCGCGGGTCGAGCCAGCCGTACACGAGATCGACCACCAGATTGCTCAGGATGAAGCCGATCGCGATCAGGAGGACCACACCCTGGACGAGCGGATAATCGCGCGAGAAGACTGCATCCACGACGAGGCGACCGACACCAGGCAAAGCAAAAACGTATTCGGTGATCACCGCTCCGCCAATCAGCGTGCCGAACTGCAAGCCCAATATCGTTACCACCGGAATTAGCGCATTTCGGAGTGCGTGTCTGCGGATCACCGCGCCAGCGTCGAGACCTTTGGCGCGCGCCGTCAGCACGTAGTCATCCGCGAGTGTCTCCAGCAGGCTGGATCGCAGCGTGCGAGTTACGACCGCCGCCAGCGCAAGCCCCAGCGTGATGGCTGGCAGCGTGAGCGAGCGGATTCCACCCAGCGGATCGGAAAACGGATCAACATAGCCCGAGATTGGTAGCCAGTGCAGCCACACTCCGACGAAGAAGATGAGTAGCAGCGCGATCAGGAAGTTCGGCATACAGATACCGAACAGCGCAAACGTCGTCCCGAAGCCATCGACGGGCGAGTTACGACGAGCCGCCGACAGAATCCCGACAGGAAACGCGATTGCCAGCGAGATCAGCATGGCAAACGCGGCAAGCTCCAGGCTCGGAGCGATGCGGCGTCCCACGTCTTCGACCACCGGAACGTGCGTGCGGACCGAGCGTCCGAGGTCGCCCTGCAGCAGGTGACCGACCCACGTGACATACTGGACTGGCAGCGGCTGATCGAGCCCCAGCTCGTGTCGCAGCGCCTCCTTTGCGCTCGCGTCCTGCGATTCGCCGAGCATCGTCTCGACCGGGTCGCCGGGCGTCAGGTGGATCAGCAGGAAGACGCCAAGCGTGACCAGGAACAGGACCGGGATGGTCGCCAGCAGACGGCGCAGGACAAGCCGCCCCATCTAAGAAGTTCGGCCGACAAGCCGCTTCTCGGCACAAGACGCAGTCGGCCGAACTTCTTTTGACGGTTGGCCTAGGAACGCGGCCACCGAGACTCCGACATTCTCCACCTTTTCGGCCGCGTTCCTGCGGCTTACTTCAGCCAGACGTTCTTGAGGCGCATCATGCCATCCGGCACCGCATCGTACCCCTGGACCTTTGGGCTGAAAGCCTTGGGCTCGATGGGATGAATGATGAAGATCGCCGGTACTTCCTCGCGCAGGAGTTGAATCAATTGACTGTACAGTTGTTTGCGCTCGGCGTGGTCGGAGACCTGGCGTGTCTTCTCGAGAATTTCATCCGCCTGTGGGTTCGAGAAGCCTGACCAATTGAGCGATGTGCCAGGCATGGTGTGGAAGAACTGATAGGTGTTGCCGTCCGGGTCCGGTCGTCCGCTCCACTGGGTAGGTCGACGTATCGAACGTCTTCGCGTTGCCCTCGGCCAGCAACCGTGCACCATCGAGCACGTTGATGTTCATGGTGATGCCCGCTTCCGCCAGCTGCGCCTTGACAACCTCCGCTTGCTGTGTCTCGATCGGCGTGTTGCCGATGTTGTGGGTAAAACTGGGCGCGGACAGGCGAGCCTCCGCGAGCTTCGCCTTCGCCTTGTCCAGGTCGCGGGTGACGGCCATGATGCTATTGTCGTAGGCCCAGCTGGAGGGTGAGATCGGTCCATTGGCGGGCACGCCGACGCCCAGCCAGACTCCCTCGACGATCGCGTCCGTGTCGATGGCGTACATGACCGCCTGACGCAGCGCCTTGTTGTCGAATGGCGGCCGGGTGGTGTTGAGCTGGTACCAGAACGCCGCCAGAGACGGAACGTCGATGACCACCAGACTGGTGTCGGTTTTGGCAAGCGGCACGTTGCGCGGGGCCAGATAGTCCAGCACGTCGATCTCGCCAGCCTGCAGGCTGCAGCTTGACGGTGTCGTCGGGAATCGGCCGATAGCGCACCTGCTCGAGATACGGGCCGGCGTCCTTGTTCCAGTAGTTTTCGTTGCGCTTCAGCAGCAGGTGGTCGTCCTTGACCCACTCGGCGAACTGGAAGGGTCCAGTGCCTGCACCGGTGATGTCATGCTCGAGGTCCGCGCCGAATTTCTTGATCGCGGCTGGCGAAATCATCATGCCTGCGCGGTCGGTCAGTGTGGCCAACAGTGGGGCATCCGGCTGCTTCAGGTTCAGCTTCAGGGTGTACGCGTCAACGACTTCCGCCGAGGCGATGTTCGCTACTTCGCCCTTGCGCACCGACTTCGGCTCGGTGGCCATGCGGTCGAAGTTGAATTTCGCCGCTTCGGCATTGAAGTCAGTTCCATCGTGGAACTTCACTCCCTGCCGCAGCTTGAAGATCAGTGTCCTGGGGTCCGGCGTCTGCCACGATTCTGCCAGGTTAGGTTTGACCTCCAGCTTATCGTCGATGACGACGAGCGGATCGAAAATGTTGTGGTAGATCTGGCGGTAGATCTTGGAGCCCGAGAGGTGCGGGTCCATGGTGGCGGCTTCGACGTACAGACCGACGCGCAGCACGCCGCCCTTCTTCGGCGCTCCGGCGGTGGCTGGTGTCGGTTGCGGCTGTCCCGCCACCGGCGCTTGTTGCGCGGGCTGGGCCTGGCCGGGTGCGCTGCCCTCCGGTGCCGGCGGGCCGCCCGCCTGGGGTCCGCAGGCTACCGTCAGCGCCAGACCGCCGGAGACCAGAGCGGCGCGGCGCAGAAACTGACGACGGGAAACTGCGCCAGGCACTCGGCCAGTCTACTACTGCGCGCATTCCTTGACGGTTGGACGGGGGCGCGGTTTGCTAGGCGAATGGTGTGGAAACGCGCGCTGGTTCTGGCGGCTGGCGGACTCGTGTTGGGGATCGCGCCCGCGGCGGCGCAGCAGCTGCCGGCTGCTCCGGCTCCAGTTGCGGTGACGCTGGACCCGACGACAACGGCGCTGCTCGTGCTCGATGTGACGACCCAGACCTGCAGTCCGCAAGCGAACTGCCTGGAGTTCGTGCCGCGTGTGGCTTCGCTGCTGGCCGACGCTCGCGCGGCGGGCGTGTACGTGCTGTACAGCACGCCTGCCACGCAGCCGCCGATCCTCCCGGATGTGGCGCCAGCTGAAGGTGAGCCGATCGTGGTCGGCTTCGGGCAGGACCGCTTCTTCGATACGCCGCTCGACGAGCTACTCCGCGCCCGCGGCATTCAGCGATTGGTCCTGGTGGGCTGGCGCGAGAACGGCTCGGTGCTCTACACCGCGGTGGGTGGCAACCTGCGCACCTACACCGTCGTCGTGGTCGACGACGCCACCTCCGCCGCGCAGGACTACGACATCGCCATCGGCCGCTACCAGCTGCTGACTCAGCTCAACTCCAACCCCAATAATGAGGCGCTCCACAAGGGGGCGGTTACTCTGACGCGCACTGACCTCATTCACTTTCAGTAGATTCGGCTTTTAATGCACGCGCTTCGCGCGGAGGGGCTCCGCCCCTCTACCCCGCGGGCGTCGCTCCTATAAGGCGTAATGGCTCAGCGCGCAGAGGGAGCTCCGCTCCCTCCGCACCTCCCTCAGGCCTATTCGGCTGCCGAAACGCTCGCCGCCGCCGAATAGGCCTGGGGGCGTGGGGGCGGAGCCCCTCCGCGCGAAGCGCGTGCAAAAACAGCCGCAAAAGCGAGCAAGCCTACTGGCGATTAAGAGCCTCATTGGATTTAGTGGCAGCGTCGTCGAGGGCTTGCTTGGGATCGGTGGTGAGGCTGTCGGCGGCGGTGACGGCGTCTTGCAGGAAGGTGCGCGCGTCGGCCCAGCCGGCCACGGAGATGCCCGGGGCGCCGGTCGGAATGAGGTTCAGCGCCACCTGGAAGCGCGGCGTTTTGGCGACGTAGTCCTTCAGGATCTGCTCGTTCAGCGCCGACTTTCGCACGGGCAGATAGTTGGTCTGGACGGTCCAGTACGCCGACTGTTTCGTCTCGGTCAGCCACTTGACGAAGTTCCAGGCCGCCTGCTGCTTCTCGGGTGTGCTCTTCATGATCGAAAGATTGGTGCCCGAAAACAGCGACCTGGCTGGTTTGCTTGGCGCGGTCGGAATCGGCGCCATGCCGATCTCGAAGGCGTCGTTGACCGCTTTGGCGATGAATGGGTCGCCCGCGATTGTCGTCGGCGGCGACATCGCCACCTTCTTCGCGCCAAAATCGTTTTGCCAATCGAAACCCTTGCTCAGGTACGCGACCTTGTTCTTGATGTTGTTGACGTCGAACACCAGGGCAGCCAGCCCTTCGGGCCCATTGAAGGTCGCCTTTTTGAAGTCGGGGCTGATGACGTCGCCGCCGCGACCCCATACCACGGGGATGAACGAATCGGGCGACGGCTGCACGGCGTAGCACGGCATGTCGGCGATGATCTTGCTACACGCCGTGGTCACGTCGTCCCAGGTCTTCGGTCCATCGGGAAAGCCGGCTTTGGTGAGCTCGGGTTTGTTGAAGTAGACGACATAGATGCTGCGGTTGAACGGGAATGAAAGCAGCCGGTTCTCGTACTGCGGGAAGCGCCCCGAATCGAGCAGCGCCTTCTGGATGTCGTCCAGATCGGCCGCCGTCAGCGAGTTGTTGACGTAATCATCCAGAGGGGCGATGGCGCCGGCTTCGTTCCAGGCCGCCACGTCTGATTCGAACGCCTGCACCAGGTCAGGCGTGTTGTGGGCGACGATCGCGCCGGTGACCTTCTGCTCCAGCTCGCCGGCGGTGTACGGGGTGAAGTCGAGATTGATGGTGACGTTCGGCGCGAGCTGCCTGTACTGATCGACCAGCGTCTGCAGTGTGCCACCCTGAGTGCCTGGCTCGGTGCCGTTCATGCCGTGCCAGAAGGTGATCGCCACCGGCGCAGCATTGGTTTTGGCCACGGCCGTCGCGGCGCCCGAGACCGCGGTGGCGGCGACCGGCGCGATGGCGGTGGCTAACGCGGAGACCGTCGGCGCCGCTGACGCGACGGCAGGGGCCACGGCCGTTGCCGCTGCCGAGATCGTGGGCGCAGCAGCCGTCGCCGCTGCCGAGACGGTCGGGGCCACGGCCGCCGCAGTCGCTGGCACGCCGGTCGCGGCAGCCGCAACCGTCGGCGCCACAGCCGTCGCCGCTGCCGCCGAGGTTGGAGCCACGGCGGTTGCCGTTGCGCTGACGCTGGTGGCAGCCGGCGCGACCTGCGTTGGCGCGTTCGGCGGGGCGCTGGTACACGCGACAGCGACGAGACACATCAGGATCGGCATTCGAATCAGAGCGCGCATCTCTTCGACCCTCCTCAAAGCGGCGGCTGAGCAAAACCCACCGTGGAACGGCCGCTCGCCCGCGGGCGGGTGCGCGAGCGCGGCGGTGTGATTCGGTACCAGGCGACCAGCACTGCTCAGCCTTTCAGTCCGCTGCGGGCGATGCTGTCCAGAAAATGGCGCTGGACCAGGATGAACAGGATGACCACGGGCACGATGGTGAAGGCGCTCGCGGCCATCAGCGTGTGGTAATAGGTGCCGTTCTCGAGGGCGAACGTGGACAGTCCGACCTGGACTGGCCGCACATCGGGTCGGCTGGTCATCACCAGTGGCCAGAGAAAGCTCTTCCAGCTCTGTACGAAGGCGTACAAACCGACGGTCAGCAGGCCTGGCGTCGAGAGCGGCACCACCACCCGCCACAGGTACCCGAGGTGACTGGCGCCGTCGAGCTGGCTCGCCTCCCAGAGCTCGTTAGGAATACCCAGGAAGAACTGCCGCAGCAGAAAGATCGAGAAGACACTGACCCACCACGGCACCGAGATGGCGGTGAACGTGTCGAACCAGCCAGCGCCCTTCGGATTGCAGATCGTGTCGACCGGGATCGGACATGGCAGGTTCGACAGCAGCACGAAGTTGGGAATCAGCGTGACTTCCTGCGGGATCATCATCGTTCCCAGGAAGACCAGGAAGAGCGCGTCTCTGCCCGGGAAGCGCATGCGCGCGAACGCGTAACCCGCCAGCACCGACGTCAGCAGCGTCCCGCCCACGGTCGTCAGCGACACGATGCCGCTGTTCAGAAAGAAGCGTGGGAAGTGGGCCGCACGCCAGGCGTCGGCGTAGTTCTCGGGGCGCCAGTGGACGGGCAGGATGGTCGGTGGGCTACTCAGCGTCTCCTCGAAGGGCTTGAACGACGTCAGCAGCATCCAGATGAACGGAAAGCCGATCAGAAATCCGAACCCGAGCAGCACCGCGTGCCTGGCGATCTGGCTCGAGCGCGGAAGGCGGAACGCCCTGCGCGGAACGCTCGCCGCGAGCGCCATCAATCGGCGTACACCACGCTGCTGCGCGTGGCCCGGAACTGGAGCAGGGTGAGGACGAAAATGATCGCGAACAGCACCATGCCGATCGCGGCTGCATAACCGAGGTTGAACGACTTGAAGCCTTGCTCGTACAGGTAGATCGTCACCACCTTGGCGCCTGGGACGGGGACGGCGGCCATCATCTGATAGAAGAAGTCGAACGACTGGAAGGAACGGATCGTCTCGACGATCAGCAGGAAGAGCAGCGTCGGCGTCAGCAGTGGCAGGGTGATGTGTCGGAAGAGGTGCCAGCGATTGGCCCCGTCGATGCGCGCCGCCTCGTACAGGTCGGTGGGAATGGTGGTCAGGCCGGCGAGGGCGATCACGGTGTTGAAGCCGACCGAGTACCAGACTGATACCAGCGCGATCGTGACGAGCGCCAGGCTCGGCCCCGCCGCCCAGCCCTCGAGCGGCACGCCGATCAGCTGGCCGAACAGTTGGACGACGCCGCGCGGCTCGTCGGCCCACTGCTGCGCGGGCAGGCCGAGCCACTGCAGAACGGAGTTGGCCACGCCGACCCGCGGCTGGAAGATCCAGCGCCACACGACCGCGGCGGCCACGGTCGAAGTGATGTACGGCAGAAAATAGGTCACACGGTAGCCCGTGCGACCCCAGATCATGGCGTTGAGCAGCTGGCCGAAGAGGACCGCCAGAAACAGGCCGAGTGGCACGGTGATGAGTGCGAACCAGACCGTGTTGGTGAGGCTCTGGGCGAATTCACTTGTGGTGAGCAGGCGGCCGTAGTTGCCTGAACCGATGAATCGGCCGGGCTGCCACATATCTCTGAATACGCGCGCGTCGAACAGGCTGAGGAACAGGGCGTAGAAGACGGGCAGCAGGTGGAACAGCAGCAGAAGCAGAAGGGCTGGGGAGAGGAAGAGGTAGCCCTGCAGCCTTTCCCAACGCAGCGCGGCACGCCGCGACGTTCTGGTCGTGCGCTCGCGGGTCGGAAGCTGGAGACGTTCGGCCGTCTGGCCGATGGTCATGACGCGGCGGATTGTAGGAAATCGGGTCCGCTAATGAGATTCAAACAATAGAGTGTTTACACTCAGGCTGGAGTAATCATCGAACGTGCCGACCTATACGTATACCTGCACTGCGTGTAACGATATTGTCGAGAAGCGCCAGAGCTTCTCGGATGCGCGGCTGACTACCTGCGAGCAGTGCGGCGGGAGCTTGCGCAAGGTCATTCACCCGGTCGGCATCGTGTTCAAGGGTAGCGGCTGGTACATCACCGATTCGCGCTCCTCGACGGCTTCGGCCAACGGCCCGGGCTCGTCGTCGGCGTCGGAGTCGTCCTCGTCCTCG
>VBGG01000550.1 GCA_005883405.1 Chloroflexota bacterium | reverse complement strand
TCTGCCTCGACTTTAGCCCGCTCTTAATACGCGACGTCGATACTGTCGTCAGAAGCGACGCACATCCGAGCTGATGAGTGAGCCAGCGAGGACGAAGCGCATAGATCAGTGAGCAAGCCAGTAGCTCGTTTACCATCTCCACCGGTTCCCTGCCCGCGGGTCTGGACTTGTTCACTGGGAACGCACTCGACGACAGTGGCTGGCTCCCGCCCACCGAGAGCCAGCTGGTTTCCCTTCCCTGCGCCTGTCGTCGGCGCGTCTCAAGCCATCGGCTCGTCTGCACCCTCAGCCGGGCCGATGGCATTTCTGGGCCTCCTCTCCGGCCAGCGACCTGAGGCGCTAAACTTCATTGCACATGCCTTCCTGCAGTACCGCCCGCGCGATGTGGCACGCGGTGTGCATGGACGAGCGCTGCTATTCAGATCCGGCGGGATCGGTAGGTGGCAGATGGGGCCGCACGCGTCGGGACCTGCCGCGACTGCAAGAGAGGTGATTCGCCAAATGAGCACGACGGCACGGCCCGACAAGACAGTCCTGGTGGTCGAGGACGACCCCTGGATCAGGTCACTCATGGCGGACCTGCTGGCTGGCGAAGGCTACTCCGTCGTGCAGGCCTCCGACGGTAAGGCCGGCCTGGAGATGGCCGAACAGAACGACCCGGACGTCATCCTGCTCGACCTGGCGATGCCTGAGAAGTCGGGGCTGGACGTGCTGCACGAGTTGAAGAGCAGCAAACCCACGCGCGACATTCCGGTCATCGTGGTCAGCGCGTACGCCATGCTGATGATGGGCTCCGACGCCCGCCGCGCCGACGGCGTCATCCAGAAGCCCTTCGACCTGGCCGACCTGCTCATGCAAGTCGAGCAAGCCGCCACCAAAGGCCGCCAGACAGCGTCTTAGCCGAGCGTTACACCAACCGCACGAGCTCCTGTTGCGGCGGCGTCGTCACCTTGACGGCGTTTCCGGGGGTGATCACCACGTTGATCTCGGAGCGCACGCCGAAGCTGGGCAGGTAGACGCCTGGCTCGATCGAGAACGCGGCGCCGGGCCGCAGCAGCCGCGTGTCGTGGGTCTCGAAATCGTCGATGTTCACCCCATCGCCGTGGGCGCCCTGCCAGCCAATCGAATGCCCCGTGCGGTGGGTGAAGCTCGCGCCATACCCCGCGGCCTGGATCAGCCCGCGCACCGCGCGATCCACCTCACCGCCCTGAAGCGGCTGCGACGATCCGATGCGCTCGCTGATGAACCTCACCGCCGTGTCGCGCGCGTTGCGAACGGTCTCCCACACCCGCACCTGCTCGTCGGGCGGCGATTCCGCGGTGGTGGCCATCCACGTGATGTCGGCGTACGTGCCCTCACCGCCGTCCGGCCGCTGCGCCTCACGCGCCCAGAGGTCGGTGAGCACCAGGTTGCCCGTGGTGATGGGCAGCGCCACCTCGGGCGAGGGCGCGTAGTGCGGATCGCCCGCGTGCGGGCCGACGGCCACGATCGGCGCGTGATCGAATTCCAGCGCCTGCTCCTGCATCAGCCGCACGAGGTGCTGCTGCGCGTCGAATTCAGTCCAGTCGATCCCGCTGGCCAGGCGGTTTCTAATCGCCGTGAACAGACCGTCCTTGCACCGCTCGAGGGCCTCGGCCGCCCGCTGGTGACTGGCGATGTCCGCCGAATCCCACGCGGCCACCACGGATGCCAGCGCGTCGGCCGACGAGAGCACCTCGACGCCCAGTGCGCGCACGACCTCGAGCGTGCCGCCGTCGACGCGGCTCACGTAGGGGATGGCGTTGCCAGGCGAGTACTCCATCAGCACGCGACGTACGCGGCCGAGCATTGTGGTCAGCGCCTGGACCATCTCCTCGCGCCCACCGTACGGCTGCACGTGGATGCCCAGTCGTGAGAAGTTGCCCGCGTCGACGTGGTGGATGAGGAGGCGTGGATCGCCCTGGGCGGGGATATACAGGAAGGCGCGACGGGTCGACTGCGGCAAGCCACTGCCCAGGAGGCGCCCGAAGGCAGGGTTCGAGCCTCGAAAGTCGTAGACGAGCCAGCCGTCCGCCTCCACTCGTTCGAGCTCGTCGCCGATGCGTGCGGCGCGCCTGGCCAGCAGCAGATCCGCGCGCGGGTCGCGCTCAGTCGCCGTCGTCATGACACAAAAAGTGTAGGCTTCTTGCACTCCACGAACGGATGAGCTATAAAGGTCATGAATCACTCAGGGCTGTGATCGCCCGGAAGGAGGTGCTACGCGAAAGCGATGCATTCGAGTTTCCGGAATATCTTCACACGTGACTGCCGATGGCAGGTGGATTGGTAGCGCCCCAGCAGTTGATTGCGAGGCTGGGGCCGAGCCATTGATTCAAGACCTCTAGAGGCCGCTCGGGGCTTTTTGCCTGAGCGGCCTCGTTCTTTCCAGCTGACAGCTACCATCTTCGTATGCGAGGCATCTCCCAGCTGCGCCGTGGGCGCTCGATGCAGTCCCGCGCCAAACGTGCCAGACTTCGCCGCCGCCAGCCGCGATACGCCGCAAAGTCGATCCGCTCGGCTTTCAGGGCCGCGCCGCGCAGACCCCGGCCGACCCAGCCCTACCTGAGCACCGACGTCAACGTCGCCGACCTGCTCAGCTAACCGCCCGCCCCTTACACCTGGGCGCGTTGCGGCACTCCGGCCTACTGGCATCACGCGTCCGTGCTGGCTGTCCAGACCGTTCGCCGCGCTGGAGACGTCCGCTGCCGCTCAGGCGTAAATGTCGGTCATGAGCTGATCGACGCTTGGCTCTGGACTGTTCTTGGCAAACTCGACCGCCTCGTCGATCTGGGCCTCGATGCGTTGTTCGAGCTCAGCGATCTCGGCCTCGCTCAGCGCGCCGCGTTCAACCGCCGCGCTCTTGACGCGTTCAACCGGGTCCTGCAGCCGCCACCGCTCGACTTCTTCCTTGTCGCGATAGTTGAGCGGATCGCCCGCGTGATGACCGTGGTAGCGGTACGTGTTGCACACCAGGTAAGCCGGCCCCTCGCCGCGCCGCGCGCGCTCGACAAACTCGCTGGCCGCGGTATTGACCGCGAACAGGTCCATGCCGTCGACGGTGAGACCAGGAATGCCATAGCCAGCCGCGCGCCGCGCAGGATCGCCGCCAGCCACGCTCCAGTCCGACCTGGCCGACATCGCGTACTGGTTGTTCTCGCACACGTACACGACCGGCAGCTTCCAGATCGCCGCGAGGTTGGTGGTCTCGTGCAGGATGCCCTGCTCGAGCGCGCCGTCGCCAAAGAAGCAGATCGCGACCGAACCGGTGTTCTGCAGCCTGGCGGTGAGCGCAGCGCCAGTCGCCAGACCCATGCCGCCGCCGACGATCCCATTCGCCCCGAGCATGTGCTTATCCATGTCGGCGATGTGCATGCTGCCGCCCTTGCCACCCGAGTACCCGGTGGCCCGACCCAGCAGCTCGGCCATCATCTTGCGCACGTCGCCCCCCTTGGCGATCGTGTGGCCGTGGCCGCGGTGGGTACTCGTGACGTAGTCGTCCGGCCGCAGGGCGAGCATCACCCCCACCCCGACGGCCTCCATGCCGATGTACGGGTGGGTGGTCCCGCGCATCTCGCCGGCGCGATAGAGCGCCAGCGCGCGCTCGTCGAACAGGCGGATGGTAAGCATGAGCCGCAACGCTTCGCGGACGTCCAGCGGCGTCGTGGGTTCCGCGTTCTGCGTTCCGCGTTCCGCGTTCGAAGCTACTGGCTGACTAGCTTGCATCTCGGGTACCGCTAACTCAACACGCCAACCCGGAACCCGGAACTCGGAACCCGGAACGCGTCTTTCAGCGCCGCGGCTGCTTCTCGAACGGCTTGCTTCCCCGCATCGAGCACGCCGGCTGACGTGACGAAGCCGTGCACCATGCCCGGGTACTCGCGGTAGAGCACCGGTGTGCCCGCTTCGCGCAGCCGATCGGCGTAGGCGCGGCCCTCGTCGCGCAGCGGATCGAATTCAGCGGTAATGACCAGCGCCGGCGGCAGATTGCCGAAGTCCCGCGCTCGAAGCGGCGAAGCCCTGAAGTCGGCCCCGTCCGATCCATCGCGCAGGTACAGGCGCCAGTAGTGCTGCATCGCCGCGCGAGTGAGCATGTAGCCCTCGGCGTTGTCTGCGTACGAGCGGGTGTCGAAGTTGTAGTCGGTGACGGGATAGATCAGCAGCTGGTGGACCAGGCTTGGCCCGCCGGCGTCGCGAGCAGCCAGGGCGACCGCTGCCGCGAGATTACCGCCAGCGCTGTCACCACCGACCGCCAGGCGGCGCGGGTCGATGCCGAGTTCAGCCGCGTGCTCGGCCACCCAGCGCGTCGCGGCCAGCGAGTCTTCGAACGCGGCCGGGAAGCGGTGCTCAGGGGCCATGCGGTAGTCGACCGAGACCA
The DNA here is from genome assembly GCA_005883405.1 of Chloroflexota bacterium. Taxonomy (GTDB): domain Bacteria; phylum Chloroflexota; class UBA6077; order UBA6077; family CF-72; genus CF-72. Next base: position 4,271 of record VBGG01000550.1, on the reverse strand, counting down.
CGACGCAGCCGGCCCCGTTGGCCAGTGACCGACACACGATGTCGTGGGTCTGCAGGCTGCCGCGCGCCCAGCCGCCGCCGTGCAAGTACACCAACCCGGGCAAGGCCGCTTGACCGCCCTTGGGAGTGTAGATCCGTACCACGATCGGCCCAGCCGGGCCAGGCACCACGCCTGGAACAACCTGGTCGACGGGCTCGGGTGCTCCGCCGGTCAGCCGTACGCGCTCCTCGAGCGCATCGCGCATCTCCTGCGGCGTCATCTGCTCGACCGGCTTGCCGCCGGCAACACTCGCGATCAGTGCCTGCGCTTGCGGATCCAGCGGCATGCGATTCCCTCCAGCCTGGCGGCGGACTACTGGCGGCGGACTAGGGGTGGAGCATAACTCGAATCGCGCCATCGCGGCGCTCGACGAACGTCGCCCAGGCCTCGGCGAAATCGTCCAGGGCGAAGCAGTGGGTAATTAGCGGGCGGACGTCGACTGCTCGTCTGGCGATCAGCTCCAGCCCGCGGCGTGAGATGCCACGCGGGTTGGCCAGTGAGCCGTAGATGTCGAGGTGGCCGCGCACGATGGTGCTCAGGTCGACCCCCGACAACTCCCGCCCCGGTCCGGTCGAGCCAGCCAGCACGACGCGACCACCGCGTCGCGCCAGCAGGATGGCCTGCCGCGCGGCTTCGGACGTGCCAGCGAACTCGATCACCAGGTCGGCACCGTCGCCGCCGAGCGCCTCCCTCGTCTGGCCGACCGCCGTCTCACCGCTGGCGACGACCACGCTGTCGGCCAGGCCGGCCAGGCGCTGGAGGCGCTCCGCGCGCGTCCCCACCAGCACAACGCGCGCGGCACCCGACGCCCGAGCCACCTGCGCCGCCAGCGCGCCGAACGCGCCGGCGCCGATCACCGCCACTCGCTCGCCCGCCCGCAGCTGGCCCCGTTCGACGGCGTACAGCGCAACGCCAACGTTGTCGCAGAAGGCGCCTTCATCCCACGTCAGCTGCTCGGGCAGCGGGTGCAGCGCTCTGACGTCGATCGCCGCGTATTCCGCCAGGCCGCCGGGCACGGTGAAGCCGATGTGTGCGTGGCCCTTCTCGGCCCGGCCGTAGTTCAGACACAGCTGATACAAGCCCTCCAGGCAGCGCGCGCACCGACCGCAGCCGACGTGCACCTCGATACCCACGCGATCGCCGGGCCGCACTTCGTCGACCCCCTCGCCGAGCTCCACGACCTCGCCGGCGAACTCGTGGCCGGGGATATGCGGAAACTTCGTGCCCGGGAACTGCCCGGCAAAGATCTTCTGGTCCGTACCGCAGACGGTGCTGGCTTTGACGCGCACGAGCGCCTGTCCGCGCCCGGGCGCTGGCGTCGCAACCTCGCACACCGCAAACCGCCCCGCCGCCTGCACCACTACTGCTCTCACGCCCGCCGCACCTGCTTGCCCCTCAGCCTCTGCTGGCTCATCAGATCATGATCGGTGCTCGCCATCATGGACGACGGTAGCGCAGCGCCGGTGCTTGCAAACCGCCATAGCTCTGTGTACAGTGTGCGCAGATTGTACGGTCTGTACGCATACCTGTCGTAGTCCCGACCCGCCATGCTGCGAGCAAGCCCCCAACCCGCACTCCACTCCACGAAGTTCACCGAAGCGCGCGCCGAATTCAGTGTGCTGTTCGATGAAGCCGTCAATGATGCGAAGCCCGTGTTGATCGTGCGCGGCCAACGGGAGCACGGCATGCTGATCTCGCGGGACACGATCCGACGGCTCCTGGCGCCGTTCCGCCTCCACGTGGATGTGCTGCCTGAAGACGAAGGCGGCTTCACGCTATGGCTGCGCGAGCTTGACATCGGCGCGACCGCCCCGACACTGCAAGCCGCCCGCCGCGAGCTGTTGTCCGTCATCGTCGACTACGTGCGCGACTACTGGCAGCAGTTCGCGCTGTATCGGCATCTCGCCGACATGGCGGCCAAGGAGCCCTACGTGCTGCGCCTCAGCCTCGCCCAGACCGAGTCCGAGCTCATGGCGCTCCTTTTCGGCGCAGACCCACCGACGCAAACGCCGACACCGAAACTCAACGCCTTCCCTGCCTGAGGCGGATGCGCCCAACCTGGGGCCAGGTCCGCCAATTCTGCATCGCGCAGGGGTACGCCGAGCGGCGGGGTGACCACGATCGCTACTTCAAGGTCGTCGGCGGCCGACACAGTTCTGGAACGATGATCTCGCACGGCGTCGATGGCGAAACCGTACCCAGCCAGATGTGGCTCAAAATCTGGAAACGCCAGCTTCTGCTCGCGAGCGAGGACGAGTTCTGGAAGGGGCTCGACGGACACACTGTCCTGTACGACATTCCATCGGCGCCTGAGCCACAGCGGCCATTACCCGTGACCCGTGTACCTTCAGCACCACCTGCGCGACGTGTTGCACTGGTCGGAGGATCAGATTGCGCAGACGACGCGCGACCAGGCGCAGGAGCTCCTGAATGCGTACTACGCCAACCAACTTCGGGAGCCTTAACAGGCGGGTTGGACGAGGACTTTGAGCGCGCCGTCGATACGATCGGCGAAGGTGTGTAGCGCTTGGCCGTAGTCCTCCAGTGGAAAGGTATGCGTGACCAGGGGGGCCACACGTACGCGGCCAGAAACGATCAGCGGGATCACCTCTTCCATGGTGTTGCGGTTGGCGCGCACGCCGAACAGATCGATCTCTTCGAGCACGATCTTCTGCATCGGTAGGGCGGTATCGCCCTCGGTGGGCACGCCGGTGAAGGCCACGCGGCCGCCTTTCCGCAGCACGTCCACACTCTGCCGAATGCTGTGGCTGGTGCCGGCGGTGTCGATCGCGACGTGCGCACCTTTGCCCTCGGTGAGCCGGCGGACCTCCTGGACGGGATCCTCGCGGCGGTAGTCGACGGTGACGAAGCCGAGCTCGGCGGCCCGCGCCAGACGATCGCCCGAGCCGGTCACGATCACCGTTGCCGCGCCCAGGGCCAGCGCGCAGTCCGCGGTGAGAATGCCCATCGGCCCGGGGCCGACGACCACCACCGCGTCGCCAGGCTCGATACCCGCCCGTTTGACAGAGTGCAGCGCGATGCTGGCCGTATCGACCATGGCGCCGTGGCGCAGCTCGAGCTCGTCGGGAATGGGAAACACCGACCTGATCGACTGCACCACGTATTCGGCGTCGGCGCCCTGGCTGTAGTGGCCGTACTGGTGGTGCAGCGGCTCGCGGCCGTAGTTCTCACACAGGTTGTAGCGACCCGTCCGACACATGCGACAGTAGCCGCAGCCCGCGTGCGACGTCCCGGCCACCCGCTGGCCGACGCGCCAGCCGAGGTCATCCGCACCCTGGCCGACCTCCACCACCGTGCCAGACCACTCGTGACCTGGAATGAACGGGTAACCCTTCGGCCACCTGCCCGGGAAGCGGCCCTCGTAGATGTGCAGGTCCGTGCCACAGATCGCCACCGAGTCGACCTTGCACAGCACCTCCATCTGAGCCGCCCGCGGCACCGCCAGGTCATTGCGGACCTCGTGTCGGTTCGGCCCCGTCAGGACAACGGCGCGCATCGTCGTCGGAAGCAAGCCAGGCTCAGGCGAAGCGCTGCGGGTCACGCCATCATCAGTACCGAACCTTGCCCTCGACGTCGGCCATGACGCGCGCTGGCGGTCGCTTCGCGTCGTCGCGCTGGGGCTGGGTACCTGGCGGCGTGGCGCCCTCCACGCCAGGGACGTCGAGATCAACAAATGCGGCGACACGGCACACGCAACCCTCGCCGCCGATCCAGCGCCAGGGGAAGGCGCCCAGCACGACCCGCCTGCCCGCCACCTCGGCCAGCTCGCCGCCCAGATTCTCGAGCATGCACACGTTGCTGCGCGCCGTTCGATAGTGCACGTATTCGAAATCCCGCTCCGGCAGCGTCTCTTCAATGGGTCGGCCGGTCATCTGTTCGTACTCGTGAACCAGGTCGGGCCGCATCCAGCGCACCCGGACATATAAGGAATGATCCATGGAAGCCAGGTCCGCGCCGAGCCATTTGATCTTCTTTTCGTCGATGAGGTAATCGACCACCTCGGGCTTCGGGCCGGGGTGTCGATCGAAGTACATGACGTCGTCGCGGGTAGGCTTGGTCCAGTTGTAATGGTCCCAGCCGGTGTAGAGGACCACGACGTCGCCTTCGCGGATCTCCTCACCGTGCGGCACGCAGCCGAGCACCTCGTCCAGCGAGTAGAACGCCCATGGCCGTGTGATCGATCGCAGGTCGATCACCAGCCCCGTGCCCAC
>VBGG01000104.1:1335-3038 GCA_005883405.1 Chloroflexota bacterium | reverse complement strand
CATCGTCTTTTCGCCGGTTGTCGAGCGGCCGAGAGAACCGACGCCGTCGGCCGCGGCCTTCATCGCGGCTACCGTGTCGGCGACGGATGGCTGCTCCGCGCGAGCGTACACAGCCGCGGCGCGTAGAAGTGCTGTCCCATACAGCGGACCAGACGCACCGCCAACTGTCCTGATCAGCGTCTGGCCCGCCTGGCGCAGCAGTCCGCCGACCGCCTGGCCCGAGCTGTCTCCGTTGGGTGTCGCCTGGGCGTCGAGCATCGCCACGATTGCCGTGAAGCCACGGTCCATGTTGATGCCGTGGTCGCCGTCACCGATCGCCTGGTCCAGCTGGGTGAGGGTCGTTGCCTGGTCGTGCAACCGCTCGGCGGAGAGCCGCAGCCAGGCATCGGCTTGTCGGAGGTTCATCGGACTGCTCCCGGGCGTGTGTGGCTGTTGATTGTCAGAGGCCCCAGCGAAGCGCCGGCGTGTGCACCTGGGCGTCCCACAGCCGCGTCATTTCGTCGTCCAGCCGCAGCAGGGTAACCGAGAAGCCGGCCATCTCCAAGCTGGTGATGTAGTTGCCGACTAGCGAACGCCGGATGGTGACTCCCTTCGCCCCGAGAATCTTGCTGACGCTGTTGAACGCAACGTACAGCTCGATCAGCGGACTGCCACCCATGCCGTTGACGAACGCGAGCACCGTGTCGCCAGCCTTGAGGCCAAGATCGCTGACGATCGGCTCGAGCAGCATCTCCGCGATGTCATCCACGGGCGCCAGTGGGACGCGGCGCCGGCCGGGCTCGCCATGGATGCCGATGCCGATCTCCATTTCATCGTCGCCAAGCTCGAAGGTCGGCGTTCCAGCGGCCGGCACGACACAACTCGAGAGGGCCATACCCATCGAGCGCCCATTCGCGTTGACCTTGACTGCCGTGGCAGTGACTTCGGCGAGTGAGGCCCCCTGTTCAGCGCGCGCGCCGGCGATCTTTTCCAGGAGTACGGTCACGCCGACGCCCCGCCGGCCAGCGGTGTACAGCGAATCCTGGACGGCCACATCGTCATTCGTCACAACCGAAGCGACCTCGACCTCGCCGGCCACAAGATCCGCCGCCATTTGGAAGTTGAGAACGTCGCCCGTGTAGTTCTTGACGATGTGCAGGACGCCGGCGCCGCCGTCAACCGCCCGCGTCGCGGCTTCCATCTGATCTGGAGTGGGGGAGGTGAACACGTGGCCCGCGCACGCGGCGTCCAGCATCCCCAGGCCGACGAAGCCGCCGTGGAGTGGCTCGTGGCCGGAGCCACCGCCAGACACAAGGCCAACCTTGCCGCGCCTCGGACCGCCGGCGCGGAGAACGACCCTGTTGGTGGCATCGATCTTCACCAGGTCCGGATGCGCCGCGCCGAGACCGGCCAGACTCTCCGGCACCAGGTCCTCGACGCGATTGATGAGCTTCTTGACTCGCACTACAGCTGGACTTGTCATTGGGAAATTCCTTTCGAAAGAATCAGGCGTCGGCGTGAGCGGGTTCGGAGACAGCCACGCCTGGCACTTCCGCCGTGCGATGGTGCCCGACGTAGTCGTACAGGAACGCTCCTGCAAGGCCGCCGACAACTGGGCCGACGAGGTAGACCACGATCTGGCCGAGGTGCTCGGCAAACTTCGCGTAACCGATGATGCCTTCGACTACCAACGGGCCGACCTGGCGCGCCGGGTTGAGCGCGGC
>VBGG01000104.1:0-1197 GCA_005883405.1 Chloroflexota bacterium | reverse complement strand
GGGGTTGTAGCTGACGGAACCCAGGCCGAGAGTCGCCGGGTTGTTGCCGATCAGCACGAGGAGGGTCAGAACAGCACCGAGAATGGCGCCGACGAGCTGCGCACCAATTTAGGCGGCTGCTGTGGACCAGTCGACCTTCTTGGTTGCCGCCAGCGCGATGGTCACCGCGGGGTTGATGTGACACCCGCTGATGTGACCAACCGAGTACACGGCGGCGAAGATCGCAAACGCGAAGCAGAACGAGATTGTGCTCAGCTGGGCGCTGCCGAAGGGCTGGTTCCCGGTCAACAGCACCGTCAGCGGTACAGAGCCCGCGCCGATGAATACCAGGATGGCAGTGCCAATGACCTCGGCGGTCAGCTTCTGTGACAGAGTCGGGGACGACGTCATGATGGTTCCTCTGGTGCCTGCCTTTCAGGAAGCGGTTCCAACAGGGTTACGAAGCGGGTTCCAACAGGGTTACGTACGGAGACAGCTCGGCGGACAGTGACGCAAGGGCCGCGTCCGCGTCCGACCCCTCAGCTGCAACAGTAATGACGCTCGACAGCCTGACGGCCAGGCCGAGCAGCGAGATGAGACTTTTCGCGTTTGCCTCACGCTCGCCATTTCGAATGATGATGTGGCTCGCGAAGCGGCTCGCGGCCTGCACGAAGCGAGCTGCCGGTCGAGCATGCAGCCCCGATTCGTCGATGACGGTCATGCGGATCTCAGGCATTGAGCGACCCTCCCGGTGCCTTGGGCATCGAAGCCGCGCCGGCCGCCGCCGCGGCCACCTCCGCTAGAGACGCACCGATGGAGGCCTGTACCGCCGCCAGCACCGCACCCTCGACGAGTGGCGCTTCGCTCACACAGACTCGAGCCCGTTCCGTATCCGACAGCTCTTCCAGGGCCAGCTCGACGCTCAGCCATGCGCTGCCGAGATCAAGCAGGACGAGCACGTCGTCACTGCCCTCGGCCAGAATGGCCCGAATTGCATCGCCGATGGCCTCGGCGTTAGTGCCGAGCCGACCGTCGGCTGTACCGCCAGCGGCGGTGACGCGGACGCCCTCTCCAGCTACCTGGACAACCATGTCTCGTAAGCCTTCCGCGAGCGTCTTGCTGTGCGAGACCAGAACGAGGCTCACCAATTGGTTCCTCCCCTCTTGACTGAGTTCGTCCCGATCGTCGGGCACCACTCGTCAAGAAGCCAGCAAAGAA
>VBGG01000551.1 GCA_005883405.1 Chloroflexota bacterium | reverse complement strand
CGGACATCACGCGACTCTTCCGCTCGGGGCCAGCGATCACGCGATCGATCGCCTCCTCCAGCTCGGGCATGCCGATGGTCTTCTTGTTGCGACGGGCAGCCAGAATCGCGCCCTCGTTGATCAGGTTGGCCAGGTCAGCTCCTGAGAAGCCGGGCGTCACCTTGGCGATCGTGGGCAGCTCGACCGTCTTGTCAAATGGCTTGCCCTTGGCGTGCACTTCGAGGATCGCCTTGCGACCGTTGATATCCGGCGCGGGCAGCACGACCTGGCGATCGAAGCGCCCTGGCCGCAGCAGCGCCGGGTCGAGCACGTCGGGTCGGTTGGTCGCGGCGATGACGATCACGTTCGTGTTCGAGTCGAAGCCGTCCATCTCGACCAGGATCTGGTTCAGCGTTTGTTCGCGCTCGTCGTGCGACCCGCCCAGGCCCGCCCCACGCTGGCGGCCGACGGCGTCGATCTCGTCAACAAAGACGATGCACGGCGCATTGCGCTTGGCCTGATCGAACAGGTCGCGCACGCGGCTGGCGCCGACGCCGACGAACATCTCGACGAACTCGGAGCCCGAAATGCTGAAGAACGGCACGCCGGCTTCGCCAGCGACCGCGCGGCTGAGCAGCGTTTTGCCCGTACCTGGCGGACCGACCAGCAGCACACCTTTAGGGATGCGCGCGCCGAGCGCGGCGAACTTCTCGGGGTACTTGAGAAATTCGACCACTTCCTGGAGCTCTTGCTTGGCCTCTTCGACGCCAGCAACGTCCTGGAATGTGATCGTCGGTTTGTTGCCCATGAACATGCGCGCGCGGCTCTTACCGAAGCTCAAAGCCTGGTTATTCGAGCCCTGCGCCTGGCGCATCATGAACAGCAAGATGGCGCCGAAGAAGATTAGCGGTAGCAGATTGACCAGGATCCCGAGCCAGTTGCTGATCTGAGGCGGATCCTTCACCGTGTACTGGACGCTGGCCAACTCTTCTGGGGTGACCCCGAAGTTGTGCATCGCATCCAGGAAGTTGTCGCGACCGGTGCGGGTCGTGAAGCGCTGATCCTGTCCACCCGGCGTACTGGCGACCGCCACCACCCGATCGTCAGTTACCTCAATGGACTTGATCTGGCCCTGCTTGATGCGCTGAGCGAGGTCGTTGAGCGCAATCGGCTTGACGTCCGGGGTCCCACCTTGCTGCACAACGGTGAAGAAGAGCGCAATGATTGCGACCAGGATGATGAGGTAAACGAAGCTATTTCTCAGCCACTTGGTGTCCATGCGTGGTGGGACCCTCCCGGGTGCTGGCATTATACCCGTGGGACTTCGACATCCCACGTATTCGGCCTGCTCGGGCGGCGGGCGCGACCGTGCAGCCGTAACAGAAACGTGCTCGAGCCGATGCAGAGCTCGACGCCATTTGGCAGGTGATACGTTTGCGCGGGCGTTCCGGATTGGACGACGTCCAGCGCATCTTCGATCGGCGAAGCCCGCACATCAACCAGACCGCCGAGCAGCGACTCCAGTCCGTGGCGCAGCAAACGGCGCTGCAGCGCACGTGGCTGGGTGCGCCAGAGGCGCAGGTCGTACTCGACGATGCCAGCTTGCGGAGTGCGCGCCAGGCTGGTGTGGAGCTCGGCGACGATGGACTCCAGCGCGTCAGCGTCCTCCGCTGCCAGGTCGGCCGTTCGAGCCAGGACGCCGCGGATACCAGGGTTGAACTGCTCGAGCGCGGGCAGCAGATCGAGTCGGACACGATTGCGGGTGTAACTGCGAGAAAGGTTTGAGAGGTCTTCGATGACTGGAAGCCCAAATTCGGCGCAGTACGCCAGGGTTGCAGGCCGAGTCACTCGTAGCAAGGGTCGCGCCAGACGCAGGGGGTGTGTCTGAAAGTCTGCAGAAATTTCGGTTAACGGTGGCCCCAGTCGGCGCGGCTCGATGGTCTCGTCGAGCGGCATGCCGGCCAGACCGGCCAGGCCGGCCCCACGCAGCAGGTTGAGCAGGACGGTTTCGGCCTGGTCGTCGGCGGTATGCGCCACCAGCACGGCCTTCGCCTCGAGCTGCCGGGCAACGCTCGTCAGGGCGCGGTAGCGCGCCGCCCGGGCGGCCTGTTGGATCGACCAGCCGGGCAACCCTCGGCGATAGGCGGCCACGTCCACCCGCCGAAGCTCGCAGCTCAGGCCGAGTGCCTCGGCCGCTCTTGCGACTTCTTGTGCAGTTTCGGCCGAGTCGGGCCGCAGCGCGTGGTCGACGTGCGCCGCGACGACGTCCAGCTTCAAGCGCGGTCGGCTGAGCGCGTGCAGTAAGCAGGTGGAGTCCTGGCCGCCCGAAAAGCCGACCACCAGACGGGCCCCCGGCGCGAACAGGTCCGGCAGCCGCCTGGCCGCCACCCGCAACGCCCGCCGAACCTCCTCATCCGCCTTTCGGCCCGCGTTCATCATCCTCCGCGTTCTCCGCGTTCCGGCCTGCATTCATCGTCGTGCGCCGGCCCGCTTCATCGTCGTCTGCGTTCCGGCCTGCATTCATCAGCGTCGTGCACGGGCCTGCGTTCAATGGTTGTGCGCCGCCTGCTTCATCGTCGTGCGCCGGCCCGCTTCATCGTCGTCCGCGTTCCGGCCCTGCATTCATCAGCGTCGTGCGCGGGCCTGCGTTCTCCTGCGTTCTATAGTTGTGCGCCGCCTGCTTCATCGTCGTGCGCCGGCCTGCGTTCATGGTTGTGCGCGGGCCTGCTTCATCGTTGTGCGCCGCTCGGCTCGGCGTGCTCCGGTCAGCCCTGGGTCAGGCCTGGGCGTGCGGCCGGCCGAGCTGGCCGAAGAAGTAGTCCCACCACTGGCGCCAGGCCGGCCGCGGGGCTCCGGCTGGGCTCTCCGCCGACGATCCTGGACTCTGCGCCGATCCTGGGTCTTCGGCCGCTCCGCTTGGGCTCGCCGCCGCTCTCGGGCTCTGCGCCGCCCCTCTTTGGCTATCTGCCGATCCACTGCCTTGCGCCGATCCAGGGCTGCGAGACCAGCACCAGCGGGTGGTCGCCGGGCCTGATGAGGCCGAGCTGCTCGCGCGCGATCGTCTCGATGGCAGTGTCGGTGCGCGCCTGCTCGATCTGTTTTTGGAGCTGGATGTTGTCGGACCGCAAGGCCATGATCTCAGCGCGCAGCCCGTCTGCTTCACGGTTCAGGCGGTAGTTGTCGACGGCCTTCTGCCCGGTGGCGACCAGCGCGTACAGCAGCAGCGGCACCACGAGCACCGCCGCCACCCGCAGCGCAAATGGTGGCGGTCCAACCGGTCGGCGCACGACAATCCGCTCGTCGCCCATCAGCCTTCAGCCGCCGATGTTGATTTTGTGATGCCGCCATGACGCTTTTTCGCCGTCACGTGACGGTCCGCGTGACCCACGTTCCGCTTCGCTCCACGGGGCTGGCGCTTCCCGTGACGCTTCGCGATTAAAATTAGCTGTAGGTAAAGGGCGGGCGGGCGGCGGCGAGGAGGACGAAAACGGATGCGCGGGCGGCGGCGTGGGGGGTGTCGAGGACTCGGCGAGCTGAATGCGGCGGTGAAGCGCAGGATGCGTGGCGAGCAGCACCTCCGACCACCGCGGCGGGCGGAGCTCGACGAGGTTCTGGGCACCGATGCGGCGCATGGCCGCCGCGAAGGCCGCGGGATCGCCCGTCAGCGCGAGCGCAAAGCGGTCGGCGGCGCTCTCGAGCCGTCGCGACCACCAGTTGAGCAGTGGTGAAAGCAGCAGGAAGAACAGCTCCACCACGAACAGCAGCATCGGGTAGCCGGGCACGTAGCCGAGGCTCGGCAAGCTCAGGATAGGAAGCGCGGCGCCGGTGACTCGCGAAGCCACGTACAGCCCCACCCAGATGAGCACGGCGTTGCCAAGTAGCAGACGCTGCACGTCGCGGTGCACCTGGTGACCGAGTTCGTGGGCAACCACGGCGTCGACCTCAGCCGGCGCGAACTCCGCCAGCAGCGTGTCGGCGATGACCACCCGGCGCGACCGGCCGAGGCCGATCACCGCGGCATTCGCCTCGGCCGTCCGACGCGAGAAATCGAGCGAACACACGTCGCGCACCGGCGCGCCCGCGCGGTTGACCAGCGCGTGGATGCGGTCGACCGTTGCGCTATCAGCCAGCGGCCGCATCTTGAAGAAGAGCGGCACCAGCACGTACGGGGTAATAAACACCAGCAGCAGGCCCACGATCGAGACGAACAGGCCGAACACCCACCACCAGCTCGGCCCGGTCGTGGCGACGCTCCCCAAGAAGACGCCCCCGACGGCTGAGGCGAGGGCCGTGCTCACCAGCGTGGCCTTGAACCAGTCGATGCCCCAGGCGCGAAACGACTGGCGGCTCAGGCCGTACGCCCGCGGGAGCACGAAACCGCCGTAGTAGCCCAGCGGCAGCAGGACGACGGCGAGCGCGACGTGGAACCCGACCAGGAAGATCAGCGCCCGCGCGGCGAGCGGCAGCGGCGCCGCGGCCAGTGCGAACCAGGCTGTCTCCCACGCGCCAGTCAGGTACGGCAGCAGCGGCGCAGCCAGCGACAGCAGCGCGCCGACGATGAACAGGCGGCGGCGCTCCGCACTCAGGCCGCCTCTAGCCCCGGCTCGATCACGTCGGCGTTCCGCGTCAAGCCGCCGCCCGGTTCGATCACGTCAGCGTCCCGCGTCAAGCCGCCGCCCGGGGCCAGTTCAAGTCCGGCCGTGAGTCCGCGGGCGCCGGCTCGCCCCCCACGGCAAATGGCGCGTGTCCGCTGACTCTGGCCCCACGTCCGCTACGCTCGATCACGGTGTGCGGCCCCAGGAGAGGCCGGACGCGGCGTCCACGTGGAGGTCCTGGGTCAGCTGGCGCGGGCTGGAAGCCATCAGGGCGCCCGACTCGTCGGTCTTGATATCGATCGCCCAGACCTCGAAGTAGCCGCTCTTACTGGACAGGTAGGCCAGCTGCCGACCGTCGGGGCTCCACACCGGCGAACGGGCGAGGACCCCGTCGCGGGTCAGCCGAGTGACCGACGAGCCGTCCGGCTGAACGGCGTAAATGTCCATGGCGAAGCCGTCGCGGCCAGGCCGGATCGAGCGCGCCGCCGGGTAAGTCGGTCAGCACGCGTCGCACCTGGCGGCCGGTCGCCCCGAGCGGCAGCAGCGCAATCTGCGTCGGGCCGGGCTCGATGAACAGCGTGAACGCCAGCTGCGAGCCGTCGGGCGACCAGGCGAGCGTGTCAACCCCCTCCTCCTGGAGTCCCGTGGCCAGCTCGTGGCGCCCGCTGCCATCGGCGGAGTTCATCAGCCACAGGGTCGGAAACGTCGAAGTTTTGTCCGAAACGAACGCAATGAGCTTTCCGTCAGGCGAAAACGTCGGACGAAGATTCCAGTCGTTGTTGTCGAGGATGGTTGACTGCGAATTCGTCAATCGCGTAAGGCTTTGACCCTGGTCATCCGTGACGAAGATGTCGGCGAAGTTTGTGCCGCGGTAGACGTAGGCCAGGGTGCTACCGTCGGGCGCCCAGGTCGGCTGCGTCAGCGCCCCGCCGATCGCGAGCTGGTGCGCTCCGCTCGAGTCCAGCACCCACAGATCGCCGTCGCTGGCGAAGAGCAGCCGACCCGGCACGTGCTGCGTCGCGTCTGCCGCGCCGCCACCGACCACCGCCACCAGCAGAGCTACCGCCGGGCACAGCCAGCGCCAGACTGGGGCTCCGAGCCGCATCACCCCCGATCCTAACAGGGGCGGTGGGCGCTCCGGGCGGCGTTCACCGCGCGACCGATCACAGCGGCGTCAGGATCACCTCGGCGGATCAGAAGGTGCGCGCGGTGCCGATCGACACGAGCACCCAGAAGACCGCGAGGATGATCGTGAACTGGAACAACGTCCGTTCGAAGCCGCGGCGAGTGCGGTAGATCGAGCTGTCGGACGAGCCGAACGCGGAGAAGCCGGACCCGCGCGTCTGCAGCAACACCGCGCCGATCAGCACGATCGCCAGGATGATCTGGACGATCTGAAACGCAATATGCATTGAATCTTCGGGAGTATACGGTCTGGAACGCGGCCGAAGACGCGCATGTCACCTGGGGACGCGGCCGCCGAACGGTATGGCAAGTCAGCTTTTCGGCCGCGGCCCTAGGACGCGCGCGGGCCAACTGGGGCGAGCTTCAGCCGGCCGAGCGGACCGTGCCGTTGACCGAGCGCGCGCGGCGCTCCTCGTCGTAGATCCGCAGCAGGACGCTGGCGAGTTTCTCTGGATCGTGACGCAGCGGCAGGTCGGCGCGGACCACGTCTTCGAGGACGACCCGCAGCTCGGTCATGCGGCTGGGGGACGTGGTGACAAGCGCGACGTCCGCCTGCGGCGAGAAAGCCGCAGGTGGGTGGAGCGGGGCGATGACCACATCGAACGGATTGACCTTCCCCGGCAAGTGGCGCACGATCGCGGCGAGGTGGTCCTCGACGTTGTACCCCTCCGTTTCGCCCGGCTGGGTCGCCACGTTGCAGAGGTAGACCTTGAGCCCGTCGCTCTGAATCAATGCCTTGGCAATGCCTTCGACGAGCAGGTTCGGGATCACACTCGTATACAGGCTGCCGGGCCCAACCACGATCAGGTCCGCGTCGAGGATGGCGCTCACCGCCTCGGGCTGAGCGGCGGGATGCTCGGGCTTGAGGTAGACCCGCTCGATCGGCTTGCGCGCCTCCGGAATCATCGACTCGCCGCAGATCTCGGAACCATCGCTGAACGCGGCGCAGATCGCGACGTCTTGCAGCGTCGAAGGCAGGATCATGCCTTGCACCGCCAACACCCGGCTGGTCTCACGCAGCGCGTGCTCGAAGCTGCCCGTGATGCCCGTCATCGCCAGCACGAACAGATTGCCGAACGAGTGACCGCCCAGGGCCGATCCCTCGCCGAAGCGGTACTGGAAGAGCCGCGCCATGAGCGGCTCGACCTCGGCCAGTGCGACGATGTTGTTGCGAAAGTCGCCCGGCGGCAGTATGCCGTGCTCACGCCGCAGCCGGCCCGACGAGCCGCCGTCGTCACCGACGGTCACCACCGCGGTGATGTTCGCGGAGTGATGCTTGAGGCCGCGCAGCACGGTCGGCATGCCCGTGCCGCCGCCGATGCAGACGATGCGCGGCCCGCCCTGGCGCACGCGGAACTCGTAGATGCGCTCGAGCAGGCTCGGCGAGTTGGCCGGTAGCACCGCGGTCAGCGATCGGTACAGGCCGAGCACGCCGATAACACACAGGCCGGCGCCGAGCACCAGGAAGATCGCGGCGCGCATCAGCAGCGGCATGAACTGGAGCGTCGCCGCGCTGACCCACGACGGGACAACCACCGTGCGATAGGCGTCCGTGAGGGCGAAGGCGATACCCAGACTGACCACAACCATGCCGACGAGAAGCACCAGGAACCAGCGTTTGACGTGCAGGCCCGGCCGGAGCAGCTTGAGCATCGCCGCCATCAGGTGATCACTCGCGAGGCCACGAAACTCACCACCGAGACTACCAGTGCGCCGAGGAAGGCGGCGCCGAAGTCGGCCACCTGCACACCGCCGCCCTGAATCACGGTGGCCAGCCAGAACACGATGGCGTTCACCACCAGCGTGAACAGGCCCAGCGTGAGCAGATTGAGCGGTAGGGTGAGCAGAAGGAGGATGGGACGCAGGAATGCATTGAGGAGGCCAAGGATAAGCGCGAAGACCAGGACCGTGGCGAGCGGCGAATCCGACCTGATCACGATCAGGCTCGGAAACAGCTGGGTCGCCACCACCACCGCCAGAGCGGTGGCCAGCAGCCGCAGCACAAACCGCCGCACGACGCCGATCATAAGCGTAAGTTCGGAAACGAGTTTTTCGGAGTAGCAGAACCGGTACGCTCGATACGCCGTGATCGGGAACATTGCCCAGTTCTGGCGATTGACACGCGAACTGGACGTGCAGGGGTTGCGGGCCAGCTTCGAACGGCCCGTCAACCTGCGGGTGCTGGGCTCGGACCTGGCGCTCGCTCAGCGGGTCGCGCGGCTCATCGAACCCGACCCCGCGGAGTCGGGCGAGGTCAGCGCGGGCGTGCTGAGCACCGAGTCGCGCGAGCGGGCCGACGCGTATGTGGCGGCCATCGGCGGCCCACTCGAGACGGAAGCTCGACGCGCGCTGAGCGATCTGAGTGTCAGCGAAACGCCGGTGATCGTCGCGCAGACCGAAGGGGCGGCCGGCATGCTGGTGCTCGGGATCCCTGAAGATCGCATCATCACCATCGGCGCCGCCGAAGGCGATGACGTCGTCCGCGACCGCCTCTTCCGCGCGCTGGTGCTCGCGGCGCCGGATGTCATGCTATCGGCCGGACGCAGACACGCGCTGCTCCGTGAGCCGGTCGCCGAACACCTGATCCGCGATACCTCGCGGGTCAACGCCCAGTTCGCCGCGGTCTCCAGTCTGCCGGCCAACATCCCGATCCTGGGCGGAATGGTCGGCGACGTGGCGGACATGCTGGTGCTGACCAAGAACCAGGTGCTCCTGCTGTTCAAGCTGGCCGGCCTGTACGGCCGCGACCTGGAGCTCGGTCGGCAACTGCTGGTCGAGATCATGCCGGTCGTCGGCGGTGCGTTCGTCTGGCGATCGACCGCGCGAGCGCTTGTCGGGCTGCTGCCGGGGCTGCTCGGCCTGCTGCCGAAGACGCTCGTGGCCTATACGGGCACATATGTCGTCGGTCAAACGGCGCGCTACTACTACCGTTTTGGACGCAAGCCACCGCCCGAGTTCATACGCGAATTGCGCGCCGAAGCCGCCCGCCTCGCGCGCGAAACG
>VBGG01000015.1 GCA_005883405.1 Chloroflexota bacterium | reverse complement strand
GCAGCGTATCCCTGTGCTGCTCATTCTGCTGATTTCGTCGAGCGCCGGAACCTACTCTCTCTGGCTCAACCAGACCAACCTGCCGAATGAGGCAGCTGCCGCGGGTACGGCGCCTGTAGAAGTGACTGTCACCGACCTGCAGGGCGCCGCCAACAACGCCACGCTAACGCTCAAAGAGAAGAACGGCAACCGCCGCATCTCCATGGCCGTCGGACTGACTGAAGCGCTGGCTATCGCCCAGAAGCGCGGCAATACCCAGATTCCGCCCGACCAACAGCCGCAGGCCTACAACCTGTTGCGCGACACCATCCAACAGTTGGGTGGCCGGATCGATCGCGTCCTGGTCAACGACGCGACCCAGCGCGAGTACCTGGCCCAGGTGGTGGTCTCCAACAACGGCGACGTGAAGGTGGTCAAAGCCAGGCCCGGCGATGCCGTCGCGCTCGCGCTGCAGTCGGGTGCGCCCATCTTCGTCGAAAATCAGGTTCTGGACCGCTTCGGCACCAAGGGTAGCGGCTAGGCAAAACGTGTCGCCGACGGGCGAAGAACCTTCCGCCGTAGCCACAAGCCCGTCCAACTGTCCCGCCTGCTCTGCTTTGACGGAGGGCACGGCCTGGCAGCGCTACCGGGTATGCAGCCGCTGCCGCTACCACTTCCAGCTTACCGCGGCCGAGCGCATCGAACTGCTGGCTGACCCCGATTCCTTCAGGCCCAGCAACCCCACGCTGATCTCGGTCGATCCGCTCGTCTTCACCGATCGAGTGTCGTACCGCGATCGACTCGAACGTGCGCGGCGCGAGACGAGTCTGAATGAAGCGGTGGTGACCGGCACCGCGCGTATCAATGGACGCGACTGCGTGCTGGCGGTCTTCGACTTCAACTTTATGGGCGGCAGCATGGGCAGCGTCGTCGGCGAGAAAGTCGCGCTGGCGCACGAGGCCGCCGCGGAGCGCCGCGTGCCGTTCATCAGCGTCGTGTCGAGCGGAGGCGCCCGTATGCAGGAAGGCATGCTCAGCCTTGTGCAGATGGGCAAGACCGCGGCTGCGGCGATGCGCCTGCACCAGGCCGGCGTGCCGTCGATCACCGTCCTGACCAACCCGACCACGGGCGGCGTCTACGCCAGCTTCGCCAGCCAGGGTGACTTCCTGCTTGCCGAGCCCGGTGCGTTGATCGGCTTCGCCGGACCGCGCGTCATCGAACAGCTCACCGGCGAGCCACCGCCAGCGGGCACGCATACCGCCGAGTTCCTGCTGCAGCACGGCCAGCTCGACGGCGTCGTCGACCGCGCACGTCTGCGCGGTGTGCTGGCGACGCTGCTGCAGCTGTTCCATTCGCGCGGCCCTGTCGAGGTTCGCTCTGCGCCGGAGCCATACCGACCGCCGAATACGCCACCGCTTTCGGCCTGGCCCGAAGTCGAGCTGGCGCGCCGCGACGACCGGCCGACCTCCGCTGACTACATTCGGCGACTCATGCCGCAATTCGTCGAGCTGCGCGGCGACCGGGTCTACGGTGACGATGCCGCGGTCATCGCGGGCATCGGCGACCTGGCGGGCATCACGGTGTGCGCCATCGGTCAGGAGCGCGGCCACGGCGACCCGAAGCGCAATGGTGGCCGCGTGCGGCCAGAGGGTTTTCGCAAGGCCGCCCGTATCATGCGCCTGGCGGCCGAGCTGCGGTTTCCGCTGATCACCTTCATCGACACGCCAGGCGCGCACCTCGACTACGAATCGGAAGCGCGTGGGCTGGCTGGCTCGCTCTCCAGCTGCCTGGCGAACATGAGCGTGCTACCGGTGCCCGTGGTCAGCGTCGTCATCGGCGAAGGCGGCAGCGGTCCGGCGCTCGCGCTGGGCGTGGCCGACCGGATCCTGATGCAGGAGCACGCGGTCTATTCGGTGATCGCGCCCGAAGGCGCCGCGGCGATTGTGCACCGCGACGCGGCGCGCGCCCGCGACATCGCCGACGCGTTGAAGATGACGGCCTACGATTGCCTGGTACTGGGTGTGGTGGACGCCATCGTGCCCGAGCCTGAAAATGGCGCCCACGTTGATCCTGATTACGCCGCGCTGCTGTTGCGCGGTGAGGTCATCAGCGCATTGCTCGAGCTACGCAAGCGAGATTCGCGGCGACTGGTCGAAGAGCGGTGGCGGAAATTCCGGCGCATGGGCGAGTTCCAGCGCCTGGTGGAGGTCGAAGCCGCCGATAGCCAACGCGCAGAAGCGCTGCGCACCGCCATGCGGCACGCCTTTGGCTCGCTCGGTCAGCTGCGGGAGCGCTGGCCGACGCGCGAGCGGCGTCAGCAGGGCGCGACTTCGACTACCTGAGCTGCCCGCGCGCCTCACGCAGGCTTCGCCGCAGACGGTTGATCGGCGCGTTGCGGCGACTCTGCCAGCGCGCGTAGAGCCAGGCCCCGACGACTGCACCGGCCAGGGTGAGGAGCGCGGCGACACCCACGCCGATCGTTCCCGCCGTGCGATCCGCGGGCGTCGCCCAACGTCCTGGTGGCGGCGCTGCCGACCACCGCCAATTCATCGGCGCCTGTGCCGGCTGCGGTGTGCTCGCGGGCGGCGTCGAGGGAGTTGAGCCAGGCATCGCCGCCATGCCCTCGTGGGCGATTGTCGGCGACGACCACGCCTCACCCGCCGCGCCGTACGGCGTCGGAAGCGGAGCCTCGGCCGCCGTCGCCCCCGCGGTGTTGAGCGTGGTGGCTACGCCGCCGGCGGACAGATCGGCTGTTGCGCTGGTGTACTGGTCTTCGAACTCGTCGCCCTGGGGCATCATGCGAGTGTCCTCCTCGTTGCGGACGGAGGCGCCTACCATCTCGGCGCTGGGCGCGCGCCAGACGAGCAACAGCGTGATCGCGATCAGCACGATCACCCCGGCGCCGAGTAGCCAGAGCTCCATCAGCTGTCCTCCGTGAGGCGTGTGGCTCTACTGTCCGCGCACACGGGTTCGGTGGCAAGTAGCGTGCCTCTTCGGGCGGGACGACTCGGGTAGATTCTCCGGGACGAGGTATGGCCGCCAACCTGGTGTACGTTCCGCTCTCCGCGGTGATCGGTTGGGCGCTGGGCTGGGCCTCCGCCTGGCTCACCGACTTGCTGCAGCCGCGAGAAGACGTGGACAAGATCCGCGGGCGCGGCCTGCTGGTGCGGGACCCGCTTGCCCAGGGCGGGCTGGCGCTGGTCTGGGCGGCGATACCGCTGCTGGTGTCTGGCGATCTCGTGAGGTGGTTGGAAGCGGGCCTGCTGGCGGTGCCGCTGGTGCAGGTGACGGTGACCGACCTGCGCACCCGCTACGTATACACATACGTAGCCCTGATCGGCATCGCCCTCGGCGTGGCTTTTGGGTGGCACTACCACGGCGTGCTCTGGTACTGGAGTCTGGTTGCCGCAGCTGTCGGCGCGGCCGCGTTCGGAGTCCTGTACGGCATCGGCCTTCTGTACGGTCGGCTGAGACATGGAGGCCTTGAGGCGCTGGCCCGTGGCGATATCACCATCGCCGCAATGGTCGCGGCCGGCGCGGCGAGCTGCGCTGCGAATGCCCTCGTATGGGGCGTTTTGCTGGGGGGCGGGCTGGCGCTGGTCTGGGCGGCGATACCGCTGCTGGTGTCTGGCGATCTCGTGAGGTGGTTGGAAGCGGGCCTGCTGGCGGTGCCGCTGGTGCAGGTGACGGTGACCGACCTGCGCACCCGCTACGTATACACATACGTAGCCCTGATCGGCATCGCCCTCGGCGTGGCTTTTGGGTGGCACTACCACGGCGTGCTCTGGTACTGGAGTCTGGTTGCCGCAGCTGTCGGCGCGGCCGCGTTCGGAGTCCTGTACGGCATCGGCCTTCTGTACGGTCGGCTGAGACATGGAGGCCTTGAGGCGCTGGCCCGTGGCGATATCACCATCGCCGCAATGGTCGCGGCCGGCGCGGCGAGCTGCGCTGCGAATGCCCTCGTATGGGGCGTTTTGCTGGGGGGCCTCCTGGCGCTGGTGGCTTTGGTAATTATGCGCTCGGGCCGCGCGTACATGCCGTTCGGCCCTGGCCTGTGCCTGGGTGGTCTGGCCGCGTTGTTCCTGTGCTGAATGAGGCCGCCAGGCCTCTGGCGCGCCTGGGAGTCGCCCTGTTCTTCGCCCAATCGGCGTTCAATATCTACGGCGCGTCGCTGCCGCTGTACTTCGCTGGACTGGGCTTCGACCCGACGCTGATCGGCCTGCTGATCGGCGCGACCGGCGTCGCCGAGCTGCTCGGCGCGTTGGCGGTCGGCCCGGGCATTGACCGCTTCGGCGCGCGGACGCTGTTATTGGCGGGTACCGGCTGCTACGTGGTGGCGTCGCTCGGCTATAGCGCACTGACCGCCGCGCCAGCGCTTTTCCTGCTGCGCCTGATCCAGGGCTTCGGCCTGGCGGCGGTTGTCCCCGGCACGTACTCGTTCGTGCCGCACCTGGTCAGGTCCCGCGCGCAGACCGTCGCATTCGCCACGTTGGGCGCGGCGGGCAACGTGGCTATGGCGATCTGCCCGCCGCTCGGCCTGACGCTGCTCCTGGGTGTGGGTCCGCGGTCGCTGTTCCTGACGGCAGCCGCGCTGGCCGCCGTGGCGGGCTTCACGGTGATCGGCGTGCCAGCCGCGGAGCCGAGCAAGCGCCCCTTCGGACTGACCTTTCGCGCCGCATGGCTCATGCCGTTGCTGGTGGGCGTGCTGTCGGTCGCCCAGTGGGGCGTGATCCAGGCGTTCGTGCCCATCGAGGCGAGCGCTGCCAACAGCAATCCGGCGCTGCTCTTCACCGCCGATGCGATTGCCGTGCTCGCCTCGCGCATCCCCGCCGGCTGGATCGCCGACCGTTACGGGCCGTTTCGGCTCGCGCTTGTCGGGGTGATCGGCATGACCCTCTCGCCGATCGTGCTGCTGCTGCCCCTCAACGACGGCGTCCTGGCGCTCGCCGGCGTTCTGAACGGCGCCGGCGCTGGGCTCACCCTGCCACCCATGCTTGCTCAGCTCAGTCGCCGCAGCGACGATCGCACCCGCGGTACGGGCCTGGCGTATTTCTCGGTCGCTTTCGCGGTCGGGATGATCATCGGCGCCTCAGGCGGCGGTCTGCTGTACCCCGTGCTCGGCTTCCACGGCCTGCTCACGCTCGGCGCGCTGCTGTGCGGCTGCGGCATCCTCGCCCTGTTGCGCGACCGCCTCACGATGACCGTCGCGGTTCGCGAGAAGCAGAAATTGTCGGACAGTTTTAGTTAACGGCTCGTGCTGCCTTACCCTTGCACTGGCGGGACGAGCAGCATGCGGTCGGAGCTCTTCAAGCGCCATCCATGGCACGGCGTGCACCTCGGAGCGGATGCGCCCGGCATCGTGACGTGCTACATCGAGATCGTGCCTACTGATACGGTCAAGTACGAGCTCGACAAGCTCACCGGGCACCTGAAGATCGACCGTCCCCAGAAATATTCCAGCGTGTGTCCCACGCTATACGGGCTGCTCCCGCAGACCTTTTGCGGCGAGCGGGTGGCCCAGGCATGTCGCGACCGCACCGGCAGGTCGGACATCGTCGGTGACGGCGACCCGATGGACGTGTGTGTGCTATCGGAGCGGCCAGTCAGCCACGGAGACATCCTGCTGCGCGCGGTTCCAATCGGTGGTCTGCGGATGATCGATCGTGGTCAGGCGGATGACAAGATCATCGCCGTCCTCAAGGACGATCCCGCCTACGGCGATTGGTCGGATATTTATCAGTGCCCACCTTCCCTGGTTGAACGTTTGCGACACTACTTCCTCACCTACAAGGAGGTGCCCGGCGAATCGGGCCGCCTGGTTGAGATCGCCGAGGTCTACGGACGACGCGCCGCGCATGAGGTGATCGGCCGCAGTCGCGAGGACTACCGCGACCTGTACGGGCATCTCGCCGACCTGCTCTCGGAGAGGCGGCCGGGTAGGGTGTGATGTCGGGTGCGAACGCGAGCTAGGCTTAGCAGCTCTTTTCCAACCGAAACCAGTAGAACGTGTGCGGCCCAAGACTGAGGAAGTAGGGCGCTTCGCCGATGCGCGGGAAGACCGTCTCGCCGAACAGCTCGATGGGCACGAAGCCCTGGAAGGCGCGCAGGTCGAGCTCCACGGGCTGGACGAAGCGTGACAGGTTGTTGACCACCAGGATGGTCTGGCCCTCGTAGCAGCGCAGGTACGCGAGCACCGTCAGATTGCTCGGGTGGAGGAACTCGATGTCGCCGCGGCCAAAGACCGGGTAGCGCTTGCGAATGGCGATCAGCCGCCGCATCCAGTTGTAGAGCGAGCTGGGCCCGCGGCGCTGGGCTTCGACGTTGATGGCCTGGTAGTGATAGACGGGGTCGATCACCAGCGGCAGGAACAGCGCTTGCGGGTCGGCGCGCGAGAAGCCGGCGTTGCGATCGCCGTTCCACTGCATCGGCGTGCGAACGCCGTTGCGGTCGCCGAGGTAGACGTTGTCGCCCATGCCGATCTCGTCGCCGTAGTACAGGATCGGCGTGCCAGGCATGCTGAACAGCAGGCTGTGCAGCAGCTCCTGTCGGCGGCGGCTGTTGTCGAGCAGCGGTGCCAGCCTGCGGCGAATGCCGACATTGACGCGCATGCGCGGGTCACGTGCGTACTCCGAGTACATGTAGTCGCGCTCGTCGTCGGTCACCATCTCCAGCGTGAGCTCGTCATGGTTGCGCAGGAAGAGGCCCCATTGGCAGGTCGGCGGGATCTCGGGCGTCTGCGCCAGGATCTCGACGATCGGCGTGCGCGTTTCCTTGCGCAGCGCCATGTAGATGCGCGGCATGAGCGGAAAGTGGAACGCCATCTGGCATTCGTCACCCTCGCCAAAGTAGGGCCGCACGTCGGGCGGCCACTGGTTGGCTTCGGCGAGCAGCATGCGATTGACGTACGCCTGGTCGATCTCGGCGCGCACCTGGCGCAGATACTCGTGCCCCTCGGGCAGGTTCTCGCAGTTGGTGCCTTCACGTTCGAAGAGGTACGGGATGGCGTCCAGGCGCAGCCCATCGACGCCTCTATCCAGCCAGAACCGCAAGACGCGCATCATCTCGTCCACCACGGCCGGGTTGTCGAAGTTCAGGTCGGGCTGGTGGCTGAAGAAGCGGTGCCAGAAGTACTGTCGGGCGACCGGGTCCCAGGTCCAGTTGGACGGCTCGGTGTCGGTGAAGATGATGCGCGCGTCCCTGTAGCGCTGGTCGGTGTCGCTCCAGACGTAGTAGTCGCGGTAGTGCGAGCTGGGGTCGCGGCGCGCCGCCTGGAACCACGGGTGCTGGTCGGAGGTGTGGTTCATGACCAGCTCGGTGATGACGCGCAACCCTCGGCTGTGGGCCGCATCCACGAAGGCTTCGAAGTCCGGTAGCGTGCCATACGCCGGCTGAATGCTCATGTAGTCCGAGATGTCATAGCCGTCGTCGCGCTGAGGCGAGGGGTAGGTCGGCAGCAGCCACAACGCGGTGACGCCGAGGTCCTGGATGTAGTCGAGCTTCTCGATCAGGCCGAGGAAGTCACCTATCCCGTCATCGTTGCTGTCAAAGAAGGCCTTGACGTGGAGCTCATAGAGAATGGCGTCCTTGTACCAGAGGGGATCATCCGGGCCGGGAATGCCACTACGCGCCCGCGGGACCGCTTCTGCGAAGGCCATGCCGAAATGGTAGCTACTGCGCTACGCGCTAGAGGCCGCGGCCATAGGTCGATGTCATGTCGGCCAGAAAGCCGGCGCCGCCGGGGTCGAGCTGCTCGCTGAGCACGCGCCAGCTCCAGTTGCCTTCGCGCGCGCCTGGCCGGTTGACGCGGGCTTCGCTGCCAAGATCGAGCACATCCTGCAGCGGCACGATGACGGTATTCGCCGTCGAGCTCAGCGCCAGACGGATCAATTCCTGGCTGGTCTGTGGTCTGTCTTTACCCATGTAGCTCGTCAAGTACGCCCGCTCGAATTCAGAGAGACTTGCCAGCCAGCCGCGGGTAGTGTTGTTGTCGTGGGTGCCGGTGTACACAACGCAGTTCGGGTCGGGATAGTTGTGGGGCAAGTATGGGTTCAGGTAAGGGGTTTCGCCGTCGTCACCGAAGGCGAACTGCAGCACCTTCATGCCCGGGAATCCGGTCGCCTTCAACAGGGCGCGTACCTCATCGGTGATCAGGCCCAGATCCTCGGCGACCACCGGCGGCTGCTGCCCGCCGAGGGCATCGGTGATGGCCTTGAAGACCGCGTCGCCCGGACCGCTCACCCACTTGCCACCCGCCGCCGTTTCGGCATTCGCTGGCACCTCCCAGGCGGCCTCGAATCCACGGAAATGATCGATGCGCACCACGTCGACGAGTGTGAGCAGATGGCGGAAGCGGTCGATCCACCAGGCATACCCGTCGGCGGCCATGGCGTCCCAGTCGTACAGTGGATTGCCCCAGAGCTGACCGGTCGCGCTGAAGTAGTCGGGGGGCACGCCGGCCACGACCAGCGGCCGACCCTGATCGTCGAGCTTGAACTGGCGCTGGTGCGCCCAGACATCGGCGCTGTCATGGGCGACGAAGATGGCGATGTCGCCCATGATGGCGATGCCCAGTGCCCGCGCGCGCTCGCGCACGGCGATCCATTGCTCGAAGAACAGAAGCTGGCAGAACTCGTGGAACTCGACGCGATCGATGAGTCGCTCGCGCGCGGCGGCCAGCGCGGCGGGGTCTCGTTCGCGCAACGGCGAATCCCATTCTGTCCAGGGCGAACCGAGCTCGTCTTTGAGTGCCGAGAACAGCGCGTAATCGGCGAGCCATTCGGCGTTCGTGCGACGAAAGCTCTCCAGGCTCGGGCGGAGCGACTCACGGCCGCGCTCGAAGGCGGTCTGCAGCGTCTGGTGTTTCAGTGGCTGCAAGCGTCCGAAATCGACGTGGTCGACGGGCAGCTCGGCCAGGCAGGCGACGTCGTCCTCGCTCAGCAGTCCGTGCGCGATGAGCGGCTCTGGGGCGATCATCAGCAGGTTGCCGGCGAAGGCGGACGGGCTGGCGTAGGGCGAATCACCGAAGCCGGTTGGGCCCAGCGGCAGGACCTGCCAGAGCGACTGGCGAGACTTGCTCAGATACTCCAGGAAGTCGAACGCGGCTGGACCGAAGTCGCCGATGCCAAAACGGCTCGGCAGCGCGGAGGGGTGGAGCAGGACACCTGAGCGGCGTCGATCGAGCGTCAAGGGCATCTTTTCGTTCGCGCGTTCGCGGGTTCGCACGTTCCGCGTTGGGGCACGGGCGTCGTCAACGCTCGGCTCTATGAGATGCTAGTCCTCTTGGAACGCTCAAGCGAGGCCAACGCGAGAGCGCGCGAACGCTTGAACGCGCGAACGCGAGAACGAAAAGAACGCGAGAACGGTTGATATGCTCAGCGGGATACGACAGGAGGGACGATGACGACCCGCCGTGAGTTTCTGACGAGCCTGCTGAGCGCCGGAGCGATGGGCCTCATCGTCGCCTGTGGTGGAGGCGCCGCCAACCAGCCGCCCGCGAGCGCGACCAACCCGCCTGCTCAACCAGCAGCCCCCGCCGGCGCGGCGCCGACGCAGGCCGCCCCCGCGCAGGCAGCCGGCAAAGCAGCCGCGGCTGGCGGCACATTGACGTTCGTACTCGAGAACGACGTGATCGACTTCGACCCGATGCTGTCGCGTGCATTCGTCGACCGCAACGCTCACTATCAGATCTACGACTCGCTCGTACGCGTCGATCCAACCGGCAAGATCATCCCCTGGCTCGCCGAGAAATGGGACACTTCTACCGACGGTAAGCAGGTCACTTTCACGCTGCGCAAGAACGTGAAGTACCACGACGGCACAGTCTTCGATGCCGAATCGGTCAAGTGGAACATCGACCGCTACCGAACAACGGACGCTTCCGCGCGCAAGGGTGAGCTTGCGCCCGTGGCGGGCGTCGACGTGGTGGACGCGTCTACGGCGCGCTTCAACTTGCAAACGCCCTTTTCGCCGCTCTACTCGCTGCTCGTCGACCGGGCAGGAATGATGGTCTCGCGCAAGGCTGTCGAGGCGGCCGGCGAGGACTTCACGCGCAAGGCATTCAAAGCCGGCACCGGCCCGTTCGTGCTGACCGAGGCCGTCAAGGACGATCACATCACGCTGGAGAAAAATCCCGACTGGTGGGGTCAAGATAGCGCCGGCAACAAGATGCCAATGCTCGACAAGATCATCATCCGACCCATCACCAACAGCGACGTGCGGCTGACAAACCTGCGCACCGGCGACGCTCAGTTTGCGAACAACATCGCCCCCAAAGACGTCGCGACTGTCAAGAACGATTCGACCCTGGCCTACAAGGAGATCCCCGGGCTGTCCTACGGCAGTCTGGTCCCGAATCGCAAAGAGGGCTTTGTCTTCAACGAGGGGCGCTACGTCAAGGCGATTTCGATGGCGCTGGATCGCCAGGAGTTGATCGATAAGGCATTCTTCGGCGTTGGCACGGTTGGTTACGGTACGATCGCGCCCGCACACTTCGCGTTTGACGCAAACTTCAAGCCGTTTGAAAAGCCCGATCCCGAGGCTGCGAAGGCGCTCGTTTCAGCCGTCGGCAAGGGGCCTTTGTCATTCGAATTCCTGGTGCCTTCAGGTGACCCCGCTCTCTTGCAGCAGGCACAGTTGATCCAGGCGCAGCTACGCAAAGCAGATATTGACGCGCAGATCGCGCAGCTCGAATTCGCGCAGATCTTGAAGCAGCAGTCTGACCACGTGTTCAAGGGCATCACGTATGTTGGCTGGAGCGGCCGCATCGACCCCGACGGGAATACGTACGACTTCAACTACACCGGGCGGCCTTTGAACGACAGCAGCTACTCCAATCCCGACGTCGATAAGCTGCTCGACGAGCAGCGCGCCGCGTCCGACGAAGCCACGCGCAAGACCGCGCTGCGTAAAGCGGAGCAGATTTTCGTGGTCGACGACCCATCGCGGGCGTGGTTCCGCTTCGGCGTCGCCCAGCAGCTCACGAGTACGAAGGTCCAGGGATTGGCACCCTACGCGGATCAGATTCCGAGGTTGCAGCTCGCGTCTCTGGCCAAGTAGAGCGTGCTCGTACGCCACCCTCACCCCTGCCCTCTCCCAGAGGGAGAGGGAGATAGGACTAGATGACCCGGTACATCATTCGCCGCGTGGTGCTGATGGTGCCGGTCGCGTTTCTGGTGACGGTGATCGCCTTCGGACTGCTGCGGCTGGCGCCGGGCGATCCCGTTCTCACGTTTTCGGGCGACGTCCGCGATCCTGAGATCCTCAACGCGATGCGGCATTCACTCGGACTCGACCAGCCGCTGCCGGTGCAGTACGTCGCCTGGCTCGGCCGCACCGTTCAAGGCGATTTCGGCCGCTCGATTCGCACGCACCAGCGAGTGGGCGAGGCGATCGTCGAGCGCCTTCCCGCAACGCTCGAGCTGACCGGCGCGGCGCTGCTGTTCTCGGTCACCGTGGGCCTGATCGTCGGCACGCTGTCGGCGCTGAACCGCAACTCGGCCCTCGACCTGTTGGCTACCAGCCTGACCATCGCCGGCGTGTCGATCCCCAACTTCTTCCTGGGGGTCATGCTCATTCTGATCTTTTCACTACTACTGCGCGTCTTTCCGCCTGGCGGATACGCGCCGCTCATCGATGATCCGCTGGAGAACCTGCGCCGCATCGTGCTGCCGGCGCTTACGCTGTCCGCCGCCACGCTGGCAGTGAACATGCGCCAGGTGCGTTCGAGCCTGCTCGACGTGTTCAGCCAGGATTACATCCGTACCGCGCGAGCCAAAGGTCTGGGCGAAAACGCCGTCATCGTCAAGCACGCGCTCAAGAATGGACTGATACCCGTGGTGACCATCGTCGGCCTGCAGGTCGGCGCGCTCATCGAAGGTGCCATCATCACCGAGCAGATCTTCTTCTGGCCTGGCGTCGGCAAGCTGGTCGTCGACAGCCTGCTGGGGCGTGACTACCCGGTCGTGCAGGCGACGGTTCTCATCTCGGCGCTGTCGTACATGCTCAGTACGCTGCTGGTCGATATCGTCTACGGCTGGCTCGACCCGCGCATCTCCTACTCGAAGGCGCGCTGAGCCGGGGATGACGCTCAGCGCTTCACCGCTCGAAGGAACGCTTGTCGCCCGGCCCGTCCAGCTCGAGGTCCGCCGTCGGCTCAGCACTCAGACGCTGCGACGTCATCCTCGGCTGGCGATCGGCGGCTCGCTCGTGCTGCTTCTGCTGTGTGTGGCGGTGTTCGCGCCAGTTCTCACGCGCTACGACCCGATCGTCGGCGACATCACCGACGCGCTTCAGTCGCCGCGCGCCGCGCACTGGCTAGGCACGGACGATCAGGGCCGCGACGTGCTGTCGCGGGTGATGTTCGGATCAAGTATCTCGCTGTCGGTCGGACTGATCTCGGTCAGCATTGGCCTGGTGGTCGGGGTGACGATCGGCCTTATCGCGGGCTACGCGGGGGGCGTGGTCGATCTGCTGCTCATGCGCTTGATCGACGCCCTTCTGGCGTTCCCGGCACTGCTGCTGGCGATCTCGATCACCGCTGCACTCGGCCCGCAGATCCAGAACGCCATGATCGCCATCGGCGTGGTCGCGATCCCCGTGTACGCGCGCCTGACCCGTGGCCAGGTGCTGTCGCTCCGCGAGCGGGAGTACATCACGGCGGCGCGGGCAATTGGCGTCACACCCGGCCGCATCGCCACCCGCCACATCCTGCCCAACATGGCCAACACCTTGATCGTCCAGGCCACGTTGACGACCGCTTTCGCGATCCTGCAGGAAGCGGTGCTGTCGTTTCTTGGCCTCGGCGCCCAGCCACCCACGCCGTCCTGGGGTCAGGACATCAACTACAACCAGCGCTACATCACCAACCTGATGTGGTGGGGAAGCATCGGTCCTGGCGTGGCAATCTTCCTGGCCGTCTTTGCCTTCAATTTCCTGGGCGACGCTCTGCGCGACTGGCTCGACCCGCAGTTTCGCCGCAGAGCGTAGGCTCGCTAGCGGCCCATCACGTAGGCCACCCTGCCGCGGGGCGACGCGGCGCCGCTGAGGACGCCGTTGGGCTCGCGCGCCACGGCGGTGACCTGGCCATGACTCCAGGGACCGTCGACTGACACCTTGTGTCCGCGCGCGGTCAGCTCGTCGCGCACGTCGGCCGGGATGCGCGACTCGATGCGCACCCCGCCCGGCACCGCCTGGTGCGGGTAGAACGAGCCGGGAAAGTGGGTGCTCTGGACGGTGGGCGCGTCGAGCGCCTCCTGCAGGTCCATGCCGAATTCGACGACGTTCAAAAAGAACTGCAGCGACCACTGGTCCTGCTGGTCCCCGCCGGGCGTGCCGAACGCCAGCCACGGCTGCCCGTCGCGCAAGGCGAGCGACGGCGTAAGCGTGGTGCGTGGCCGTTTGCCAGGGGCAAGCGAGTTGGGGTGCCGCTCATCCAGGTAGAACATCTGGCCGCGAGTGCCCAGTGGGAAACCGAGTCCCTCGACGACAGGCGATGACCCGATCCAGCCACCGCTGGGCGTCGCCGCGAACAGGTTGCCCCAGCGATCGACCACGTCGATGTGCGTGGTGTCCCCCGTGACTACGGGCCAACGCTCGGCAGGCGCCGGGGTGACAGCCACCACGCCCGCGCGCTGCTCCAGACTGGCGCGGCGAGGATCGACCAGCGCGCGGCGCTCGGCCGCGTAGTCCTCCGACAACAATCGCCCCAGCGGGACATCCACGAATGCCGGGTCCGCGTAGTACCGCTCACGATCGGCAAAGGCCAGCTTGGCGCACTCGAGATAGACGTGCAGGTACTCCGCCGTGTTGTGCCCGAGCGCTCTGAGACCAAAGCCTTCGAGCAGCTTGAGCTGCTGCTGCAAGACCGGGCCCTGGCTCCAGGGGCCGCACTTCAAGACCTGAATACCGCGGTAGGTTGCGCCAACAGGCTCCTCGACGCGCGTGCCGCGGGCGCCGTAATCCGCGAAGTCC
>VBGG01000553.1 GCA_005883405.1 Chloroflexota bacterium | reverse complement strand
CTACGCGCTGGCACTCGGTGCCGGCACACAAGTGTTCACCTTAGGCATTGGGAACGCCGTATTCGGCACCAGCGAACTGAACACCGCCCTCATGCTGGGTGCGGGTTGGGGCATCAACCTGGCGGTCGTTGAGTACGTCATAAGCGCCCGAAGCCGAGCTTCAGTGCGTGCCCGAACCCCAGCGTCAGCGAGCGCCACGTGATCGACGGTCCGGTCGTACGCTGCCTCGCCGCCGGCAGCGTTCAACAATTTCTCGAGGCGCTGCGCGGTCACGAGGTCATCACCCTGCGGTCCACGCCGGCGGTCGAATCAATGTCATCAACACCAGTTGAGGGAGACCATTGATGGATTCCATTGCGGACACTTCGCCGTGCCTGCTGGCCAGAATTGCCGGCGCCCTGTACCTGATCAACATCGTCGCAGGCGCCTTCGCCATCGGCATCGTTCCCGCCATGTTGGTTGTGTCGGGCGATGCGGCAGCCACGGCAAACAACATCCAGACGCACGAGCTGCTCTACCGGCTCAGCCTGGTGGCGCACGTCGTGGTCACCGTGACCAATGTGCCGCTGGCGCTCATCTTTTACGAGCTGTTCAAGGTGGTGAACCGAAGGCTTGCCCTGCTGGACGCGTTCTTGATCCTGGTCGCGACCGCCGTTGAGGCCGGCGGCTTGCTCAACGAATTCGCACCGCTGGTCCTTCTGGGCAGCGGACCCTATACGAGCGCTCTGCCGGCGGCACAGCTGCAGGCGCTGGCGTACATGCCCCACGTATTGTCGGGAATCAGCTACAGCATCTACGGGGTGTTCTTTGGTTTTGACATCATCTGCATCGCGTACCTGATACTCAGGTCGACGTTCGTTCCCAGAGCCATCGGCGTCCTGATGGCGATCGACGGCCTGGCCTACCTGGTGTATAGCTTCGCGGACCTCCTGGCACCGGGGTTTGCAGCCCAGCTGGTCCCCTGGATCCAAATGCCCGCGCTCATTGGTGAAGGATCGCTCTGCTTGTGGCTCCTCGTGGTTGGTGTCGACGCCGAGCGATGGGCGGAGCGGGCGAGCGCGGCAACCCGGATGTGGTCCACGCAAAGGGAGGCACTGGCATGAACGCATACATGTCAATAAGAAAGGCTCCATGATGACCGACGTATCCACGTTCCGCCTGTACCTGCTGCGGGCAGGCTACCTTCTGCTCGTAGTGGGGCTCGGCTCCACGATATGGCCAGCGATTCTCGATAACACGACGACGTGGGAGCTTCAGCGCGGCGTCGTCGTAAGCATGTTGGGGGCGATGTCCGTCCTCGCGGTGTTGGGCATCCGATATCCGCTGCAGATGCTGCCTTTGCTCTTCTTCGAGCTGACCTGGAAGTCGATATGGCTGCTCAGGGTCGCACTGCCGCTGTGGTCCGCGCATCAGATGGACGCGAGGACATGGGAGATCGTCATCGAATGCCTGATCGCCGTCATATTCCTTGTTGTCATTCCTTGGCGCTACGTATTCGAGAATTACGTGAAGAAGGTTGGAGAACCGTGGGGACGACGCGTTACGTGTCGGGCATTAGCCTGGTCGGCTAGCGCCATCCCACCCGGAATGCCGACGGCAGAACCCCATCACGGGATATGTGACTAACAGACGTTCCACTGAAATGCATCTGAACGTGAAGTGCCCACCACCGACAAACATCGGGAAAGAGAGATAACCATGTCAATCATGACCAATCCGTCTGTAGAAAAAGAAACCCGTAACCTGTTTCCGATCCGTCTCATGGCGGTTGCAGGCCTGGCCCCAGCCGCGATCCTGTGCGTCAATGCGGCAAAGCGAGCCGGACTGATTGAGATAACCGCGGCGACGCAGCTCGTGGCGCCACTGGCGCAGGCTCTCGCGCTGATCCTGGTTGTTGGCCTCGCCGCGGTCGCGCTGCGTCAATCATCAAAGTACTCCTCGGTTGCTCTAGCGCTGAACGTCCTTGGGCTGGCAGCCGCAACCGGAGTGGAATGGGTGATCAATCTCGTGTTTGTCGAACTCGACCGCGCGCAGATCGGGATGTTGCGTAGCGGGCCGCTCGGAACAGCATTCTTGGCAGCCTCGATGATCTTCCTACTCGGATCGATCCTGTATTGCAGTGCTCTGCTGCGGGACGGCAAGGCGCCGCGGATTCCGGCAGTTGCCTACGCCGTCGCAACCATTCCCATCGCGCTGCGCAACTTTGTCCCCGAGCTAATACTCGATCTGGCCTTGGTGCTACTCGTCGCCTCAGTGATTTGGCTCGCCCTTTGGATGCTCCTGAGTAAGGGCTTCCAGCCCGAGGCATACCGGGGTCGCGCGGACGTGCTGACGAGCCCGACCGTTCGCCCCGTTCTAGTCACGCCGTAACTGAAGGGCAGACCACTTCCGCGAGGGCCATAGCCATCTGTGTGGCTGTGCCGCTGCATCAGTATGGAATGGACAAGCGACCGACCGGCCGCTTGTCTCATCTTTGCCGCGCCAGGTGCCGAGCAAGTTGGATCACCACCTCACGGGTATTTTCGCAACGCGCTCTGAAACACGGTCATCTCCGCTTTCGCCGTCTCATAATTCTCGCCGCCGACGAACACGCTGATCGCGAGCTCGCCCTGCGTCGGGAGATTGGACGGGAAGCATCCGGCCCACACGGCGTCTGCCGCGCTGCTGCCGG
>VBGG01000552.1 GCA_005883405.1 Chloroflexota bacterium | reverse complement strand
GGCCAAGCCTCAAGTTGGTTGTGTTCACGCTGGTGGTCGCCGGCCTGGGCGTCACCGTCGGCATCGCGATCAGTCGCGAGTCGACGGCAACGCCGTCCGCCGCCGTCGCGCGTCCGGCGCTGCCGACTCCACGACCAGCCCTGAGCGCCGCGGAGCAAAGCTACATCGAGGCCTTCTGGCCGATTCACTCTGACGTCGAGGCAAGCTCCACCCGCGTCGCCCTCGGCACCATCTTCTACAAGACCAGGGACCTCGACCGAGACGAGTTCAGGACCCGGCTCAACAGCTCAATGGCGACCTATCAGCGCGCCGAGGCGCAGCTGCACTCGCTGCAACCTCCCGCCTCGCTGATGAGCTCGCACGAGACGTATCTGTCAGCTCTGCAGCTGTTCCAGCGCTCCTCGCTCGAGATGCTCAAGCTGTTCGACGACGGCAGCGACGAGCATCTGGTGGCTGCCTATCCGTTGAGCCTTGAAGCCAGCAACAAGATCCGCGAGGTCGGCGTAAAGCTGTGGCCCGACGAGTTCCCGCCGAATTGAACGCTCGTCATGGTTGCCTGAGAAAGGAGGGATGCCACCGCTTGATAACGCTCCGGCGCCGCGAAGTTTCGTGATCACGTTCCAATACACCCGCTCGCGGAGGAGCGGAGGAGATGTGATGACACTTCGGAGACGCGCGGTACCGCTCCTTGGTCTCGTCGCGCTGCTCGCCGGGTCGCTCGGACCGGCTGCAGCGTCGGCTCAGGGTACCGGTACCAACACTGACCATATGCCCCCGCAGGTCATCTCGTCAGGTTTCGAGGACCAGGACGACCTGCGCAATGACGCCAGCCGTAACGCGAGCGGCCCCCAGTACTCGGCATGGCTCGTCGAGAGCAGCCGGTTCATGGCGGTGCCATTCGGGTCATTCATGCCCGATCGGGCCAGCGAGGGGCCCATTGACTTCCCGGTTAATGTGGGCATTCTCAAGGCCAGAGACGGCGGCATCACGCTGTACGACAGTGGCTGGCAGCAGCAGGACTACATCTTCCGCTGGAACAACAGCTGCTGCTTCGCGCCGCTGCGTGAGCAGATGCAGGCCATCGGCCTGAACCCGGACGACGTGACTCGCATCGTTGTGGGCCACGGTCACTGGGACCACGCTGGCCAGCTCGATCAATTCCAGAACGCGACGCTCTTCATCCAGAAGGAGGAACTCAAGGCGATCGACTGGGCCCTCAACTACCCGGATCCGCAGATCAGCGCCTGGAACACGATGGCGCTGCCGTCGACCTTGCCCACCGCTCCGGCGGGAATCAAGAACACCTGCGCGCGGAGTCCGGCCTGCGGCTACCCGCCCCAGACGGTCATGCAGATTGCTGGCAAGATCATCTCGGGCAAGGCCGAGGTGGTAGATGGCCGAGTGCAGGTTGCGCCGGGGCTGATCATCCATCCGGCCTTCCGCGGGCACACCTATGGCTCCCAGCTCCTGCAGGCGAATACGCCCACCGGCCAGCTCGTCTTCGGGAGTGACACCTACTCATCCTGGGAAGGGATCCGGGCCTGGAACGTCGCCAACATCCAGCAGACGGACACGGTCCAACAGTTCCTCGCTTACGAGAAGTGCTACTTCCTGACCGGTACGCAGACCAACCAGCAGCCTGACAACTGCATCGCCGCGCATGAGCGGCTGTCGTACTCCAACGATTACCCGATCACGAAATTCTGGTGGAACATCGTCGACTCGAACGGCAACAAGCTGAATTGCTCACGCGCAGCCGAGCTGACGCTCGCCAATGGCGAGAACAGCCACATGCCGAGTAGTCCAGACCAGAACGTGTGCGTGAGTCGGCCCTCAACGCCGCCGAGCGTTGGCCCGGAAACCAGTAACCCGGGCGTGCCACGCTGATTTCGTTTTGGGAGCTCGCGAGGTCTGAGCTGGTGACACGATCCAGACCTCGCCTGCTCCTGTTGGCGATGCTACTGGCGCTATGGCCGTCACCCGGGTGGACCCACGACGCCAGCGCATGGGGCGGCCTCTTCCGCAGCAGGGATTACGGTCTTACCTGGTTCCAGGCCAACCAGGGCCGGCCCGTCGGGGGCGCCCTGGCAATAGCCGTCGACCCCCTGGATTCGACACACCTGCTGCTTGGCACCGACGCGGGTCTGCTCGCGTCGCGCAACGGCGGTCTCGATTGGGAACAGCAGGCGCCTAACACGCTGATCGGGCCGATCCTGGCGGTCGCCTTCGATCCTGCCGGCGTACGCGTGCTGGCCGCCACCGAGCACGCCCTGTTCCGGACCGACGACGGGCTGTACTGGCAGCCGTCCCCCACTCCGGCCGGTGTTACCCCGGTCCGAGCGATTGTGCCGGATGGGCACGCCGGGCACGCCTACCTGCTTGGCTGGCAACGAATCCTGCGCACGTACGATTGGGGCGCCAGTTGGGACGCGGTCGGCGCGGATATGCCCGACGCGCCGGTTACTGCGCTCGTAGTTGCCGGCGGTGAGCTGTTTGCGGTCGTCGCCGGCGAGGTGTGGGCCAGCTCCGATGACGGCAGCTCCTGGCAGCCGCGTCAGATCGGCTTGCCGGCCGGCAGCGTTCAGACGCTTGGGACCAGTGCGGATCACAACTCGACTCTGTGGGCTGCTGGCGCCGACCAGGTCTTCCGTAGCACGGACCTTGGCCTCAGCTGGAGTCCGGTCGGCAAGCGGCCCGCAGACACCGACACCGAAATCCGGGCCCTCGCGGCCGACGCGGCTGGCTCTGAGCTCGTATTGAGCACCCACCGCGGCCTGTACGCGAGTCAGGATGGCGGCGGCACATGGAATCTGCTGGCCGATAACCTGCCCGGTCACCTCGAGGCTGGTCCGCTTATTTATGATCCGAAGCAGCCGGGTATGGTCTACGCCGGGTTCTCGCTGTTGCCGTACGGCGAACAGTGGGCGCGAGCCGCCGACGGCCGCTCCGCAGGCAGCCAGCTCAGCCTGACCGAGCTGACGGGCGCCGCCGCCTTCCTGGCGCTGCTCGCGCTTGCGGCGGGATGGACGCTTCGATGGCTCGCGCGGACACGCACCGAGCCGGTGCAGGCATGATCAAACTTCTGCTCTTTGCGGCCGCCGTGTTGGCTGGCCTCGCGTTGTGGCGCTTCGGGCCCTGGTCACCGGCGGGGTTCCCCGAACACCGCATGCTAGCTGGTGGTGATATTCCGGCAGCGGTGGCCGTCGGCCCGGATGGCAGCGTGTGGTTCACGATCGATAACTCGAATGCTATCGGCGTCCTGCGCAGCAACGCTGTGCAGCGGATCTCAAAGGGGCGCGACAACCTCGAGCCGCTCGGGCTGGCCGTGGCTCCGGATGGAGACGTGTGGTTCACCGACGCCATCGCCGAGTCGATCGGCCATCTCCCACCCGTCGGGGCCATCGAGTCGATCCGGCTGCCGACGGGCGTGACCCAGTTCGGCCGCCTTGCCGTTGCCCCCGACGGCGCGGTGTGGTTTGCGGATAGCTGGACCAACAGCGTCGTCCGGCTCAAGGACGGCGTGTTCGAGCCCCACCTGGCGCGCTCGCCAAACGCTGGCCCCTTCGGCATCGCGGTCGATCGCCAGGGCACCGTCTGGGCTGCGCTCCAGAACGTCAACAGGCTGATGCGGATCGGACAAGACGGTCAGGTGGATGAGTTTGAGGTTCCGACGCGGTCCGCCGGTCCGAGCGATGTAGCCGTGGACGCGACAGGCGCGGTCTGGTTCGTCGAGCTGCGCGCCGGCAAGATCGGCCGTTTCGCAGACGGCCGCTTCAGTGAATACCCGGTCCGAAATCCGGCGGCGGGCTTGACCAGCCTGGCAGTTGCTCCAGACGGGACCGTCTGGTTCACCGAGCTGCGTGAGCACAAGCTCGGGCGCTTGCGCGACGGCAATCTCATCGAGCTGCAGCTCCCGCGCGATGACGCGCGGCCGTTCGGTGTGGCCGTGGATGGGGAGGGGAGCGTCTGGTACACCGACCTGACTGGCTGGCTGGGCCGAGTGCCGGCGGAGCAGGCCTCGGCTTTCCGTCTTGACTTGAGGGGGATGCTCTCCTGGCTGGGCGGCTGAACGAGTTCGTCGTCATTTTTGTGAGCATCGTCCTCCAGTCGCTGCCATTCGTGCTGGCCGGCGTCTTCGCGTCGGCTTTCGTCCAACAGCACCTGACGGGGCAGATGGTGGCCCGTTGGATGCCGCGCCGGCCGTGGGCGGCGGTCTTGGTGAGCAGCTTGTTTGGCTTTGTCGTGCCTGTCTGCGATTGCGGAGTCATCCCGCTGGCGCGCCGGCTGGTGGCCAAAGGTGTGCCGGTCTATGCGGCCACGAGTTTTCTCGTGGCCGCGCCGGTGGTCAACCCGCTGGTGCTGCTGTCAACCGCTTTCGCCTTTCAGGGCAACCCGGGCGTGGTCGCGCTGCGATTCGGCATGACCTTGAGCGTGGCCGTTGCGGTCGGACTCCTGGCCGACCGGCTCGTGCCTGCCGCGCTGAGCAGTTTGCCCAGCCTGACCACGAGCTTTACGGGTCCGGACAAGGATGAAATTGCCGTGGGCCCGCGTCTCACGAGCCTGGTCAACACCGCCACCGCCGAGTATTTCGACGTGATCTTCTTCATCGTCCTCGGTGCGCTGTTCACGGCCGCGACGCAGACGTTCGTTCCGCGGGGTGATCTGACTGCGCTTGGCTCACAGCCGGTCGGCTCGGTGCTGGCTCTCATGCCCCTGGCCACGGTGCTGTCGATCTGCTCGGAGGCGGACGCATTTGTCGCGCGGGCATTTGCAACGACCTTCAGCCTCGGGGCGGTGTTGGCGTTCATGACAATCGGCCAGATCGTCGACCTTCGCAACGGGCTCCTGCTGTGGCGCACGCTCGGCGTTCGTCTGGTGGCGCTCATCGTGCTCGTTTCGTACGTGCTGGTGT
>VBGG01000103.1 GCA_005883405.1 Chloroflexota bacterium | reverse complement strand
CCTGCATTTCGGAGACCGTCTCGGGCCGAAACGCGTTACGCACTTCGGGTCGGTTGATGGTGATCTTGGCGATGGCCTCGAAGCGCTCGTAGCGGATGTCCTGGAACTCGAGTACGGTCTGCCAGGCGACGGGCATGACACTACATTAGCGGGATCGCCCCGCGCGCTGTGAGATGCGTGGCTTTTTAGCGGCGGCGCACGACGACTGCCGTGGCGTTGTCGGCGCCGCCGCGCTTGACGGCTTCGTCGACCAGCCGTTTGGCCGCGGCCTCTGCGCTAGTCGTCGTTCCCATCACCTTCGAAAAATCCGACTCGTCCAGATACCCCGTCACCCCATCCGAGACCAGGATCAACGCGTCCCCCGACGCTTGCAGCTGCACCCCGACGAACAGGTCCACCTCCACGCGCGGCGCGTTCCCCAGCGTGCGCGTCAGCAGATTCCGAAACGGGCTGTGGCGGGCTTCGCGCTCACTCATCTGGCCCGCCAGCACCTGTTGATTGACCCAGGTGTGATCGACGGTCACCAGGACTGCTTCGCCAGCTGAGAACGCATACGCTCGGCTGTCGCCTACGTTGGCGATCACTGCCTGGCCGTCCGCCGTCAGCAGCGCGCACACCAGCGTGGTGCCCATGCCCTCTTTTTCGACGTCTTCGGCGGCCGCCTCCCAGATCGTCTGATTGCCGCGCTGCAGCGCGTGCGTAAGCAGGTCCTGGGGCGTTTCGGACGCGTCGACCTCCTGGAAGGTGCGCTGCAGGGATTCGACGGCCAGAGCGCTGGCCACCTCGCCCGCCTTGTGCCCGCCCATGCCGTCGGCCACCGCCACCAGCACCTGTCCCTCGCGCGCGCCGTCGGCGAGCACGGCGAGCAGCGCGTCTTCGTTAGCCGCTCGAACACGGCCCACGTCGGTTGCCGTGCCAATGTCGAGGGCTGCGTGCATCCGAAAAGAGGCTACTGCATGGCGTCCCCGCTGACGCCGTTCGGTGAGTGTGGGCATGGTGTCGAGTCAAACGTCACGCGCTGCGCAATCGGGATGGCCTGGCTCGCGGATCGGGCACGCGTGAGTACGAACGGCCACGCTCCAGAGCACTGGAAACGATTCGGTTCGTAACGTGCGCTGGCTATACTCGTCGAGCCAGGCCCAATAGCTCTTGGGCCGTTTTGTTTGTCTGTAGCGTGGCCGCCGGCCGCGTTTTTTGTTGAGGACCTGCCCATGCTGCGCATTCTGAATCTCAAAAAGGCCTACGGCGGCCACGACGTCCTCAGGGACGTGTCCTTTGAAATCGGCGACCGCGAACGAGTAGCGCTGGTCGGCGCGAATGGCGCTGGCAAGTCGAGCCTGCTCAAAATCGTGGCCGACGTCCTGCAGCCCAACGACGGCGGCATCCGCCTGCAAGGCGACGCCGCGCGGGAGACCGCCTACCTGCCCCAGGACGCGGGCATCAGCAGTGGTCGCGGCCTGTGGGACGAGATGCTGTCCAGCTTTCCCGAGCTCCAGCAGGCTCAGATCGAGCTCAGCTCGATCGAATCGGCCATCGGCGAAGCTGCCAGCGCGGGCGATGACGAGCGCCTGCAGGCCCTGATCGACCGCCAGGGTGAGCTGCTCGAAGCTTTCGAGCGCCTCGGCGGCTACGCGGTTGAGGCCGAGGTTGCCAAGGTGCTTCACGGTCTGGGCTTTGCGAGCACGGATCGCGACAAGCCGACCGAGGCATTCTCGGGTGGCTGGCAGATGCGCATCGCGCTGGCCAAGATGCTGGTGCGTAAGCCCGGCCTGCTGCTGCTCGACGAACCGACGAACCATCTCGACCTGGCCGCGTGCGAATGGCTGGAAGGCTACCTCGCCGACTACCCGGGCCTGATCCTGGTCGTCTCGCATGACCGCTACTTCCTGGATCGGGTCACCCAGCGCACGATCGAGCTCGAGGACGGCGTCGCCACCGACTACCACGGCAACTACAGCTACTACCTGGAAGAGAGCGCCCGCCGACGCGCCGAGCGCAAGGCAGCTTTCGATCGCCAGCAGAAATACATCGCCCGTCAGATGGCTTTTATCAACGCCACGAAGGCCAATGCCGCCCGCGCCGCGCTGGCCAAGAGTCGCGAGCGCGCCCTCGAAAAGCTGGAGCGCGTCCCTGCGCCACGTCCTGAGCCCCCGCGCATTACGCTGAAGCTCGCGGCGGGCAAGCGCAGCCCCGAGCGGGTGCTCACTGCCGAAGGCGTGAGCCGATCGTTCGGCGCGAACGATGTCCTGCGCGGCCTGTCGCTGGCTGTCGATCGCGGCGACCGCATCGCGCTGGTCGGCCCCAACGGCTCGGGCAAGTCGACCCTGCTGCGACTGTTGGCGGGCATTGACACCGCCGATCGCGGCAAGATTCTAACCGCCGAAGACGTGAACGTCGGTTACTACGCGCAAGACCAATCACAGACGCTCGACGAATCCCGCACCGTCGTCGACGAGGTGCTGGCTCACGCGCCGAGCGGCTGGGGCGTCGAATCCGTGCGCGGCCTGCTCGCGCGCTTCCTGTTCACACAGGACGACGTCTTCAAGGTGATCGGCGCGCTCTCGGGCGGCGAGAGGAGCCGGCTCAGCCTGGCGAAACTGTTACTGAAACCACGCCAGCTGCTGTTGCTCGACGAGCCGACCAACCATCTGGACGTGCCGTCGAAGGATGAGCTGGAGAAGGCGCTCAACGACTACGTTGGCGCCGTGATCTTCTCCTCCCACGATCGCTTCTTGCTGGATCGGGTGGCCACGAAGGTTGCCGAGCTGGAAGACGGCAAGCTCCGCATCTATCACGGCGGCTGGACCGCCTATCGCGAGGCCAAAGGCGAGCTGCCACTGGCCATTGCCCACGAGGAGGCCGCGGCGACAACG
This sequence comes from Chloroflexota bacterium, assembly GCA_005883405.1. Classification (GTDB taxonomy): domain Bacteria; phylum Chloroflexota; class UBA6077; order UBA6077; family CF-72; genus CF-72. The sequence goes on along the minus strand of VBGG01000103.1, from coordinate 1,059 downwards.
GCTGCTTGAGAAGTTCGGCCGACAAGCCGCGTTTTCTGGACAAGTCGCAGTCGGCCGCGGCCCTAGGAAGGCGGCCGAAAACCTCGATTAGGAAGTTGTGTGCCTGCCGCCTTCCTAGGGCCAGTCTGTCACAGAAGTTCGGCCGACTGCGTCTTTTGCCGAAAAGCGGCTTGTCGGCCGAACTTCTAGAGCGGCTCTTCTACGGGGGGGTCGTCCGCAGCTCGAAATCGGAGACGGGCGGCGATCACGCCCATGACCATGACGCTGTCCGCGGCAAGATCGAGCGGCTCGACCCCCTCGCCTGCGCCTTCAAGTCGCACGCGATCGCCGGCAGTGAAGTAGCGCCGCGCGGTGCGCACTGAGTCGCCGTCGAGCTCTATCTCGACGACGACCAGGTCGCCATCGCGCACCTCGGCGCGCGTGTCGACGCTAACGGCGTCACCCGCGTGCAATCCGACGCCGGCGAGCGCCTCGTCGCGGATCCAGAACGGGTTGCGCCCGCTCGGCAGCTCCGAGTTCCAGCTGAATGCCCCAACGGCGTTCATCAGAGGAAGGAGCATGAGCACAGGTGAGGGCGCCGACGTCGGTGGCGGTGGTCGCGACGAGCGCGCGGACCGCGATGATCGCGATCGGCGCGGCGAGCGTATCGGAGTCGGCGCCGGAGACGAGTCCGTCACCCGCATTCAACTGGCCGCCCGTTGGGCGGAGTCGTATGGTCCGGCGGCCGACTCGCTGGGCAACATCCTGCGACGCTTTCGAGCGGCCTTCGAGTATCTGGACGCGGTAACTCACGGCGTCGAGCCGCCTGACATCGCACGCGAAATGGCCGAAACGCGCACCGCAGCGCAGCCGCTCCCCGCGCCGGCGTATGCGCCAGCGCAGTCAGGACCAGCGCACGAAGCCGCGCCGCCTCCTCCCCCGCCGCCGGCACCCCAACCCGAGTCGCGTCCCTGGGGTTGATCCGCCGCACCGGGCCGGAATTGTTCGGACAACGGCCACTTTGCGACTATAAACGCGCGACAATGCTCCGCCTCGCCTCGAAGCTGTGGCCGCTGGCTG
>VBGG01000102.1:23567-28400 GCA_005883405.1 Chloroflexota bacterium | reverse complement strand
TGCTTCCGACAGGCCGTGCCCGCGCGCGTCGGGCATGATCACGTCGTAGTCTGATTCCAGCTCGCGCGCCAGGCGCGTCCAGCACAATCCACTGTCAGTCGCGCCGTGTGCGAGCACGAGGACTGGCTTATGGCCGCGAGTACGTGTGTAGTGAATCCTGATTCCGTTGCTGTTGACGTCTCCGCTGGTCCAGTCGCTCACGGCATCTACGCTACATCAACCGCGTAGCACGCGCGGCAGGCATTCTTGGAGGACACCTGCGACCGAATCATCGTCATTCGAGCCAACCGCGGGGGCTTGCGCCTGCCGCCCGTCAGGCCCGCTCCGACGCCGACGCCGTGAAGACTCGAGCGGGGCAATATCATGCCCAACCTGGATTCGCGCGGTTCGACGAAGCCGGTAGGTCTGAACAAGGCCGATTTCGAGCTCAGGGGCTCCGCGACCAGGATTCGAACCTGGAACCTACCGGGTAACAGCCTTATGTAGAGCTGAACCATCCAACTTCGCCCTCTGCGTCACATTTGAGATTGCGGTGCGCGACGTACCTCGGTGGCCACTCAGAGAAGTTGGATGGTCCCACTCTGTTGGTCTAGAGGCCATCAGGTTTCGTCCTGCGCGTCCCAGCTTGTGGCGGGTGCAGCACGAGCACGCTCCCGTGCCAGAGTGTTGTCAACGTCTCCGACGCCAGATTTTTTCGACGGCCTAACGATGAAGAAGCCTTGCGCACCGACGCTTCCAAAGCTATAGGCGTGCTCCCCGAGTTCGGCGACTGACGCCAAAACTCGATGGACTCAATAAGCGCCTCGTTTTGCGTCAATCGATGCGTTGCGCGTGGCGGCCAGGGCTTGACTAGGCGAGCGGGATATCTGTCTGCGTAAAGTCGTCACCTTTAGCCAGCAGCGCCTCACCCGCGACTAGCGCCGTGGCATACGTGAGACAGTCGCCGAAGTTCAGCCCAGCGGGGTGTCGCCCCTTGCCGAATCGCCCCCACGCCGAGACTGCTTCGCGCCAGTGGCGCTGACCGAACTCGATGACGATGGCATCTGCGGATGCCAGCAACTCCATTAGCACAGCGCTCACATCCTGTCCGGCGCGTGCCGACAAGACAATCCCGGCCTCAACCAAGGTTGGAGCGCCGACCGCGATAGTATCCGCTGCGTTGATCTTGGCCACGAGTATCTCGCGCTCGGGCTCGTCAAGAACGATGGCGATCAGCGCCGACGCATCGAGGATCACACGCCTTCGGGGCCGTAGCCGAGGATCGCCTCCCGCTCAGCCCTGGTGACAGGAATGCCGCGGACACGCGCAGGCAGCTTCGGCCACAGGCGCGCTTCAAGCACGTCCACCATACGGTCGCCGCGCCCTCTGCCATCTCGCGCCCGCAACAGCCGCTGCCGCCGCTCGCGCAACGCCTGGCGGATAGCTGCGGTCTTGGACTCCCCTGCGAGGCTTGCAACATCTGCTGCCAGTTGCTCGGTCTCCGCGTCCTTGATGTTCAGCGCCATGGTGTAATCATACCCGAATGGTGTAATTTCACTTGCATCGATATGCGGTTCTGGGACCAGGCCAGATCAGGTCGGATCAGCTGCCAGGCCAGATCGGTATCGCTGGAGCCGAGCCCGATCCATAGGCCCGAATCGCATGCCGAACTGGTCGCATCTCGGCCGTCGCCGTGCGCCGACCTATACTCAGGTGAGGGCCATGCCGCTGGCGGCACTCAACCGGATCACCGGCGAGGTCGAAGTCGTCACGAAGCGCGGCAAGGTGATGCAGGGAAAGATCGGCACGAAGAGGCTTGCCCACGTCCGCAGCTACCTGCGCTTGCGGCCCGAGACGAGCAATCCAGCGCTGCTCATCACCGAGGCGGGCAAGGCGGTCAGCTACTGGGGCGGCCACATGATCTGGCGGCGCATCCAGAAGCGCTCGGGCGTCCAAACGCCTGGGCAGCCACCTGATCTGCGAGTCTTCGGCCAGGGGATGGCGCGGGCCCGGGCGTCGATCGCGGACATCCAGGATGTGCTCGGCCTCGAGTCGGACAAGATGGCGCGGCACTACGCGTGGGACGCGCGCAGCTTCGCCGCGGCGAACCTGATGACGAAGTACAGCCTTGCCGGCTAGTGCAACCGGTTTAGGTAGACGGTCGGTCTGCCAGAAGTCTGATGGTGCTACCTCCCGCGAATCTGATGGTGCTACCCAAGGTGGGAAGGTAGCCGGTAGGTCTAAACAAGGGCGATTTCGAGTTCAGAGCGCCGCGACCAGAATTCGAACCTCGGAACCTACCGGTTGCATACCTGATGGTCTCAGCAACCTCGCAACGCAGCCGGTAGGTCTGAAAACAGCCGATTTCGAGTTCGGGAGGCTCCGCGACCAGGATTCGAACCTGGAACCTACCGGTTAACAGCCGGGCGCTCTACCGTTGAGCTATCGCGGAAGGGGTGGGGCCTAGACTGTAGGGACAGTCTGGGCTTCCGCTCTAGTGTACGAAAGCGCATCTTTTAGAAACAATGCGGCTGAGCTGGCCGGGCGAGTCGTTGGGCTGCTGCGCGGCGGGCGGGCAGGGCTGGTCACGGACGTCGACGGCACCATCAGTCCGATCGTCGAGCGGCCCGAGCAGGCGATCGTGCTGCCCGGGGCGCGGGAGGCGCTCGCGCGGTTGGCGAACAGGCTGGCGCTCGTGGCGGTGGTCTCGGGCCGTACCGTGGCCGACGCCCACAAGCTGGTCGGCGTCGACGGGCTGACGTACGTCGGCAACCACGGACTCGAGATCTTGAGCGAGCGTGGCCCCGAGCTGGTGCCCGAAGCGCGACCATGGGTTCCGCGGATCGCGGCCGTGCTGGACGACGTCGCCCGCATGCACGCCATTCCCGGCGTCCTGATCGAAAACAAGGGCGCCACGGCCAGCCTGCACTACCGCATGACACCCGATCCCGATCAGGCCCGGCGCGAGCTGCTCGCGATCCTGGCCAGACGCGCGATTACCAGTGGGTTGCGCATCGAAGAAGGTCGCATGGTCATCAACCTGCTGCCACCCCTGACCGTCACCAAAGGCTCGGCAGTGAGTTGGCTCGTGCGCGAGCACCGTCTGGAGCGACTGGTCTACCTGGGCGACGACATCACCGACGCGCATGCCTTCAGGGCGCTCGCCGTCCTGCGTCAAAGTGGCGTGCGCACGCTGGGCATCGGCGTGGTCGCTCCTGAAACGCCGCCGAGCGTGCGCCAGCTCGCCGACGCGTGCGTCGCGTCGGTCCGAGAGGTGGCCGAGCTGTTGTGCCGAACGGCCGACGGCCTCGAGTCCAGTGGTACGATGGAATCCAGAGAGGCCTTAGCGGCGGGAGAAATTGATGGATAAGGACGCGCGTGCGACTGAACAGGCTACCGATGGCAGTGCCGGCGAGCTCGCCGGGCTGCGCGTGGCCATACTGGCAGAGACACTCTACGAAGACCTCGAGCTGTGGTACCCGTACTACCGCTTGCGCGAGGCGGGCGCCGACGTCTTCGTCGTCGGCTCGGGCAGCGCTGAGACCTACCAGAGCAAGCACGGCTACCCGGTCACGGTGGATGCCGAAGCGGACACGGTCACCGCTTCGCAGTTCGACGCGGTGATCATCCCCGGCGGCTACAGCCCGGACCACATGCGCCGCCATCCCGGCATGGTCAAACTGGTCCGCGAGGCGCACGAGCAGGGCAAAGTCGTGGCTGCCATCTGCCACGCTGGCTGGATGCTGGCGTCGGCCAACATCGTGCGCGGGCGCACGGCCACCAGCTTCCGCAGCATCAAGGACGACATGGTCAACGCCGGCGCGAACTGGGTCGACCGCGAGGTCGTGCGCGATGGCTCGCTGGTCACGTCGCGGTCGCCGGCCGATCTGCCCGCGTTCATGCGCACCATCATCGTCGCGTTGAAGGAGCGGCGGGGCACGACCACGCCCGAGCGCCAGGTCGCACTGGCGGGCTAGCCCGGGCAGTCCCCTGCGCACGCTGCTCGTCGGCCAATCGGGTGGCCCGACGGCAGTCATCAACGCCAGCCTGGCGGGCGTCGTCGACCAGGCGCGCAAGGCCGGGTTCCGGCGCGTGCTGGGCATGCAATACGGCGTGCTGGGAGCGCTCCAGGGCGAGCTGGTCGACCTGTCAGGGGTCGATGCGGCTCGGCTGGAGCGGCTGAAGCGCACGCCCTCGGCCGCGCTGGGATCGTGCCGCTACCGTCTTCAGTCGGGCGACGCCGAGCGCCTGGCGGCGTTATGTAAACAAGAGGACGTGGCGGCGTTCGTGTACATCGGCGGCAACGATTCGGCGGACACGTCACTGCAGGTGGCGCGGGCGGCCGGGCCGGGGCTCAGCGTGGTGGGCGTGCCGAAGACGATCGATAACGACCTGGCCGGCACAGACCACTGCCCGGGCTACGGCAGCGCCGCGCGGTTCGTGGCGCAGATCACCCGCGAGACGGCGCTCGACACCCAGGCGATGCGGGCCACCGACCCGATCCGGCTGATCGAGGTAATGGGGCGGCACGCCGGCTGGCTACCGGCCGCGGCCTGGCTCGCGCGGGAGCGCTCCCACGATGCACCACAGGACAAGCGTGTCCCCGCACGGGAGCGCTCCCAGGACGACGCGCCGCACCTGGTCTACGTCCCGGAACGGCCGCTACCCGTCGAACGCATCGTTTCAGACGTTCGGCAGGTCTATGCGCAACACGGCTGGTGCGTGGTGGTGCTGTGCGAGAACCAGCCCACGCCTGATGGGCGGGTCATCGGCGCCGTCGGTCAGCCGCGCTGGGTCGACCCGTTTGGGCACGCCTACCATGACAGCCCGGCGCAATTCCTGACCCACCAGCTT
>VBGG01000102.1:5211-23507 GCA_005883405.1 Chloroflexota bacterium | reverse complement strand
GGTGATGGTCACGCTGGAGCGAGCAGCCTGTGCAGAGCACTATCGCGTGCAGACGGGTACGGTGGCATTGGAGGTAGTCGCCAACCAGCAGAAGCGCCTGCCGGACTCGTTCATCGCATCCAACGGCGCGGGCATGACCGACGCGTTCGTGGCCTACGCGACGCCACTCATCGGCGAGCCGCTGCCTACGTTCGAGCGCCTATAAGCGCAGGAGATCAAAGGTTTGGGAAGATAGGGCACCCTCACCCCACGCTCCGCTGCGCTCCACGGGGCAGGCCCAGCCCTCTCCCAGAGGGAGAGGGGATCTATGAGGGCGTTGATTCGCCTGAACCGAGAGCTTTGGAATCGTCGGGCGCGGCGAGGCCTTTTTTGGTTTTGAGATCGGCTAGCTGACGATCGACTTCGCTCTCCTGCTGCATCAGCTGGAAGCGGTGCTCCATGGTGTCGGTGTCCAGCTCGCCGAGCGCGGCGGCGCGGGCTTCCTGCTGGTTGACCTTCTCCTCGATGCGCTGGAAGCTGGTGAGCGCGCTGCTCTGGTCCATGCCTGACAGCGTTGTGCGGATCGTCGTTTCGGCCTTCGCGCGTCGGCTGCGCGCGATGAGCAGCTCCTCCTTGGTCTGGGCGTCCTGAATTTTCGCCTCGAGCTGATGGAGTGCTTCCTTCAGCTGCTCGACCTGCGCCGACTGCTGGTCATACTGACCCTTGAAGCCGTCGGCGGTCTGCTGGAAGGCGTTGCGGCGCGACAGCGCCTCGCGGGCCATGTCGTCCTGGCCCTTTTCCACGGCCAGCTCGGCGCGCTGCTGCCAGTCGTTGGCCTTGGCCAGATTGTCCTGATACCGCTGATAGAGCTGCTTCTCGTCGGCGATCGACGCGGCGACCTGCGTCTTGACCTGCACCAGCTGGTTGTTCATGTCAGCGATCAGCTGCTTGACGACCTTTTCGGGGTCTTCAGCGCGATCGATCATGTCGTTGATGTTGGCCCTGAGGAGCGTGGAGACGCGATCCAGGATGCCCATATGTCGTGTTCGAGACCTCCGAAGCCGTTGGGGGCAACTGTAGCGCGTATGGCCGGTAACGGGTAGCCAAAAGTACCGCTCGGGTTCCCGATTGGCATGCGGCGAGATAGAGTGCCCGGCGTTGCGCGTAACGCGCCGCGCCCTGCCGGCGTATCAACTGCACGGATACATCAATGGCCCTCGATAACGTTCCTTCTCAGATCGCGCACCTGCTGCGCCGTGCGGGCTTTGGCGCCACCGAAGCCGAGCTTGCCCAGTACGTCTCGCTCGGCTTCGATGGCGCGCTCGACCGACTGCTCAATCCCGAGCTGGTAGACGATTCGGCCACCGACCAGCTGCTGACTCCACTGACCACCGACCTGGGCGACCCGAAGAAGATCGAGGCCGCCAAGTTCTGGTGGTTCAGCCGCATGCTGTACACGCAGCGGCCACTCCAGGAGAAGATGACCCTGTTCTGGCACACGCATTTCGCGACCGCCAACAGCAAAGTCGCAAACGCGGTGCTGATGCTGCAGCAGATCCAACTATTCCGCGATAGCGGTCTCGGCAACTTCGAAAGCCTGCTACAGAAGGTCACCCGCGACCCGGCCATGCTGATCTGGCTCGACAACCGCCTCAACCGCAAGGGGGCGCCGAACGAGAACTACGCGCGCGAAGTCCAGGAGCTGTTCACCGTCGGCATCGGCAATTACTCCGAGCAGGACATCCACGAAGCGGCCCGCGCGTTCACCGGCCATACACTCGACAAAGCTCTGACGTACGTGTTCAACAAAGGTCAGCACGACGCGGGTCAAAAGACGTTTCAGGGCCAGACCGGCAATTTCGACGCGGACGACATCCTGGCTATCCTTGTGCGCAATCCCGCGGCGGCGCGGTTCATCACCACGAAGCTCTTTACCTTCTTCGTGTACGACAACCCTGATTCGTCCACGATCGATCGACTGGCCGATACGTTTTCCAGGACCAACTTCGACATTCGAGCCGTGCTGCGCGATCTTTTCGGCGGGCCGGAGTTTCTGTCGCCGCGAGCATTCCACGCCCAGATCAAGCAACCGGCCGACCTGGTGATCGGATCGTTGAAGTCGCTCAACGTGCAGAACGTCGGTCCGGATGCCACCCAGGTGCTCCGCCGCATGGGTCAGGATCTGCTGAATCCGCCAGACGTCAGCGGCTGGAAGGGCGGCCCGGCGTGGATCAATTCAACGACCTTGTTCGAGCGGTTCAACTTTGGAAATCGACTGGCCATGGGGCGCGAAGCAGCCAAGCCGTACTTCACTGACGTGCCCGGCCAGGTCCAGGCGTACGGGATCACCTCGCCCGACGGTCTGGTGGACTACTACCTCGGATCGCTCGTCGACGGCGACGCGACACCCGAGGCACGCCAGGCGCTGATCGATTATCTGAATGCTTCGGGTCCGTTGGCCCTCGACAGTAGCGGCGCCCTCGATCTCAAGGCTCGCGGTCTGGTGCATCTTGCGCTGGCCACACCCTCCTATCAGCTCGGTTAGAGGACAGACGCATGGCACTCACCAGACGTTCACTGATCGGCCGCGGCGCGCTGCTCGTCGCCTCGGGTTTCCTTGCCCCATCGTTCATCACACGCACCGCCATGGCCCTGGACGGTCCGTCCAGCGCACTCGGCCCGGTCGCGCTCGATTCATCAAAGAAGAACCGCATCCTGGTGGTCCTGCAGCTGTCGGGTGGCAACGACGGCATCAACACGCTGATACCGTTCGCCGATCCCAACTACAGCCAGCTGCGGCCCTCGCTAGGGTTCGCCGCGAACGAGGTGCTGCACCTGACCGACTCGGTTGGGCTCAACCCGAATCTCAGCAAACTCAAGACGATGTACGACCAGGGACGAAGCATGGACATCTGGCACTCGGCCAGACCAGACACCTTGGAGCGCTCAGGCTGGCTGGGCCGCTGCGTCTCGGCGTGCGAGTGCGCGCAGGTCAACGCCCTGCCAGCGATCAGCGTCGGTGATCAGCTCAACACGATGTTCTGGACCGACACGACGCTCGTACCCGCGGTGGCCAGCATCGGCGCCTTCTCGTTCCTCACCGACACGAAGTACAAGAACGACCGCACCTTTCAGATGCAGACGCTGCAGAACATCTACTCTCAGGCGGGCAACTGGTCGGCCTACGAGGGATTGATCAGGCGCGGCACGCTGCAGGCGCCGGCCGGGTCGGACGAGCTGCAGAAGGTCGCCGCCAGTTACCAGTCACCCGTCCAGTATCCAGCCAACAACGGGTTGGCGAACCAGCTCAAGATGGTGGCGCAGGTGATCGCGGGCAAGCTCGGAACGCGGCTGTTTTCGGTCAGCATGGGTGGCTACGACACCCACGCGAACCAGAAGCCGACCCAGGATAAGAACCTGGCTCAGGATGGCGACGCGCTCGAGGCGTTCATGCAGGATCTGGCTAACATGCAGCAGCAGGACAACGTTGTCATCATGGCGTTCTCCGAGTTTGGTCGGCGGGTGAAGCAGAACGGCTCGGGTGGCACTGACCACGGTACCGCGGAGCCGATGTTCATCATCGGCAACAAGGTCCAGGGTGGCCTGTACGGCACGTACCCGAGCCTCAGCGACCTGGATAACAACGGCGACCTGAAGTTCAACGCCGACTTCCGCTCCGTTTACGCGGGGGTGTTGAAGGACGTGGTTGGAGCGGATCCCGCGCCAATCCTGGCGGGCAGCTTCGACCCCATCAGCGTCATGCGCGCATGAGTTGGATTCCCCGGAGGGACCCGTTCTGTTGCTCGGATTCAAGGTCTGCCATGACAGGTCTCGGGCTCGACCGCTTGCTGGGCTCGATTGCGGGCGGGAGGCGGAACAGCACTCCGCTGACGGGATCCAGCTGAGTAGCATGAAGTGTGTGGTGGCGGCGGTGGCGACGGCGGTGCTCCTCGGCGTGAGTGGGACGAGCGCGTTGGCGGTGGGCGAATCGGTGTCGATCAACATCGTGGACGCGCCTCGGCCGACGCCGAAGTGGGGCTATGCGCCGGCCACGCGCAGCATCGCGCCGGGTACATGGGTGACCTGGTCCAATGCGGGCCAGGACGGTCACACGGTTACGGCAGTTGACGGATCGTTCGACTCGGGCAACCTCGATCCGAGCGAAGGCTTCTCCTGGTATTTCGACCAGTCGGGCACCTTCCAGTACGTCTGCACGCTGCACCCGTGGATGAGCGGGACGATCCTCGTCGGCGAGCCGTCAGGCGATCCGTCAGCAGTCAGCGGTCAGCCGTCAGCAAGTAGCGATCAGCAGCCGCCGAACGAACAGGATCAGCCGTCACCTGAGCCCGGTGGCTGATAGCCGACGGCTGATAGCTGATAGCTGATAGCTGATAGCTGATAGCTGATAGCTACGAGAGCGCCTGATCGAAGTCGGCCAGCAGGTCGGCCGCGTCCTCCAGACCAGCTGAAAAGCGGACAACGTTGTCATGGATGCCGCGCTGTCGGCGCTCTTCGGGCGTCAGGCCGCGGTGCGACGCAATCACCGGGTACAGCACCAGACTGAAGCAGTCGCCAAGCGTCGGCGCGGCACGAACCAGCTTCAGACGCTCGAGGAAGCGCATCACCGTAGACCGCTCAGCGTCGCGAATGGCGAACGCCAGCACGGCGCCGAACAGGCCCTCCGGGAAGAGGCGACAGGCGACCGGATAGTCAGCGCTGTCGGGCAGGCCGGGGTAGTAAACCCGCTCGATGCGCGGGTCGCGCGAGAGGGTGTGCGCCACGGCCGCGGCGTTGGCGCACTGGCGAGCCACGCGTAGCGAGAGCGTGCGAATGCCGCGCACTGAGAGATATGCCTCCAGCACACCGAGCACCGAGCCCGTGTACTTACGCCAGCTGCGCAGCGCAGCGGCCTGGTCATCCGTGGCGCAGGCGACGACGCCGCCGGTGACGTCGCCATGGCCGCCGAGGTACTTGGTGGCTGAATGGATCACGCAGGCGGCGCCCTGGGCGAGGGGTCGGATCAGGTAGGGAGTGGTGAAGGTTGAATCGACCAGCAGCGCCACGTTGCGCTGCTTGCACAGCGCGGCGATCGCTTCCAGGTCGGCCACGCGCTCGAGCGGATTGGAGACGACCTCGACCAGCAGCGCTTGCGGCTTCTGCTCGCTGACGCGTCGTGCCAGACCTTCAATATCGAAGACGTCGACAAACTGCACGTTCACGCCTTCGCTGGCCAGCGTGCTGCCGAGCAGGGTGAATGTGCCGCCATAGCAATCCTGCGAGGCGAGCAGGACGGAGCCTGGCCGTTGGGCGTACAGGCGCACCGCGGCATGCACTGCCGCCATGCCTGAGGCGAACGCAACCGCGGCCGGCGCGTCTTCCAGCGCGGCCAGCGCCTGTTCGAAGGCGACCACCGTAGGACTGGCATAGCGGGCGTAGGAGTAGCCCGGCTGCTGATCGCCGAGCACGCGGTCCAGATCGTCGGCTGAGTCGTACCAGTAGCTCGAGGCAGGCACCAGCGGCGGCGCGGTCGGGTGTGCGCCGTCGATCGTGAAGGCAGGCGCGCCTGCGTGGACGGCAAGGGTGTCGAAGCGCATGGCTGACCGGGTTCAGCGTACCGCGCTCGACGCTTGACGCAGAGGGCCGGCGATCTTTCGAAATCCTTCAGGGCGTTTCAGGAGCTTCAGGACATGTGGGCGACGCACTCGTACATCCAGGCGCAGCACATTGACCAGTACAGCCAATCACCACGGGCGACAGAAGACATCCAGTGGTCGGATTGACACAGTCCGCCGAAGCGGAGCAGATGGTCGCGTCGAACAACAATGATCTTGGATTTGACAACACGATCTGGACCGAAAAATACCGCAGGCTCGTCGCTGATCGGCGGGGTCAATTCAACGACGAGTGGTTCATCGACAACCTGCAGCACACGGCGGAATTTACCGACCTCCAGCTCCTTCTTAGTGGCCTATCCGAGCTGGGTGCGGACCCGCTGCTGCTCGACGCCAGGCCTGGCGGGCACGCTGTCATACATGTACGCCTACAGCCTGTATCTGTTCTTCGANGTGCGTACGGCCTGTATCACGCGGCGCTGTTGACAGGTCACGACCTGTTCAGCCGCTGGAACAAGCCACCACGTCTGGGGTGAAGGCGCGCGGTGGCGCCTGGCGGAAGTCGTGTTGACATCCCAGAGCGTGTGCTTCGGCTTCCTGATTTTCTCAGGCCACTGGTTCGGAACTCTCAGTACTCGCTGAGGACGATCTCGGCGTAGAACTGGAAGCCCACCGCGCGCGCGACGAAGGCGGAGGCGCCATTGTCGCGATCGTGAATGTAGCTCGGCAGCCGACCTTGATCGAGGCTGAACCGCGCGGCGGCCGAGACGACGTCGCGCGCGTACCCGCGGCCGCGGTAGTCCGCCTCGGTGGCGACGGCGATCTCCCACACGCGCTCCGACTTCAGCTTCAACGCCGCCCACGACACCAGCCGTCCGCGCGGACCGCGCACGCCGAAGATCGCCCCGTCGAAACGGGTGCGCAGGTGCAGCGCCGAGGGGTCGTCCTCAGCGATGTGCTCGGCGCCCTCGATGCCCGGCGAGGCCACAAACGTCGCCTCGTCGGCCGCGCGGAGATCGCCTGCGAGCGTGAAGGCGTTCGGCGCGCATCGCTGCACCGCCCGCCACAACCGTCGGAAAGCCGGTCCGTCGAGGTATAGCTGATGAATGTCGGAGCCCAGCTCGGCGCGCAGTCGCTCGACCAGGTCGGGTCGGCAGGCGATCACCGCGCCGGAAGCGAAGCTCAACCCGACGATGGGCATGGTGAAGCCGTGCCAGGCGGGCAGGCCGCGCCGAGAGGCGCCGAGGAGGTGCACCCCGCCACGCCGAGCCACCCCTGGCGGACAGGCAAGCACCGTCTCGGCGTACGCGTCCAGCGTTCGTAGTGCCGCCGCGGGCAAACGATTGGAGGTGGTCGGCGTCACGACGCTCGAGCCGCGCGCCGCCGTCTGGTCACGCGCGTACGGAGCTGTCGACCAGACCCAGTCGCCGCGCTCGACGCTGCTCAGCTGCATGCCAGCGCCGCCGCTGTTCAGCCGTGGTGACCTCGAACGGTCGAACGGCAGTGGGTCGACCGTGCTCGTCGATGGCGACGTAGACCAGGTACGCCGTCGAGACGCGGCGCACCTCGCCCGTCAGAACGTCTTCGGCCTCGATCGTGACCTCGGTCTCGATGCTGGAGCGGCCTGTCCAGGTGACCTGGGCGTGCACGACCACCAGGTTGCCAACGTAGACCGGCTCCTCGAACGTCATCGAATCCATGACCACGGTGACGACCTGTTGGCGCGAATGTCGCGTGGCGCACACTCCGCCGGCGGTGTCGGCGAGCTTCATCAGTGTGCCGCCGTGGACGTTGCCCCGCGGATTGGCATCTTCGGGCAGCATCACCTGGGCGAGCGTTAGCTCATCCGCGCTGGCCCGTTCGATCACACCTGTAATCTTATGGTTCAGGACGCGCTGGGAACGGCGGCGCCCGCGCCGTCAGCAATCTGGTCGTGCAGCAGCTCGACCGCCCGCGCGAGCACTGGATCGGTACCGCTGGCAGCATCGGGCGTGGCCGGCTCGATCACTTCGTCGGGCACCACGCCGATCTTATTGAGTGGCTTGCCATCCGCCGAGAGGATCTCGAATACCGTCACCTGCAGGCCCGATCCATCGGGCAGTCCGAATACCTGAGCAGCCGCAACACTGCCCGCGGTGTTGCTGCCCAGGACCGTCGCCGCGCCGTGCTCCTGGACCGCCGAAGCGAAGATCTCACCCATGGATGCCGTACCACCATCGACGAGCACCACGAGCGGCAGGTCGTACAGTGTCCCGCCGCGGGTCGAATGGGTACTGTTCTGGCCGCCGCGATCCACCTCCTGGTAGACGCTCGAGCCAGTCGGCAGGAAGTGCGCCAGCAATCGCGTACCGACGTCGATCCGGCCACCAGAGTTGCCGCGCAAGTCGAGCACCAGCGCATGCACACCTTCGGCCCGGAAGTTGGCCAGGTCTTTGTCGATCGAATCGATCACCGACGGCTCGGGGAAGCCTCGCAAGAGCACGTAGCCGATATCGTCGTCGATGACGCGATCCTGGACGAACTGCAGGTGAATTTCGGCGCGCTGTACGTTGAATGGGAGCTCGCGTGGGTCGTCACCGCGACGGACGGTGATTCGCACCTGCGAGCCGACGGGCCCGCGAACCAGCCCGGTCATCTCGTCCAGCGCGAGTCCCGCGACTGACTGGTCGTTGATGCGCACCAGGATGTCACCCGGGCGTAAGCCGGCCTGCTGCGCGGGCGTATTGTCGTAGACCTCGACGATGCGCGGCTCGGAGTTTCGCGAAGTGACGCTGATGCCGATGCCAACGTATGTGTTGTCGCCGCGCGACCACGACTGGTAGTCGTGGTACTGCTGGGGGTCGAGAAAATACGTGTGGCCCTCGTCGATGAAGCGAACCATGCCCCGCACCAGCGCATGGGCCGCGACGAAGCCGTCGGGCTCGCTGTTGGGCTTGTCGAGGTACGCGGCCAGCGCCGTGCGCATCGTCTCGAGGTCAGCGGCGCGGTCGCCGTCGAAGGCCGGGGCCGTGCCGGGTGCGACGGCCTTGCCATCGGCTTCTTTGACCAGATTGTCCCAGCCAGCGTTGAGCAGGGCGGCGGTGTCCGGCGGATGAACGTAGTGGTCCAGCAGCAGGTTGTAGGCCTCGGCGACGGCTTTGCCCTGTGTCGAGGCGTCCTCCGCGGCCGGCGCGCTCAGCGAAGCGGCGGCTGCAGTCGAGACGTGCGAGTCGAGGACGCCCCCGCCGAGCAGGCCAGACGACAGTGCGAACAGCAGGACCAGCGCGCGAAGCAGATTCATTTGTGGAGACCGGTTATACCAGTCCACCTTGAGCCAAAGGAAAGAACCGGGTTGAGGATTGGTAGACTCAGGCGTGGAACTCTCCTGGCTCGGGCACGCCTGTTTTCGAGTGCGGGGTCGCGACGTGGCCATCGTGACCGACCCCTACGAAGGCGCCGGCTGGGGCTACCCGCCGCTCGCCACCAGCGCGAACGTGGTGACCATCTCGAACGATCACCCGCACCATGCCGGCTTATCTGGAATCGAAGGACGGCCACGGGTCTTGCGCGGGCCAGGCGAGTACGAGATCGGTGGCGCCTTGATCTGGGGCGTGCGTACGGCGCGGCCGAAGAAGGGCGCCGACCGTGGGGCCGCGGCCAGGAACACCGCCTTCATCATTCAGCTCGAGGAGCTGACCATCTGCCATCTGGGCGACCTGGCGGAGGCGCCGCTCACGACGGAGGAGCTCGCCCAGATCAAAGACGCCGACGTGCTGCTGGTGCCCGTGGGCGGCAACTGTACGATCAACGCCAGCCAGGCTGCCGAGGTTGTGGCGCAGGTCGAGCCGAAGCTGATCGTGCCCATGCACTACGCGACGGAGGCTACGCGCGGCCAGCTCGCGCTCGACGAGGTGGATCGATTCTGTAAAGAGCTCGGCGCGACGGACGCCGCGCCGCGCAGCCGGCTGAGTATCACCCCGACGTCGCTGCCTGCCGAGCCCACGGTCGTGCTGCTCGAAGCGCGCCGCGGCTGACGCCACGGCATACGGCCACTAGCCGCCAGACGGCGCTGAGCTTGGCCCATCCGCTCGCCAGACTCGTACGCTGGCGAGAGCGAGATGGATTCCCCAGAGGGGGCCCTGAAGGATCGTCGCCCGCGCACAGTCGGCACATGAGAGCGAACTCGCGGCACGGGGCGTGGATACCTCACGGGCTGGCTTCGAAGGTCCAGCGGAAGCTGCCGGTGCGACCCTCGTTATCGACGACCGTGGCGTGGACGGAGTGTGGGCCGGCGATGACGCTGGTGCTCATCCAGGTCCAGGCGCAGCGCGGTGATCGGCGCAGCGCCGCGACCACGAGCTTCGACCGTCACGGCGCCTGGCGGAACGCGGCTGCCCGGCGCCGGCCGTGGCAGGAGAATCCATGGTGCCCGCCCGTCAGCCTCAGCGGTGGCGGGCAACGCAGTGGGCAGCGGCGTCGACGTGGCGATGACAACGAGCGTCGGCGTGCCCGTCGGTGCAGTCCGCTGCGTCGGCGTGGCCACTACAACGTCACCGAGCGCGGCAACTGCCGTCGGAAATCTTGTCGGCGTCGGACGCGGCGTGAGGGTCGACGCCGCCTCGCCGAGCGCGGAGAAGAACGCGCCGACCGCCGTCCAGGTCAGGCTGCCCAGCAGCAGAATGCCGACGATGCCAACCATCGTGGCGACCAGCCGCACCGGCGACCCATCGTCGGGCGGCGCCGGTCTGGCCATCGTGCCATAAACGCTACCGCTGGCGATCGCGCCCCAATGAGCCGCGCACGCTACAAGCTGCTTACGGTTTTAAGAGAGGCACTCGTACACTGGGCTGGGTGCAGCCCAGCGAGCCCGATGGCCGCCCCGCCCTGGCCGGCGTGCGCGTCGTCGACCTGACCCAGTTTGAAGCCGGCACCTCGTGTACCGAGACGCTGGCGTGGCTCGGCGCCGAGGTGATCAAAGTCGAGGAGCCCACACGCGGAGACCAGGGGCGTGGCGCCTCGAGCGAGCTACCCGGCGCGGATTCTTTCTACTTCTTGTTGCTGAATGCCAACAAGCGCAGCGTCACGTGCAACCTCAAGCATCCGCGTGGGCGCGACCTGCTGTGTCGGCTGATCGAGCACGCCGATGTGTTCATCGAAAACTTCGGCCCAGGGGTCATCGAGCGGCTGGGGTTTGGCTACGACCAGGTCAAGCAGGTCAACCCACGCATCATCTATGCGCGGATCAAAGGCTTCGCGCCCGGTGGTCCGTACGAGCACTTCCTCGCCTTCGACATGATCGCCCAGGCCGTCGGCGGGGCGTTGAGCACGACGGGTGAGCCCGACGGTCGGCCGTTGAAGCCGGGTCCGACGATCGGCGACACGGGAACAGGGCTGCACACCGCCATCGGCATCCTGGCCGCGCTCTACCAGCGCCAGTTCACCGGCCGAGGACAGCGCATCGAAGTCGCCATGCAGGAGGCGGTGATCAACTTCTGCCGCATCGCGTACGCGAGCCAGCTGCAGTGGAACAGGCCCGCGCCGCGGATCGGCAATCGCAGCGTGCTGGGCACCAATGCGCCCAGCGAAGCCTACCCGTGCAAAGGTGGCGGCCCCAACGACTATTGCTACGTATATACGACACGGGCGGGCAATCACCACTGGGAGCGTCTGCTGCACGTCGTCGGGCGCGACGATCTGCTCGGTGATCCCAGATTTGCGACCAACACGGATCGCTTCGCCAACAAAGACGCCGTCGACGAGGTGTTGAAGCCCTGGATCGCCCAGCGCACCAAGTGCGAGGTCATGGAGACCCTGGGCCGGGCGGGCATTCCCGCTGGAGCCGTCTTCGATACCAGCGAGCTCATTAACGACCCGTTCCTGCGCGAGCGCGGGATGTTCTCGACAGTCGACCACCCGGTGCGTGGCAAGGTCACCATGCCGGGCTGGCCGGTGAAGATGTCCGAATCCAAAGTTCCCGTCGTCGCCGCCCCGCTGCTCGGCCAGGACAATCGGCAGATCTACGGTGAGCTGCTCGGCTGTACCCACGAGCAGCTCGACGCCATGCGTGCGGAGGAGGTTATCTAGCTCCATGGCCATGGTGAACGGATCTCAGATCCTGGCGCGTTCGCTACGTCGGCTGCGCGTCGACACGTTCTTCTACATCATGGGCGGGCCGATGATGGCCGCCGAGTCGGCCGCGATGGAGGAAGGACTGCGCGGCATCGACGTGCGCCACGAGCAGGCCGCGGCGATGATGGCCCACGCCTTCGGGCGGGTCAAGAACACGCTCGGCGTGTGCATGGCCGCCTCCGGCCCGGGCGCCACCAACCTGGTGACCGGCGTCGCCAACGCCTGGGCCGACTGCGCACCGTTGCTGGCCATCGGTGGTTCGGCGCCGCTGAGCCAGCGCGGCAAGGGTGCTTTCCAGGAGATGGACCAGGTGGCGGCGTTCAAGCCGATCACCAAGTGGGCCGAGCAATGCACCGATCCCAAGCGCGTGCCCGAGTTCGTCAGCACAGCCGTGCGTCATGCGCTCGGCGGCCGACCCGGTCCCGTCTACCTCGACATGCCTGGCGACCTGCTCTACAAGCAAGTCGAAGAGGACGAGGTCGTGTACCCCAGCGCCGACGAGTGCCTGGCCCGCGTCCGACCGGGCGCCGACCCGGCGTTGATCGACGACGCGATTCGCCTGCTGAACCAGGCCGAGCGGCCGCTGGTGATCACAGGCAGCGGCATCCTGTGGTCGGGCGCCGAGGCTGAGCTCGAGCAGCTGGTGGAGCTGGCCGGGCTGCCGTTCTACACGACCCCGCAGGGACGCGGCGTCGTGCCCGACGATCACCGGCTGTCCTTCCCGACCGCGCGCGCAACGGCGTTTCGTGAGGCGGACCTGCTGCTGGTCATCGGCACGCGGATCAACTACGTCATCGGCCATCTGGCTCCGCCGCGCTTCAACCCCGCGGCACGCCTGATCCAGGTTGACATCGATGCGACCGAAATCGGCCACAACCGCCCAGCCGACGTCGGCGTCGTCGGCGACGCCAGGGTTGTCTTGCGGCAGCTGCTGCAAGGCGTGGACGGACGAGTCGATGCGAGCCGCTATGCCCCGTGGCGCGAGCATCTGGCGCGCGTCGAAGCCACCAAACGCGACGAAGCCGAGCGGGCGATGAGCACCGATCAGCAGCCGATCCATCCGCTGCGTCTGTGCAAGGAGGTGCGCGACTTCCTCGATCGCGACGCGATCCTGGTGGTCGATGGCCAGGAGATCTTGAATTACGGGCGCCAGTCGATTCCAACGTTCGTGCCGCGCCACCGCCTCAACTCGGGGGTGTTTGGCACGATGGGCGTGGGATTGCCTTTTGGCGTCGGCGCCAAGGTGGCCAAGCCCGATACCCAGGTGCTGGTGCTGCATGGCGACGGCTCGTTCGGCCTGAACGCGATGGAGCTCGACACGTGCGCGCGCTTCAACATACCGGTCGTGACCGTCGTCAGCCTCAACGGTGGATGGACCGCCGATCCCAACCGCGAGAAGCCCGGCCGCGACCTGGGCTACACCGCGTTCCACAAGATGGCCGAGTCGCTGGGCTGCTACGGCGAGTACGTCGAGGACCCGGCCGCGATCCGCCCCGCGCTGGAGCGAGCCTTCAACTCGGGCTGCCCAGCGCTGGTGAACGTGCTGACCGACTGGCGCGCGCGCGCCACCACGGCTCCGTTTTCGGTTTACAGCACCTGAGACCCGCTCGAGGCGGCGGCACGCTCGAGGAGCAGCTTGCGTTCGCGCGCGTTGCGCGTCAGCGAAGCGGCGCGGGTGAACTCCGAACGCGCTTCGTCCATGCGGCCAAGCCTGGCCAGCAGGTCGCCGCGCACGCTCGGCAGCAGGTGGTAGCTCTTGAGCGACGGCTCCGATGTGAGCGCATCGACCAGCTCGAGGCCGGCCGCGGGACCGAACGCCATGGCGACCGCCATCGCACGATTGAGCTCCACCACGGGTGACGGCGCCAGCTCGGCGAGCGCGTCATACAGCGCTGCGATGCGCCCCCAGTCTGTGTCCGCGGCCGTGCGTGCTCGGGCGTGACAAGCTGCGATCGCCGCCTGGAGCGCGTACGGGCCGAGCGCCCCGCCGAGCTGCTCGGCGCGTGCGAGGGCTGCCAGACCACGCCGGATGAGCAGCTGATCCCACAGCGTGCGGTTCTGGTCCAACAACAGGACAGGGTCGCCCGCAGCGTCCACCCGCGATCTCGTGCGGGATGCCTGGATCTCCATCAACGCGACCAGCCCGTGGACCTCGGGCTCGTTCGGCATGAGCCCGGCCAGAATGCGGCCGAGGCGGAGCGCGTCCTCGCAGAGCGCGGGCCGCAGCCAGTCGTCGCCAGCCGTCGCCGAGTAGCCCTCGTTGAAGATCAGGTAGATCACCTGGAGCACTGAAGACAGACGGGCCGCAAGGTCGGACCCGCTCGGAACCTCGAAGGGGACGTGCGCCTCGGCGAGCGTCCGTTTGGCGCGCACGATGCGCTGAGCGATGGTCGCCTCGGGCACGAGGAAGGCACGCGCGATCTCCTCGGTCGCCAGACCTCCAAGCAAGCGCAGTGTCAGCGCAACGCGCGCATCGGTCGAAAGGACCGGGTGACAGGCGATGAAGACCAGACGCAGCAAGTCGTCGCCGATCTGGTCGTCGGCGATGGCGTCGAGATCCGGCTGCGCAACCTCCTGCTGGAGCTCGAAGTCGCGGCCGAGCAGCTCGCTCTTGCGTTGAAGGCGCTCGTTGCGACGGAACAGATCGATCGCGCGCCGCTTGGCGATGGCCGTGAGCCAGGCGCCCGGGTTATCCGGGACGCCCGACTGGGGCCACTGCTCCAGCGCCGCCACCAGCGCGTCCTGAGCCAGGTCCTCGGCCAGACCGACGTCGTGCACCATGCGCGTCAGGCCGGCGATGACCCTGGGCGACTCGATCTTCCAGACCGCCTCGATGGTGCGGTCGATCACGACGCCTAGCGGCTGGCGTTCTTGGCCATCTGCGCGCCGATCTGCGCCTCCTGCTCCCGCAGCTCGGGCGTGAAGGCTGGACCGAAGTCTTCCGCCTCGAATATCTGGCGGATCTCGATCTCAGACTCACCCTCCATCGGGTTCGGGCAGCGCTTGACCCATTCGATGGCCTCTTCTTTCGACTTGACCTGCAGGATCCAGAACCCGGCGACCAGCTCTTTGGTTTCGGCAAACGGTCCGTCGACGACCGTCCGCCTGGCGCCGGAAAACTTGACACGCGCGCCCTTCGAGCTGGGATGCAAGCCCTCGCCGGCCAGCATCACGCCGGCTTTGGCCAGCTCCTCGTTGTAGCGGCCCATATCGGCAAGCAGCTGCTCGCTTGGCAGAACACCGGCCTCACTTTCCTTTGTGGCCTTCACCATGACCATGAACCGCATCGTCGTACTTCTCCTTCTGGTTTCGAATTCGAGCCTCGCGTCGGGCTCTACGAATGCGTCGAACGAGTCTTACCGAATTCGACATGTCGCGCGAAGATCCGAAAAAAGCGACCTGTGCCGCGCCTCCTCAGTCCGGTAGAAGCGGCATCGACCAGCCCTGGTCGCGGCCGAGCAGGACCGCGCGGGTGATGGCCGCTGCTCCGAACCGGTCGCGTACCTGGTCGATTACGGCGTCCACCGCGCTCGCGACGGTGGGGCGACGGTCGAATGGTAGCGCCAGCTGGATGGCGCTGTCGTCTTCGAGGTTGCCCACCGAGACGCCTACCAGCGTCAGTCCCTGGCTTTTGATCAGCGGCATGGCGGCCACCAGCAGACCCCTGGCAGCGACCAGGACGATCTGGGTTTGGGCGGTGGCCTGCGCCAGCGTGTGCGAGCGCGTCACGCGCGAAAAATCGTCGAACCGCAGGCGCAGCATGACCGTATGGCAGATGCGTCTGCCCGCCCGGAGTCGACGACAGACGCCGTCGACGAGGGCAACCAGCGTCGTGTCGATGGCGCGGATCGATTTCGGGCCGCGGCGCATTGCGCGCTGCGACCCGATCGAACGCCGACGGCGGCCCACGTAGACCGGGCGTGGGTCGAGGTTGTTGGCCAGGGCGTGGAGGTGCCGGCCGGACGCACGCCCGACGATGCCGGTGAGCGCCGCTTCAGCCACCTGCGCGAGGTTTCCCACCGTCGTCAGCCCGCGTGCGCGAAGTTTGCTGGCGGTCGCCGGTCCCACGCCCCACAGATGCTCCACGGTCAACGGGTGCAGGAACGCCACCTCGCCATCCGGCGGCACGACCAGCAGGCCGTCAGGTTTGGCCACATCGCTGGCCACTTTGGCGAGGAACTTGGTGCGTGCCACGCCGACGCTAATCGGCAGTCCGACCCGCTCGCGGACGTCCTGACGCAGCTTGACCGCGATCTCGGTCGGCGTGCCCGACAGGAGGCCCAGCCCGCGCACATCGAGGAACGCCTCGTCGATTGACAGGCCCTCGACCAACGGCGAAGTGTGTTCGAAGATCTCGAAGACCGCCTTGCTCGCGTCCGAGTAGGCCGCGAAGCGTGGCTCCACGACGATTGCCTGCGGGCACAGCCGCTTGGCCTGCGTGAGACCCATCGCGCCGCGCACCCCGCAGGCCCTGGCCTCGTAACTGGCCGTGAGCACCACACCCGCGCCGACGATCACTGGCCGGCCGCGCAGGCGTGGATCGTCGCGCTGCTCGACAGACGCGTAAAACGCATCGAGGTCAGCGTGGAGGATGGTCGCCTCGGGCGACACGAACGTATGTTCGCACGCCGCGCGGCTTCAGGGCTACCGTCTGAGGCGCGGATCAGTCCGGTGCCGGGCCGGTCGAAGGCACGTCCCAGATCAGGTTGTTCAAGGTGGCGCTGTCCCAGATCAGGTTGTTCCAGCCCAGGCTGTCCCAGATCAGGTTGTTCCAGTTGAACGCGTCCCAGTTCAGGTTGTCCCAGACCAGGTTGTCCCAGATCAGGTTCGACCAGTTCAGCTGAGACCAGTCCACCCCGGCGTACGAGGGATCCTTCCAGTTCAGCGGCTGTCCGTACAGAACGGGGTACAGCGCCTGGGCAGCCGCGTCAGCCAGCCGCAGTCCACGCGGAGCGACGATCGGCGGCGCACTGCCAACAGCAGCGTGTGCGTCTGAGATGCCCATGCCGGCAGTCGGGTTGGGTAGCAGCAGTCCAAACTGCTGCCCGAAAGGCCGCGCTGTGCGCGACACCATCGCCTTGACCTGGTCGGGTGTGAGGCCAGGATGCGCCTCCAGCAGCAGTGCGACGACGCCCGACATGACGCCGGTCGCCATCGACGTGCCGCTCAGGCGAAAGTACGTCGCGCCATTGGAAGCGGCGACGACACGATCGGGCAGGAGCTTGTCGAGCGTGCTGCCAGGTACGCGCAGCGACACAATGCGGCGGCCCGGTGCTACGACGTCCGGCTTGGCATCACTGCCGATCGGAATGCCCCAGCCAGTCCAGGCAGGCTGGATATCGTCGCTCGGGGAGGGCGTGCCCTGATCGTCCAGGGCGCCGACAGTGATGACGTGGGGATCGATGCCGGGCGAATCGACGACGCCAAAGCCACCGTTGCCCGCGGAGCTGACCACCACGATGCCGCGCAGCCAGGCCACCTCGACCGCCGCGGCGATCGGATCGTGCACGAAGTCGGTGGTGGCTGGCGCGCCAATTGACACATTGACGACGCGGATTCCGTAGACGTCCTTGTGGGCGACGATCCACTGCAGCCCGGCGATGACGGACGAGGCGCGCCCCGATCCCTGGGAGTCGAGCACGCGAACATCGAGCAGATTCGCCCTGGGCGCGATGCCCACGTACTGACGATTCGAGTTTGTGCCGTTACCGCCGATGATCCCCGCGACATGCGTCCCGTGCCCGCCTGGGTCCTGCACGCCCAACGGCAGCGGATCGGCGAAGTTCACGGCCGCGACAATGCGGTTGGTCGGCTGGCTCAGGTCGGGATCTTGCGCGATGCCCGAGTCGAGCACCGCCACGGTGACGCCCTGCCCGCTGCCACCCGCCGCCCAAACGTCCGTGGCATTGACCTCGGCCGGGTAGGCCGTCACCAGATTTGTCGTGTCGCTCCGTCTGACAGGGTGGTCCTCGTAGATCGCCGCGACGCGTGGATCGTGCGCCAGGGCATCGATCTCGGAGGGCGCGAGCACGCCCGAAGCGCCCTGGATGATCCTGAGCGCCTTCCCACCCTGACCGTGCTGGCGCACGAGTCCCAATGCCGTTTGAGCAGCCTGGCTCGTGGTGCGCGGCACCGGCGGCAGGGCCTTCATCTGGACGATGACCGGCACCTGTCGCGTTGGGTTGCTCTGCATCCGTCGCTGCAGGTCGGGCGCGATGTGCGCCGACGAGCCACGCGAATTGAGGTGTGGTGTCTCCGCGGTGACTACTGGCGAGACGCTGAGTACGAGCAGGGCCGCGGCCGCGGTCGGAAACACGTTTCCCAGAAGCGCGGACGTCACTGACCCGATCACTGAACGGCTCGCGAACGGTCCACGCTGTGTTTGAGCGGCATGTCGAAAGTGAATGTGGTTCCCTTTCCGGGCCCGGGCGAGGTCGCATCGATGTGCCCGCCGTGAGCCGCGATGATCGCCTGGCAGATGTACAGGCCGAGCCCACTCCCCTCGAGCCGCCGCGCGGCGGCAGCGCGGTAGAACTGCTCGAACACATGTTCGGCCTCCTCGGGCTGAAGACCGATACCACGGTCGCGAACTGACAC
>VBGG01000102.1:0-5193 GCA_005883405.1 Chloroflexota bacterium | reverse complement strand
CGTGGCCGCCGCCGGGGCTGTATTTAATTGCGTTCCTGATCAGGTTCTGTAGAACCTGTCGCAAACGCGCCGGGTCCCACTCGCCCTCGAGGCTGGCGGGTGCGTTGACGTGGATGGGATGAAGCTCCGAGAGGAATCGCGCCTCGTCGGCCACCTCACGGACCAGGGCCGCAAGGTCGGTGGGAGTGACGTTCAGATCGATTCGCCCGCCCTCCAGCAGGGAGAGGTCGAGCAGCAACCGCAGCATCTCCGTCACCCGATCGGTTTGCGCGATGATCGCCGACAGTCCGTGGCACAGCCACTCAGGGTCGGCGGTTCCCAGCACGACCCGCCGTTCCAAAAACTGCGCCTGGCCTCTGACGATGGTCAGCGGCGTTTGCAGATCGTGTGACGCAATCTGCAGCACGCGCGCCTTCAAGCGGTCCAGTGCCCGCTGTTCCGTCACGTCGCGGATGACGATCACGCCGCCGGCGGGCTCGCCGCTCACGGACTGGAGTGGAGACGCGCTCAGGCAGATCGTGCGTTGGCCGTCATCCCACACATCGAGCTCGATGTTCTGCCGCGCCTCACCACGGCGCAGCACTGCCACCAGGTCGGCGAGCGTCGCGCCGATGCGCCGCTGACCCAGGGGGCTCGCGCTCGGGGGCGCCTGATCAAGAGGCTGACCCAGGATGATGGACTCCGACAGGGGGACCAGCAGCGCGCGGGCGGCAGCATTCAGACGCACAATTGCGCCGTTCGCGTCCGTGATCATCAATCCTTCGCTCAGGCTGGCGAGGATCGCCTCGAGCTCGGCCGAGCGGCGCGCCGTGTCGGAAGCGGCGCGATCGCGCCGGCGCCACGTCTCAATGGTCGGTGCGGCCATGGCGGCCAGCCCTAGCAGCAGTTGGACGTGGGTGGAGTCGTAGGCGTCGGGCACATAGTTCTGTACGGCGATAACGCCCAACACTTCGTCTGAGGCGAGACCGACGATTGGCACGGTGATCGCCGACTCAGGCAGGTCGCTGCGTTCGGTGGCGTACTGAACCTGGACTGGCAAACCACCCTCGGACCAGCGGCTGGCGAGGTACGGCTGGCGTGTGCGAATGACCTGGCTGGTCAGGCCGCCGCCGAGCGGGAACGCTCCGCCGGCCAACTCGGCGCCCGATTCGAACTGCCGCACGATCTCGACCATCTGGGTGCGGTCGTCGTACAGGCCGAGGTAGAAGCCCGTCATCTCCAGCACCGCGGTGGCGGCGCGGTGCAGCAAGCGGAACAGATCGACCGGATCCAGTGATGGATCGGCGAACAGCTCCAGGTTGGCGGACAGCCTGCCAGTAGGGGAGGGGGTCGGGACGCAGTTCATCCGTACTTGGTCGTCAAACCGACGCCCCCAGCCGGCGCGCAATACTACTGACACATCAATCAAAAGGCAAGTTCAAGTAACGTTTGGTAACTGCACGTTTAACTACACAGTGCAAGCACTGCTGCAGTTGCAGTTACAGAGGCGCCGGCGAGCGCAAACGGACACTCCGGGTGCCGGGGGCGTCCACGTGCTACTCGGTCGCTTGACGCGCCGCCTCGTGAAGCCGTGCGCTCAGGCCGACTGCGGCAGCTTGAACGCGCCTCGCTTGAGCAGCGGTGCGGAGGGCGGCGGGACGACCGGCCCGATGTCGCCGTCCGGCGCTTCGTCCAGGTCGACGATCACCGGGGCGTGATCACTTGGCAGCGTGCCCTTGCGAGCCTGCCGGTCTACCCAGGCCGCCCGCACGCGACTGGCCAACGGCGCGCCGGCCAATACCAGGTCGATCCGCATGCCCAGGTCCTTCTGAAACATGCCAGCGCGGTAGTCCCAGTAGGTGAAGACCCGCGCAGACGGCCAGTGCTCGCGCAGGACATCGCGCAGTCCGACCGCCTGAAGCTCGGCCAGCGCCGCGCGCTCGGGCTGCGTGACGTGGGTCTGTCCCACGTAGGCGTCCGGATCGAACACATCGGCGTCGGTCGGTGCAATGTTCATGTCCCCGCACACAATGGCGGCCGCCGGACCCGCGCCGACCATCGCCCTCAACGCGCCCAACCAGGCGAGCTTGTACTGATAATGGTCGGAGCCCGGCACCCGCCCGTTCGGCGCGTAGACCGAGTGCACGCGGATGCCGCCGCAGGTCGCCGACACCGCACGCGCCTCCGGAAGAGGGAAGCCCGGTGCGCCAGCGATTCCCTTTACGACGTCCTCCAGCCCCACCCGCGACAGGATCGCCACACCATTCCACTGCGCCTCGCCGTAGAGGGCGACCTCGTACTCGCGGTGAGCGAGCTCCGCTCCGAGCAGCTCGGCGAACGCGTCGTCCGCGAGCTTGGTCTCCTGCAGGCAGACGACATCTGGCTGCCGCTCATCCAGCCAGGACAGCAGCCGCGGCACCCGCTGCTTGACGGAGTTCACGTTCCAGGTCGCGATCCGCACCACGCCGTAAGGGTAGCCGCCCCTCTAGACTGGCCCGCAGCCCCGCTATCTCCGGAGGAAGGCGTGACGCGAAAGATCATTTTGATGATGTCGGTGTCGATTGATGGCTTCATCGAGGGACCGAACCGCGAGCTCGATTGGCACATGGTCGACGACGAGCTGCACAGCCACTTCAACGAGCAGCTCCGCGCCATGGGCGCTTTCCTGGACGGACGTGTCATGTATGAGCTGATGGCCAGCTTCTGGCCGACCGCCGACGCGGACCCATCGAGCACGCCGCCGATGGTCGAGTTCGCCCGCATCTGGCGGGAGATGCCCAAGATCGTGTACTCCAGAACGCTCGAGCGGGCCGACTGGAATGCCAGGGTGGTCCGAGACGTCGTCGTCGACGAGGTCCTGGAACTCAAGGCACAACCTGGCGGAGACCTGGTGCTCGGCGGAGCCGACCTCGCCGCGGCATTCATGCGACTCGACCTGATCGACGAGTACCGGCTGTACGTGCACCCGATTGTTCTTGGCCAGGGCAAGCCGCTGTTCCCGGCATCGGACGCGAGGATCAATCTGCGGCTTGTCGAGACCCGTACGTTCGGCAACGGAGTCGTCCTCCTCCGCTACGAGCGCTCACCGTCGCCCTGACAGACCTCAGGACGCGGCTCTGAGTCTCTCCGACACCAGCAGCACGAGCCGCTCCACGTCGAAGGGCTTGTGCAGGTAGGCGAATGCCCCTACACGCTTCGCCTTTGGCGAGGCCTAAGTGTGCCCGCTTTGCGATGCGTCCGGCTCGCCCTGTCTTGCTACTCCATGGGCGAGGGCGGGGTGAGCGGAAGCCGTACGGTGAACGTGCTGCCCTGGCCCTCGCGGCTTTCAATGGCGATGGTGCCGCCATGCTGCTCGATGATCTGTTTGCTTGTCGCCAGCCCGATGCCGCTGCCCCCGATGCGACCGACGGCGTTCCGCGCCCGCTCGAAGCGCTCGAACACTCGCGGCTGGTCGGCCGGCGGGATGCCGATGCCGCGGTCTTGCACCGTCAGCACTGCCTGCCCTGCCTCCGCCCGCACGCTAACCGCGATCTCGCCACCGTTCGGGCTGTACTTGATGGCGTTCGAGAGCAGATTGCCCAGCACGCGTTCGAGACGGGCCACGTCCCACTCGCCCACCAGCTCGGCCTCAGGCATGCGCAGCGCGAGCTGGTGGTGGTCCGTCGCAGCCTGCTGGGCAGCGACGGCACGACGTGTAAGGGCCACCAGGTCGGTGGCCACGCGGTCGAGCGGCAGCGATTCGCCCAGACGCAGACGCGCAACGTCCAGCAAGTCATCGATCAGTCGTGTCATCTGGTCGATCGAGCCGACGACATTGGTCAGGGTTGAGGTCAAGCGCTGCGGCGGCACTCCGCCGGTCCGGTCGAGTGTGCGCAGGAGGACCTGCGCGTTACCGCGGATCGAAGCCAACGGGTTCTTGAGGTCGTGCGATGCAGCGGCAAAAAAGTCGTCGCGGAGACGGATCGCCTCCTGCGCCTGTTGGTAAAGCCGTGCGTTCTCGATGGCCACAGCCGCGCGGCGTGCCAGCTCCTCGGCAACCGCCAGGTCGTCGGGCCCGAAGCGCCGCCCGGACTCGGCGGCCACGAACGAAATTGCGCCCAGGACCTGGTCTCGCACCCACACCGGCACGACCATGTACGAGCGCAGGCCAAGCCCGCGGAGCAGCGCCAGATGCTCAGCATCGCGAGCGCCGCGCTCGACGAGCGTCTCCAGGATTTCGGGCACCAGCTCGGGCTTACCGGAGCGTACGACCTGCACGGGTCCGGTCGCGGCGTTCGGGTCCGGTGGGTAGCGCCGCCGCAGCTCATCGGCGAGTCGCACCTTTTCCGGGTCGGCGTGGGCCACCGACAGCCTACGCAGTTCACCGCGCTCGTCCAGCAGGTCAACCGTGCACCAGTCGGCCACGAGCGGGACCGCGAGCAGCGCCAGGTTGGCGAGCGTCGTCTCATAGTCGAGCGACGAGCCCAGTACACGGCTCGCCTCGGCGAGGATGGCTGAGCGCGCCTCGCTCGCCCGCAGCGCGGCCTCGGCCCGTCGCTGCTCGGTCACATCGCGCGTCGCTTCCAGCACGTGGCGCCTCCCGTCGCCGTTCACCAGGGCGAGCCGCGACTCGACGGTGATGCGGCGTCCGTCCCTCGTCACGTGGCTGAGCTCTCCTTCCCAGCGCCCATCCTTCTCGAGGGCTGCCATGAACGCGGCGACCTGCTCCGGTGACGTGCCGAGGAGCTCGTGGCTGCGCCGACCAAGGGCTTCCGCGGCCGTGTAGCCGTACAGCTCCTCGGCGCCGCGGTTCCAGAAGGTGATGCCGTCATGCGTTTCCCAGGCGAAGATTGCCTCGTGGGCCGCCTCGATCAGGTTCGAGCGCAGCCGAAGCGCCTGCTCAGCGCGCCGACGGTCGGTGACGTCGATGGATACCCCCAGCACGTAGCGCGGCGCCCCGCCAGCATCACGAATCAGCGAGACGGAGCTGTTCACCCACACCGGCGACCCGTCGGGGCACACGTAACGCTTCTCGATGGTGTAGACCTCGCCGCGCTCCAGCAAGCGCGCCAGCAGTTGTGTGTTATGCGCGCGGTCGTCGGGGTGGGTGATATCCAGGTCTTTGAGCTGCAGAAGCTCGTCGCGCGAGCGACCGACCAGCTCACAGAAGCGGTCGTTCACCAGCAAGTAGCGGCCTGTGAGGTCCCGCTGGGCGATGCCGACCGTAGCCTGGTT
>VBGG01000101.1 GCA_005883405.1 Chloroflexota bacterium | reverse complement strand
CGGCATATGGTCTGGCGGGTGGTCAACCCGGCCGCTTGAGCCGAAACGTGCTCGACGAGGGCGATGGCCCACGCGAGCTGCCGTCGAAAACGTTACTGACGATACACCAGGGGAGCGTTTTTCGCCATGCGCTGGCCGGAGCGTAACTGCTCAGAGTCGCGGAAGAGGGGAGGACTACCGGGGCGGTAGGGCGGTGGGGTAGGCTGGCGGGCATGGCGCTGCAGCGGGAGGTGGTGGGGGCGCTCTCGCACGCCGAGCTGGTCGAGCTGGTTCTGCAGCTGGATGCGCGGCTAGAGCAGGCGCTGGCACTGATCGCCGAGCAGCAGGCGCACATCGCGCAGTTGGAAGCCCGCATCCGCGACCTGGAGCAGCAACTGGAGCAGCGGGATCGGAACGATCCAAGCAAGCGCATGCCCGGCCTCAAACCCGCCGCCACGCCGGGCCGCAAGAGTGGCCCACGGAAGCGGCGAGCGCACGGCTTCAGTCGGCGTGAGTGCCCCACGCCGACCGAGCAGGTGGTGCATGCCGCCGCGGTGTGCCCGCGGTGTGCGACGCCGCTGAGCGGGGGCACCGAGCGCTGGCGCAAGGAGGTGCTGGAGCTGCCAGCCGCTCCGGTGCGCATCATCCAGCACCTCTATCTGGAGCGCCGCTGCCCGACCTGCGGGCGGCGGGTGGTGCTCCCACCGGCACGCCCGGTCGAGCTGGGGGTGCTGAGCGGCCACCAGCGGCTCGGGCTCGGGCTGCTGGCCTACCTGGCGCTGTTGCGAGCGGAGCTGCGCTTGCCGGTGGAGTTGATCCAGTGGACGCTGCAAGCGCTGCACGGGCTGGAGGTGAGCCAGGGCGCCATCATCGGCGCGCTGCACCGCGTGGCCGCCGTCGGCCAGGCGACCGTGGACCAGATTCGGGCCGCGATTCGGGCCAGCCCGCGCGTGTACGCGGACGAGACGGGGCTGCGCGAGGATGGGACCAACGGCTACCTGTGGAGCTTCAGCACCGAGCAGGAGCGGTACTTCGTGCGCCGCGGGCGGAACAAGGAGGTCGTGGACGAGGTGCTCGGCCCCGAGTTCGCGGGTGTGTTGGTGAGTGATTTCTACGCCGCCTACGACCATTACGACGGTCCGCATCAGCGCTGCTGGGCGCATCTGCTGCGGGACATCCACGAGCTGACCGACAAGCACCCCAAGGATGCGGCGCTGCAGACGTGGGCGACCCAGGTCCACGGCGTCTATGAGCGAGCGTGCCGGGCTCAGCTGGGGCCGGCGGGTACCCGCCCGGCCGCCCAGCGACAGGCCGAGGCTGACCTGCTGGAGCACTGTCAGCCCTACCTGGAGAGTGAGGCGGCCAGCGTCCCGCAGGCGGTGCTGTGCCGCCGCATCCAGAAATACCTGCCCGAGTTGTTCACCTTCGTCTTGGATCCCGCCCTGTCCAGCACCAACAACGCCGCGGAGCGGAGCGTGCGGCCGGTGGTCTGCCAACGCAAGATCAGCGGCGGCACCCGCTCCCCAGCGGGCACCCGCACCTTCTGCACTTTGGCCACCCTCTTTGGCACCTGGCGCGCTCGCGGGCTCGATCCCCTCCTGGCCTGCCGTGATCTCCTGCTCGCTCAGGCCGCCGCGTCAGTCTGAGTAGTTACAATCGCATGGTCGAGCTGCGCAACGCGGCAAAGGCGCCTAAAATTCAACCTGGCCGAATTCCATGACTGGCTGCTTGACTACAGCTGCGTCTCGCCCGCGTTGATCCCCGACCGCGATTGAAGCGTGCCTAACCTGTCCGACTCAATGGGATTGCCCATCGCGATAGGGCTGGGCGTGGTGCTGGTGGCCTGGTACTGGGGCGGCAACGAACTGATGCGGCGACGCGCGCATCGCTTGGCCTTGTGGGGCAAGCGGGTCATCGATCCCCTGGGCGGCACGCAGAGCATTCGCTGGCTCGGGGCACAGGCGTTTCGTCTCGAGGTCGAAGGGACAAAGGCGCCGTTCCGTTCGATGGTATTGACAGGCCTGGTGGAGTCCTGGGACGTGCCTATCGTGTGGGCCTGGAACCGGCTACACGGGCGGCGCGACATGGTGCTGCTGCAGGCTAACTCTTTGCGCGCCACGAAGGCTGGGCGGAAGCGCCTCTGGGCGACCTGACCGTCGCCGCGCCGGGCGACACCCCGCGCCGGTTGGCCAGCGAGCTGGTCGATCTGATAGGCCTCGAGCGTCCGCGCCTGGTGCGGCTCGCGGTTCGCCGCCAGGACCATCACCTGACGCTGGCGCTCAACGTGCCGGACCCCAGGGATCTTGACCCGACGACTGTCAGCCATCTCGCCCAACAGTTAGCGGAACGGATAGTCTCATCCTGAGAGGCCGCGTGGCCTTTGCCTCTCCCAGAGGTAGAGGGAGACGCCGGTTCGGCGGCCGATGGTGCTCTGCGAGCAGAACGCTGAAGACCACACTTCGCAGCACCAACGAATCCCACGTCGCGTGATGCCTAAGTATCCGGCGCGCCGCCTGGAGTCAAGTTATGCGAAGACGTTCGCACCGATGCGGCGGAGCATGTCGACGCCGCGCACTTCGATGGTGTGCATGTGCTCGTCTTGCATTGCCAGACGATTGCGCACGAACGCGGCGCTGTCGTTGCCGACAACCGATGAGTCGATGCGCATGTTGACCAGGACGCCGCCGACGGGGATGCCGAAGTCGTGGAACCAGTTGATGAAGCGCGAGATGACGGCGATGGGCAACGCTTCGGGCAGCGTGACGAAGAAGAACGCCGTTTTGTCAATGTCAGTGAGCAGCACTCGGGCGTGCTCCATGCGCTCGCGGAAGTCGATTAGATAGTCCATCAACGGGTCCGCTTCTTTCTTCTTCGAAAAAGACAACAGCTGCCGCAAACCCTGCGCCTCTTCGCGGCTCTTCATCATCTTGTTGACCCACAACGAGTAGACCTTGCTCATGCCCAGCAGACGCCGCGCATTGGCCGTAGGTGCCGTGTCGAAAACGTACAGGTCGTACTCATCTTTGAACATGAGATCGATCATGTTTTCGAACATTGCCGACTCTTCGAAGGCCGGGTTCATGGTGGCTGACTCGACGAACTCGTCGGCCCGCGTACTGATCTCGGCAAATTTCAAGAACCACTGGATCTTGTCGCGGATCTCGCGCTTCGAGCGCTCGATCGTGTCTTTGGTGTCGATCTCGTACGCGAAAAGATTTGGTACGCCCTTGACGGGCGTGTGTTTGCCGAAGACGTCCTGGTCCAGGAGGTGCAGCGCCGGCCATAGCCGTCTTGCCAACGCCGCCTTTGCCCCCAAAGAAGACGAACTTCAACTGCGAATGGCCACTCATGAAGGCGGCCATAGATTCCTGGATGGTGCCCGTAGAAGTCACCTCGCGCCGCCGTCGTACATGATCCTGGCCAGTCGCTCGATAGCCGGCAGCCCAGTGACATCGCGCTCGAGCTCGGGTATCTGGGCCAGGACCTGGTTGCCGAAGGTCCTTTCGATTTCCGACAGGTACCGCTGCTGCATGCCGATGCGGTGCTTTAGATAGTCGGGGACGTTCTGCTCGGCAAGCTCGGTTGGCACCACCCGATTGACCACGTAGCCAGCGATGGGCACGTCGAAGCGCGAGAAAAGCTCGCCCGCTTTGCGCGTGTCGACGAGGATCATTTCTTCTGGTATGAGCACGAAGTAAAAGGCCGTCTTCTGACGATCGGTGAGGATGCTCGACGACGCGTTGATGCGGCCCTTGATGTACAGCAGCTCTTGCAGGATCAAATCTTCCTGGGTGGCTTTCTGGCGTTTCATGACGTTAGCCACCTGTTCGTATTCGCTCATCTCCTGGCGCAGCTTGGTGATCTTATTGATCCACTCGTCGTACACTTTGGCCATCGACAGGTAGTAGAGCGCATGACCCAAGGGGACCAGATCGTAGATGTAGTAGTCGTAGGAGCCGGTGACGACAATGTCGACGACCGCGTCAAAGATTGCCGACTCTTCCATGGCCGGCTCGGCGCTGGCGGCCTGGATATAGTTCTCGACTTCCTCGGGCACTTCGGAAAAACCGTACAGGTCGAGGATCTTCTGGCGGATCTCCTGCTGGTAGGCCTTGATGTGACTGTCGGCGTCGATTTCCTGGGCCCACAGGTTGTCCAGGATTTTGACGGGGCCCTTGCCGAAGATGTCCTGCTGGAAGATGTCTGACAGGCTGGCCTGCGGGTCTACCGAGAAGACGAGGACTTTCTTGCCCTGTTCGGCCAGCCAGTAGCCCGTTGCCGCCGAAAACGTGGTCTTACCAAGGCCACCCTTGCCGCCGAACATGACGTACGGCCGTGAAGTGATCTGCTGGGAAAGCAAACTCACGTGCTATCTGAGGGCGTCGGTGATGTCGCGCTCGCGAAGCATGCGGCGCTTCCAGGTGCTGATCTGCGGGACCACGTACGGTAGCAGGCGCAAGCTGTAATACGGGGGCAGGATTGGCACGCCAAGCAGGTCACCCATGGTGATGAGAATGAACAGGTGCTCCATGCTGGCCCGCGTACGCAGCGCATGGCGCGACATGTCGTGCGAGGCCATGCCGTACATGACTTCGCGCACCGTGTTGAACAGGCGCGCCAGCGGGTTGCGCGAGTCGTCAGGCATATGCGTATTGGTTACACCCCGTGCAAGTCGAATTCCTCACGTTCGAGCGGATGCCGCTCGCGGAGGATGCGGCGCTGCCACAGCGGCAACACAGGTAAAACATAGGGTACAAGGCGTAGCGCGTAGTACGGGGGCAGGATCGGGACACCGATGGTGTCGCCGACGAGCATGAACAGAAACAGGTTTTCGAGATCGCCACGCAGCCGCGCCGCCTGCCGCTCGAACTCGTAGCCTGTCGCGCCGTAGAAGACTTCCCGCAAAGTGCGGGCG
>VBGG01000549.1 GCA_005883405.1 Chloroflexota bacterium | reverse complement strand
GCCGTGGCGGGCGTCCACACCCCGGTCGTCGCCCGCTTCGGCCTCGCCGTGGCGAGCGTCCACACCCCGGTCGTCGCCCGCTTCGGCCTCGCCGTGGCGGGCGTCCACACCCCGGTCGTCGCCTGCTTCGGCCTCGCCGTGGCGGGCGTCCACACCCCGGTCGTCGCCCGCTTCGGCCTCGCCGTGGCGGGCGTCCACCTGGACAAAGTCCGCGGCCTTCGCATGGGCCAGAGCCCCACTGCTTAACGAGATTGTCGCCACAACAAAGAGTGGCAGCACTTTGAGAATACGTCGGTTTGCCATTCTGTCTCCCTTGAAGAATTGCTTTACTGCGTTTGGATCGGCTTGCGCCGTCTAACTGACGAGAACTCCAATTCAGTAATTCCGAGAAGCTTTTCCTCCTTATCGGCGCGCGCGTGTCTTTCGAATGCGCCCGCAGCCGGCGGGGATCCCGGTGCGGTCACCCCCGCCGGCGACGGATTCGCTACTTCACCACCCTGCTTGTCAGGCCCCCTACTGGATGATCTGGCCCTGTACGTTGAACT
Source organism: Chloroflexota bacterium (assembly GCA_005883405.1). Lineage (GTDB taxonomy): Bacteria > Chloroflexota > UBA6077 > UBA6077 > CF-72 > CF-72. The sequence goes on along the minus strand of VBGG01000549.1, from coordinate 13,191 downwards.
GGTCGGTGGAGTTGTCATTGCCGCTGGGTCCGCCGGCACCTGGACCCTGGACGCGGAAGAAGTTGGTCCCAAATGGGCTGCCGATGACGGAGTGCAGCACTGCGGCATCGCCGATGAAGCCAGCCGGCGGGGCCGGCGCCACGGCGGGATCCCAGCGCAGCCATTGCGACATCCGCCCGCCTACGGCGAGGGTGAAATCACACGGCGTAATGCACCCATTCTGTACCGTGAGCTTGAATGCACCCAGCGAGTCGGTGGTGACCGTATCCACGCCGTAGGGATGGGTGATGACGTAGTTGGCGTTGGGCTGCAGGCCGTTCCCCGAGAAGAAGAGCCGGCTGAAGGTGATCTGCGTCCCATTGAGGGAGGCGACTGTACACGTGGCACCCTTCGGACATCCGGGGAAGAAAGCGCCTTCTACGCGATCGAACATGAGGATCTTGCCGCCACTGGCCGAGGTCAGGTCGGCCTTGGCGCCCCAGTAGAACGTTTCCTGGGGGAAGTTGTCGGGGAAGGAAGCTGGCGCGGCCGGGTTGGGCAGGAGGCTCAGACATCTCCCCGGCACCAGACACGGGCCTAGCCGCAAGCCGGCACTGTCCTGATACCAGATCGGGTAGCCGTTGACCGCGTCGATCGGCCCCACCTGGGTGGCGAGGGTGTACTTTTCCGCGCCGACCACCGATCGGTTGTTCGCTGAATCGATGGCGACATACCTGAGGGACGTCGTGGCGTTAAAGGTCAGCGTCGCGCCGGTGTACAGCACCCGAGTTGGGCTGCTGGTCGGATCGGAGCCGTCGGTGGTGTAGAAGATCGAGGTCGCTAATCCCGCCGGGTCGGCGGCCGTCAGAGTGATCGACGGAGGCGCGTTGAAGATGCCCCCCGGCGGGCTGGCAGTGACGGTTGGCACCACCGCGTCGATGGTGTAATTCTCCGTGTAAACCGGCGACTGGTTGCCGGCCGCGTCAACCGCCAGGAACTTGAGCGTGGTGTGCTGGGGGATGCCAAGCGGCCCGCTGTAGACGAGGCTGGCGCCGGGGACGGGGTTGGTCCCATCAGTGGTGTAGTACACGGTTAATGGCCCAGGAAAGGACGAAAGGGTGACTGTTTGCGCTCCGACGAACACGCCACCCCGCGGGCCTGCAGCGGCGCCTGGTCCGGCGATCTGGCCGTTTACGTTGAACTGATCAGTGAGGTTGTCGTTGCCCGTCGGTCCCCCAGCACCCGGACCCTGGACGCGCAGGTAGTTGGTGCCGAAGGGGCTGCCAGTGACGGAGTGTGGTACGGCGGCATCGCCGATGAAGCCGGGCGGCGGGGCCGGGGCCACGGCGGGGTCCCAGCGCAGCCACGGCCAAGTCCGCCCCCCAAGGCCAAGGCTGGGATCGCAGGGAAGCCTGCACCCGCTGGTCTCTTTGAGGCTGAAGGCCCCCAGGGAATCGGTGGTGACTGTATCTATGCCGTAGGGATGGGTGATGGTGTAGCTAGTCTTGGGCTGCAGGCCGGTGCCGGTAATGACAATCCGGCTGAAGGTGATCTGCGTCCCGTTGAGAGAAGCAACTGTACACGTGGCGCCCTTCGGACAGCCCGGGAAGAAGGCGCCTTCGGTGCGGTCGAACATCAGGACCTTGCCGCCCTTGGCCGTACTCAGCGTAGCCTTGGCGCCCCAGTAGAACGATTCTTGGGGGAAGTTGTCCGGAAACGAAGCTGGCGCGGCCGGGTTGGGCAGGAGGCTCAGACACGTCCCCGGGATGAGACACTCGGCCAGCCGCAAACCAGTCCCATCCTGGTACCACGCGGGGTAGCCGTTGACGGGGTCGACCGGCCCGACTGCATAGCCGGTCGCCCCCGCCGCCGCGGCCGCGGCCCTCTGAGGTTGAGTTGCTGGCAGCAAGGCCAGAGCCAAGACCACCAGGCACGCCAGCAGGGGTGTCAGGCGCGCCCAAACGTGATGATTGGTACCGAAATAGAGCAACGATGCACGCATTTGTTCGCAAGACCTTCTTTCTCTCGTTCGGGTTCAAAACGTGAGACGAATGAGTGAGACGCTACCGAAACCAGTGCTCGCGTCTGGGTTCCGGACCCACAGCGCGGGCAACGCACCACTCCGTCGTCGCAGACGTCCCGAAGATACTGCCGGGCAATTCGGGCGTGAATTCGTGGTAGCACTGAGGTGGCACTTAAATCCGGTGCAAGGTCCACGACTCCTGGCGAACCGGGCCACGCTCATCAGGCGCGCATAAATTACTCAGTGCGCACCAGCGCGGCAGAAATACAGGTCAGTCTTGCTTGCTCGCCGCACAGTAAGGCTGCAGCATCAGCCTTATGCGGTTCTCAGGTGGTTTCACGGGTGCCTGCCGGGTCGACTCCGCCTAGCTTAGCGTCGATGAAGCTTGGCCTCCGCCACAAACTGCTGATTGCGGTCCAGGTCTACCTGGTTCTGCTGGCGTGTGTCGGTCTCATGGGCCTGCATGCGGCGCAAGTCAGCATCGACCGCCTGCACGTCGTCGCCGAGCACCACCTCCGGGAAGTCAGTCTTGTGGGCGATATCGCCTCCGCGGTGGGCGTCATCCACGCAGTCTCGCTCCTCCACGCGCTGAGCGACTCCGCCGAGGCCCGGCAGGGCTACGAAGAGCAGATCGCCCAAATGGAGTCACGCGTAGAGGCACTCATGGAGGAGTTTCTGCGCAGCGAGGCACTGCTCGGTGACCATGATGACATCGAGCGCATGGAAGCGTTCCGCCTCGCTTGGAACGAGTTCGTGCAGATCCAGGATGGGCGATTCCTGCCCCTGAGCCGAGAGGCTCGCAGCCGGGAGGTGTTCGCGCTCGGTCAACCGAATGGGCTGCTCGAGCAAGCCTATCGAGACGCTACTGCGAAGCTGGTGTCGCTGCGAGCCTCCCTCAAGAGTGGAGCTGCTGAGCAGCTCCGGGATGCTGAGCAAGACTTCAGTCGCAACCGGGATAGCCTGTTGTGGACCGTCGTCCTGACGGTGTGCTTTGGGATCAGCTTCGGCCTCGTGCACAGCGTGAAGCTGGCCAGGGCTGTGCGGGCGGTGTCCCGCGCGGCAGGGCGGGTGGCGGATGGCGATTTCACCCAGCGCCTGCGGGTGCGCACCGGCGATGAGATCGAGTCGCTGGCGAACTCCTTCAACGTGATGACCGAGAACCTGCAGGTGATGGCAGAGACGCTGAATGAACAGCTCCGTCAGGTCGAAACGGCCAACCGGGCACTCGAGGCGGAGGTCATCGAGCGCCGCCGGGCGGAGGTGGCGGTGCGTGAATCGGAGGCGCGGTTCCGCTCCGTGACCGACTCCGTTAACGAAGCCATCATCTCGGCCGATAGCCGCGGGACCATCATCTTCTGGAACAGGGGCGCGCAGACGATCTTCGGCCATCGAGAGGAAGACATACTGGGCAAGCCGTCAACACTGCTCCTGCCTGAGCGATACCGACACGCCTTCCAAGCCGCGCTCGAGCGGGCGGAGTTGGCGGACCCATGCGAGTTCATCGGCAAGCCGATCGATCAGTACGGGCTGCGCAAAGACCAGACCGAATTCCCGCTGGAGTTGTCTCTTGCCACCTGGACGAGGGGAGAAGAAACGTTCTTCAGTGGCATTATCCGCGACGTCACTGAGCGACGCGAAGTGGACCGCATGAAGAACGAATTCATCGCGATGGTCAGCCACGAGTTGCGCACGCCGATGAACAGCGTGATCGGGATGGCCGACCTTCTCCTCAGCACAGACCTCGCCCCCCACCAGCTGGAATACACCCAGGCGCTGCAACGGTCCAGCGCGGTGCTGCTCGGCGTAATCAATGACATCCTGGACTTCTCGAAGATCGAAGCCGGCAAGCTCGACCTGGACATCAACGACTTCGACCTGCGCGATGTCGTCGAAGACGCCGCGGCCCTCGTGAATGAGCAGGCACACGGCAAGGGACTCGAGATCGCCTGCTCCATCCGACCGGACGTGCCTGGGGGTCTGCGAGGCGACCCAAGCCGCCTGAGACAGGTCCTCCTGAACCTGGTCGACAACGCGGTCAGGTTCACCCGCACCGGCGCGGTGGTGGTGCGCGCCGTCCTGGCGGAACAGACGCATGAAGCAGCGGTCGTTCGATTCGAGGTGGTCGACACTGGCATCGGCATCACCGCCGAAGAGCAAGGGCGGTTGTTCCAGCCGTTCACGCAGGCCGGCCGGCCGAGCCTGGGCCGGCTCGGCGGCACCGGCTTGGGCCTCGCCATCTGCAAGCGCCTGGTAGAGCTTATGGGCGGCGAGATCGGTGTCGAGAGTGCCCCCGGACACGGCACCACGTTCTGGTTTACCGTCCGGTTCGAGAAGCAGCCTGCCAGCACTGCTCCGCTGGCCGCCGACGCCGCGCGCGCGTCTAGACAAGAGTGGCGGTACGGCCTCGGACGTGATCCTGCCAGCATGGGACCCCCGCCCGGCGCACCGCGCGTGCTGGTCGCGGAAGACTCCCCAATGAGCCGGCACGTGGCGCTCGAGATGCTGCGGAGACTCGGCTTCCGCGCAGACGTAGTCGACAATGGGTATGCCGTCCTCGAAGCGCTCTCCAGCAGGTCGTACAGAGCTGTGCTGATGGACTGCCAGATGCCCGAGCTGGACGGCTTCCGTGCAGCGGCAGAGATTCGCAGGCACGAGGCGCGGGAGTCGGCGGTGGTGCCCGGGCAAGCACCGATCCCGATCATTGCGATGACCGCCAGCGCCATGCAGGGCGATCGCGAGCGGTGCCTGGCGGCGGGGATGAACGACTACCTCCCCAAGCCGATCCGACTGCACGAGTTGGCTGCGATGCTGGGACGCTGGGTCGGCGCGCTGGACGCCGCTGTGCTGGCTGCTGAGCAGAGCGACCACACCGCGGCCCGCACACCACCATCAGCGCACGCGTCGGGCGAAGCGATCGATGCGTCAGCGCTGGCCAACCTGCGTCGGCTCCAGCGTGCGGGCCAGCCGGACCTTGTGGAGGCCCTTATCGCCCTGTTCCGGGAGGACGCACCGCAGCTCGTGGCGGCACTGCGCGCGGCTGCGCACCGGAAGGACGCGGAGGCGCTGTGGCGAATCGCGCACGACTTCAAAGCGGACAGCGCTACGGTGGGAGCCTGCGAGGTCGAGTGGGTGTGTGCAGCCCTCGAGCGCCTCGGCCGCCGAGGGACGACATTCGGCGCCCTGGAGCTTCTCGAGCTGCTCGACACCTCGCTTGGGCGAGCGAGGGCGGCTCTGGACATGGCAGGCAGCGCGCGAGGTAAGGCGTGAGGGTGCTGATCGCTGAGGACAGGAGTATTGACCGCCTGGTGGTACAGGGCGCGATCGAAGGCTTGGGCCACCAGTGCCTGGTGGCATCCACTGGGATTGAAGCCTGGGAGTTGTTCCAAGCGCAGGGTGCCGACGTGATCGTCAGCGACTGGATTATGCCCGGCCTCGACGGTCCTGAGCTGTGTCACCGAGTGCGTGCCCGCAAGGGTGAGCCCTACACCTACTTCATCCTCTTGACGATGCTCGATGACCAACAGCACACACTGGCCGGGATGCAGGCGGGCGCCGACGACTACCTGACCAAGCCGCTCGAGATCGACGAGCTGGAGGCTCGACTCGTCGCCGCGGCACGCGTGACGGCACTCCATCGACAGTTATCCTGGCGGGAAGCCGAACGCGAGCAGACACTCGCGCGGCGGGAGGCGCTGTTGCGAGTGGCCAGGCGCTTCGCCGCCGCCGGCGATGCCGAGCACCTGCTTACGGAGCTGCTAGCCGAGGCGGTAATCCTGCTCGGTGGCACGGCCGGGCTCGTGAGCCGCTGGGACGAGGCGCACGGCGCCCTCATACCCATCCGCAACACGATCCCCACGGGACCCGATTCAGCGCGCGTGGACGCCGGCAGGGAGGCGAGCGGCAGGGCAGTCGAGCGCCGGGTCCCGGTGATCCTGAACGACTACCCTGGCGAAGCAGACGGTGAACAGATGCCCAAAGCGCCCGGCATCTCGGCCGCAGTGGCAGCGCCGCTGCTGTACGAGGGGCGGCCACAGGTACTCGGCGCCATTGCGGTAGCTAGCCACCACCTGGAGAAACGGTTTACGGCCGAGGATGCCGAGGTGCTGGAGCACCTCTCCACGATCGCAGCGGCGGCTCTCGTGGGGCTCGACCGGGCCCGCCTCGCGGGCGCGCTGCTCGCGGTGCAGGCGCTGGAGCAGATCCGACCGCGCCAGCCGGGTGATAATGCCGCCCAAGGCGACGTGATCCGGCAGCCCTACAGGTTGCCGAGGCAGCCGACCCCGTTGATCGGGCGTGAGCGGGAGGTGGACGCGGCGCGGCGGCAGCTGCTCCACGCCGACACGCATGTGCTCACCCTCACCGGGCCACCCGGGACGGGCAAGACCCGGCTCGCGGTGGCCGTTGCGGAGGGCCTGCTGGAGGCCTTCGAGCACGGAGTGTTCTTTGTCGACCTCGCGCCGTTGTCAGACCCAACACAGGTGATCCCAGCGATCGCCGAGACGTTGGGGATACGTGAAGCCAGGGAGCAGCCGCTCGCTGAGCAAGTGCGGCAGCACCTGTCTGATCGGGAGGTGCTGCTTGTGCTCGACAACTTCGAGCAAGTGCTCGCGGCAGCGGCCCAGCTGGGAGAACTCGCTGCCGCGTGCCCCAAGGTGAAGATGCTGGTGACCAGTCGGGAGGGCCTGCAGGTGCGCTTGGAGCGCCAGCTCGAGGTAGCGCCGCTAGCGCTGCCAAGCTCAGCGTGGCTGCCGTTGAAAGAGGTCGCCCAGTCTCCAGCGGTGGGCCTCTTCGTCCAGCGCGCACAGGCTGCGGATTCCCGCTTCACCCTCACCGAGGGGAACGCCCGCGCGGTGGCGGAGGTCTGCGTTTGCCTCGATGGCCTGCCCCTGGCGATCGAGTTGGCTGCCGCACAAGGTCGGGTATTGCCGCCCGAGGCCATGCCCGCGCGCTTGGCCCGTTCGCTCGCGCTGTTGCGAGGCGGGGCACGCGATCAGCCCGAACGACACCAGACGCTCCGAGCCGCGATCGCCTGGAGTTACAGGCTACTCGCGGCCGATGAGCAGCAGCTCTTCCAGCAACTTGCGGTGTTCGCGGGCGGCTTCACCCTCGAGGCGGCAGCGGCGGTCGCCGAATCAATTGATGGGCGCCCAGTGAACATTCTGGACGACGTGGGCGGGCTGGTCACCAGGAGCCTGCTGTGCAGGGAGCTCGAGCCGGGCGGCGAGCCCCGCTTCCGGCTGCTGGAGACGCTGCGGGCGTACGCGCTGGAGCAGCTGGTGGCAAATGGTACCCCAGCGCGGACGCAACGCCGGCACGCGGTCTTCTTCCTGGCTCTGGCAGAGCGAGCCGCGGCCGAGTCGCGCGGAACGAGGCAGTTGACGTGGCTTGACCGGCTGGAACGGGAGCACGACAACCTGCGGGCTGTGCTGCGGTGGTCGGTAGAAAGCGGCGACACCACCACCGAGCTGCGGCTCGCTGGCTCGCTCGCGTGGTTCTGGCATGCGCGTGGCTATTCGCGCGAGGGGCGTGAGTGGTTGGAGGGCGCGCTGTCGCGGGGAGCCGGCGCGCCGGCACCTTTATGGGCTAAAGTTGTCGACGGGGCCGCCGAACTCGCCTGTGCCCGCGGGGAGTGGGCGTCAGCGCAAGCTCTCTTTGAGCAGAGCCTCGAGTTGCGACGCGCGGCGGGAGACACGGCGGACATCGCCGCGACGTTAGCCAGCCTCGCTCTCGTACGCCATCGCCAGAATGAGCCGATCCCGGCGCGGGCACTGGCGCAGGAGAGCCTGGCACTCGCGCGAGAGCGAGGCGATCGATGGAGCACAGCGAACGCGCTGCACGCCCTCGGCCAGATGGCGACCGACTACGGCGACTATGCAGCGGCGCAATCGTTCCTGGAAGACTGCATCACGACCTGGCACGAGCTGTCGGACCAGTTGTGCCTGGCCTCGGCACTGGAAAGCATGGCGCGCTTGTGCGTAGCGCGGAACCAGCCGCAGCGTGCGCTGCGCCTGGCAGGTGCGGCAGCCGCCCTGCGCGGCACACTGGCTACCCCCTTGCCACCTGCCGCGCAGGCTGCCCTCGAGTGCGGGCTGCAGCGAGCGCGACGATTGCTCGACGACGCAGCATCGGTAGCCGCCTACGCGCAGGGCTTCGCAATGCCGCTGGAGCAAATGCTCCGTGACATGTTCACCGCGGAAGACTCGGCGCCCTCGGGTGCTCCACCACCACTAATGCAGGCGGCCGCGCTAGCCCGGAAGGGGGGCTGGCTCAGTCAACGGGAGCGCGGCGTAGCCGCGCTGGTCGCGCGAGGGCTGACCAACAGTCAGATCGCCCGTGAGCTACATCTCTCCGAACGCACGGTGGAGGCGCACGTACGTAACATCCTGCGGAAGCTGTCGCTGGTCTCTCGCACGCAGCTTGCCGCGTGGGTCGTCGAACAGGCAGGTTCCCAGTCGCGCTGGTCTAGCGCATAGCCGTCAGCGTTTGGAGAGCACTATTCAGATACCGGACGTGCTCCGGCGCGACGGTGTGCTGCGCTCGATGAACGTAAAACGAACTATCGCACTCCAGTATCTGAGTCTAACCCGGCGGACGACAAGCGCGCCCGGTCGTCTCACGATCGATCGGCAGTAAGCATCCGATTCAGTGGCCCACGAAGTCGTTTGTGTACGACTTCGCTGGATCTGCGGGTGCGCTGATCACGTGGAATTTCAACGCGATATCGGCAGTGGTCTTGAAGCGCCCCGCATCCATCACACCAATCTTGCCGCTCGCCATCCCGGGCGGGGAGATGAGCTTGGCCACCTCGGTCATCATGCGTGTCTGATGGTCGACCGTGGTCGACCCTGGTTCGACGTACTTCATGATGATCGTCACAGCTCCCGCCTGGTCGTCGATTGCTGTCTGCCAGCCTTTCATCGACGCGCGCACGAAACGTTGAACCAGGTCCGGCTTGGTCTTGACCATCGTTTCGCTGGCGAACAGGTTGTCCTCCAGCATGCCAACGCCCTCATCGCTGTAGCGAATGACATTCAAATCATTGGGGTTGACGCCGGACTCCACCACCACGTTGTACTCGTTGTACGTCATCGCGCTGGCGGCCTCCATCTGGCCTGCCAGAAACGGATCCATGGTGAAACCTTGCTTGATGACGTTGAGGTCCTTGTCCGGATCGTAGCCGAGCTTGTCCATCAACGCCAGGAACTCGAACTCGTTGCCGCCGTACCAGACTCCGACGCTCTTGCCCTTCAGGTCCTCCGCCTTGTTGATGCCGGTGGACTTCTTGGAAATCAGCATCAGTCCACTCGACTGATACACCTGGGAGATGTCCACCAGCGGCAGACCCTTGTCACGGAAAGCAAGGAAACTCGCGACCCAGTCGATACCGAAGTCGGCCTGGCCGTTGACCACCTGCTGCTCCGAAACGATGTCCGGTCCGCCCGGCAGGATCTCAACGTCCAGGTTTTCGTCTTTGTAGTCGCCCTTGTCCAGCGCAACGAAGTAGCCGGCGAATTGGGCCTGGGGCACCCACTTGAGTTGGAGCTTGACCTTGTCGGGGGGTCCGGAGGGCTTGGCAGCAGCGGCGGGAGCCGTGGTCGGCGCGGCAGCCGGCGCGGTGGTCGGCTTCGGCGCCGCCGCCGGAGCCGCGGTTGGCTGGGCCGCGGGCGCCGAGCACGCGACGGTCAGCAGCGCGATGGCGATCATTATGAATCGACGCATCAATCGGGTACTCCCTTCAACGTTTGCCATGTTGGGGAATGAGCGTCCGCTCGACCAGACTGACGAGCCCGTACAGCGCCAGTCCCACCAGTGCAGCCACGACTATAGCTGCCCAGGCGCTCGGCATCTTTGCCACCTGGATGTTGTTCGACAGGGTGACACCCAGACCGCGCTGGGCGTTGAAGAACTCGGCCACGATCGCGCCGATCATGGACAAGGTGGTACCCACCTTCAACGCGGTGAACACGTAGGGCAGCGAGTGCGGCAGCCGCAGCTTCCAGAACACCTCGCGCGGCGTGGCGGCCAGACTGGTCATCAACTCGAGTGACTGAGGGTCGATCGAATACAGCCCCTTGAAGGCATTGACGACCATCGGCGCGAAGACCATCAGCGCCACGACCGCGACTTTCGACGGCTGGCCGAAGCCGAGCCACAGCACCGCGATCGGCGAGATGGCGATGATCGGAATCGAATTCAACGATGCTGCGATTGGCAGGCCGCCCCGCTGCAAAAACGGCACGCTGGCGAACAAGACGGCGCACGCGAATCCAGCCAGACCGCCCAGCATCAGACCCGTCGCGGCTTCCGGCGCCGTGTACAACGCCGCGTCACGCCAGAGCACGTCCGCCCGCTCTCCGACGGCCTGCGCGATCTGCAACGGATACGGCAGCTGAAACTCGCGTAGCCCGAACAGCACGTGCAGGACACCGGCCTGCCAGAGTCCGAGCACCACTGCGAAGAGGAGGCATGGTGGACCCCAGGCGGCCAATCTCATTGTGAGACCCGGGTGCGAAACTCCGGCTGCCAGCCCAGGACGATTCGCTCCGTCGCCGCGACCGCCCTGAAGAAGAGCAGTCCGAGCAGCGAGGCGACGACGATGGCGCCCCACAGCTTGTAGGCGTTGGCTGGCCCGTAGTACTGGGTACGCAGAATGGTGACGCCGATGCCTTGTTGCGCACCCATGAGCTCGACCACGATGGCGCCGATGACGCTCGCCGTGGCGGCGATCTTGAGCGCCTGAAACACGTACGGCAAGGCTGTCGGAATGCGCAGCTTCATATACACCTGGCGCCGGCTGGCGGCCAGGCTGGTCATCAGCGCCAGCGCGCTCGGATCGACACTGCGCAGCCCCTTGAGCGTGTTGACCGTCACCGGAAAGAACGTGACGTACGCGGCGATCAGAATACGCGCCAGGTTTTCGTCTTTGAAGATCGAGTACACAATCGGACCCAGCGCGATGACCGGCACCATCTGGGACGCGATCGCGTACGGCAGGAGACTCCGCTCGAGCATGCGCGATTGTGCCATCAGCACCGCCAGACCAAAACCGACGACTCCGCCGACGCTAAAGCCGAGGACGGCGCTACGCAGCGTGATCAAGCCCGCAAGCCACAGTTGGCCTGCATTGTCCGGACTGAGCAGCGCGGCGAGCACAAGATTCGGCAGCGGAAGCTTCATCTGCACCACACGCATCTCCGCGGGTACGGTCGGGTCTGCGCCGGTGATGACGCCGTCACGAAACTCCGGCGAAACATTGGCGGTGAAGTACACCCACGCCAGCAATTGCCACACTATCAAGAGGGCGATCGCCACCGCGACCACCGGCAGCGGGTCGGGCAGCCTGACGCCGACTCTTATTTTCATTCCCGTTCCGGGTCTACTTCGCGCAAGTGGCGGCGGACCTCAGCCACCAGCTCGAAGAAACGCGGCGCATCGCGCGTCTCGGGTCCGCGCGGGCGAGCGAGGTCTATATCGAGCAAGGCTTCGATTCGACCAGGACGAGGTGACATGACGACCACGCGGTCCGACAGGAACACCGCCTCAGGAATGCTGTGCGTCACGAACACGATCGTCGTGCTCGTGCCGGACCAGACGTTCAGCAGCTCGCGATTCAGCCGCTCGCGCGTCATCTCGTCCAGCGCCCCGAACGGTTCATCCATCAACAGGACTGACGGGCTGAACGACAGCGCTCGCGCGATGCTCACCCGCTGTTGCATCCCGCCCGACAACTCCCACGGATAGCGGTTGGCGAACTCGGCCAGGCCGACGATGCGCAGAAGCTCGGCGGTGCGGTCGCGGCGCGCATCGGCTGGCACGCGCATGACTTCCAGAGGCAGCTGGACGTTCTGAGCCACCGTTCGCCAGTCGTACAGCACCGGCTGTTGAAAGACCATGCCGTACTCGCGCGACAGGCGCGCCTGGCGTGGAGCTTTCCCGTTGACCTGAATGCTGCCTGAGGTTGGCGCCAGCAGATCGCCGATGAGCCGTAGCAGGGTGCTCTTGCCGCAGCCAGACGGCCCGATCAACGAGACGAACTCGCCGCTCGCGACGTCCAGGTCCACACTCTGCAGGGCGTGGATGCGGCCTTCGGAACCGCCCGCCGCGTAGACCATCGACACGCCTCGCAGCGAGATCGCGGGCATCTCCAGCCGGCGGCCGACCGCCTGCTCGGCTTCTAGCCAGCAAGCCATTGGGCAGCGATTCTAGGACAAGCGGGATGCGTTAGTCGCGGTCACGCGACGGGCGTCGTCTCCACCGCCGCGTTCGGTTGCGGAATGGTTGCGAGCCGGTTGAGGAGGCCATAGCAATCGGTCAGCTGGCCGATGGCTATGGGTCAGACAACGGATGGCGGTCGCCCGGGCCATCCCTATAGTGCCGTAACCGCGCCGGGGGTCGTCGCGCGTTCCACCGCGTCGATGGCGTGAGCTCATGAGGAGGACACTATGCGTACCGCATCTCAGTTTTTCGGTCGTTCCGCACCGCCGGTGGCGGCTGGGGCATTCCTGTTGCTCGCACTAGCGGTTGTGTTGCCACCGTCCATCACGACGCTGGCGCAAGTCGCACCACCGCCTCCTGCGCCTCCGACGGCGCAAGGAGTCCCGGTTATCGGCGAAGTCGAGCGCCTCACGCTCAATACTCCGGGTGACGTGTGGTCAGGCGGCGCCATCATCGTCGGCGGCCAGGTCATCACCATTCCGCGCAACTTGCTGATCGACTACCCGGCCAACCGGCTGACGCTGCAGCAGACCTTCGCCCAGGCACCAGCCGCCTGTGTCGCGAATGGCGAGAGCGGTCTGGCCAAGCTCGACAAGTGCAACACCCTCGGCAACGGCGCGTTGGCCACCATCGCTGCCAACCGCACCAGTGGCGGCAACGTCATCGCTGGAGACGTGTTCTTCCAAAAGGGCATCGAGACCATCCGCGGCACAGTCACCTACATCAACTACGCCGAAGGCTACTACCGCCTGGACGGCAATCCGAACGATGCCACCACCGGCGTCATGGTGCGGCTCAACGACCCTAGCGCGCGCCACAGCGTCCAGCTGGGCGCTGGCTGTGCGGGTGGGCCCAACTGCAGCCCCGACCCGCGCTTTACCGAAGATCCGGACAACTACACCCAGGCCTTCGAGACCGGCTACCCGCTGTGCATCCCCAGCACTGCGCCGCGCACGTTCACCGACGTGCTCAAC
>VBGG01000548.1 GCA_005883405.1 Chloroflexota bacterium | reverse complement strand
CGGCCGGCGCCCACCACCGCCCCCTTGCTGGCGAATAGCGCCGTCGTCCTCGCGGACGACTCGCGGCGCCTGGCGCCGATCCAGCTGGGCGACAGCGTGCTCGAGATGGGCAACTTCGAGACCGTCAACGGCGTGCGCTTCCTGTCTGCCTGGAACACGCGCATCGGCGCGAAGATCGAGACCAGGGTCGCGCCGGACCAACCGGACTACATGATCATCGACGAGATGTTCATCGACGCCCCGGCCTTCCAGCGGCAGCGGACGCGCGCCAGGTTCCAGGGCAAGACCACCCTCGAGGTTTCGGACGTGCTGCTCTGGTCGACCCACCACGACCCGACCACCAACGCCACTCACGAGTTTCCGCTGGCCTCGACGGCTGGCTGCGACATCGCGGCGGGCACAGGCCTGTGCACCTTGATCGGCGGCGTACCGGACCTGTGGCGGATCAAGTACGACGTCGATTACCGGCCCGGACCAGTGGACCCGAAGCTATTCCCGTGCCCGCAGCTCAAGGCTGAGCCCCGGTTTGGGGGCGGGATCTGCCCGGTCAACGGGCTGGAGGACAACTTCAGCGTCATGAGCCCCATCACGCACGAGACCCACGCCCGCACCGGCAACAAGGTGGCCAACCCGAACCTGGTGACGATCGACCTGCTCGGCAACCCGGCCACCAACGGTCAGTACCTGTTCCCAATGGGTATGGGCCTGGGCGGCATCGAGGTCATCGACTTCGCTGAAGTCAACCCTGGCCTGATGGCGACCCCGATCTCTTTCTCGGGTATCCCGTGGAACCTCGACCGGCGGCTCAGCCCCGGAGGCTGCATCGGAGCGTGTGAAGCCACCCCACAGCCGTTGGACCCGTTCCCCTTCGAGGGGCTGGACCCACGCACCCAGGCGGCCAACGTGATCTTCGCAGGTGCCGGGGTGCCCTCCGGGGCCTACAACGACCCGACCTTCACCGCCAGCCCGCTGGCCAACGACAGCAACCGCATCCTCTCATTCGTGGACCCAGGCATAGGCAATTTCAACGGTGACAAGACGATCCTGGCCTGGCCGCCAGCGAATCCGCTGGCGCAGCCCATCGTGCAGACCGCGGGTTCGGTCACGGCGCCCGGCACGCCAACGGGGGTGGTGGCCACGCTGACCAGCCCCACCCAGGCTACCGTCACCTTTACCCCGCCGGCCGCCAACGGTGGCAGCGCCATCACCGGCTACGTCGTGACCGCCCTGATCAATGGGGTTCTGCCCAAGCCGCCCATCGGGGTGTTCGTCGCCGCGCCGGCGACCAGCGCCAGCGTGGGCGGGCTGACGAGCGGTACTACCTACACCTTCATTGTTTCGGCCAGCAACGGGACAGGCACCGGTGGGAACTCGGTGGCCTCCAACAGTGTAACCCCAGCCGCCCCGGCGGCACCGCTGGCCACGGCGCCCGGGGCGCCAACCGGCGTGACGGCCACGGCGGGTAACGCGCAGGCTAGCGTCTCCTGGACCGCACCGGCCAGCGACGGCGGCGGCCCGATCACCAGCTACACGGTGACCTCCAGCCCAGCCGGCGGCTCGGCCACCGTGAGCGCGCCCGCGGGCGGCGGTGCTCCGCCGACCACGGCGACGGTCACCGGTCTGACCAACGGCACGGCCTTCACCTTCACGGTCACGGCCACCAACGCGGTGGGCACCAGTCCCGCCTCGGCGCCTTCCAACAGCGTGACGCCGACTGCGCCGCCGGCCACCGTACCTGCGGCGCCGGGCGCGCCGGTCCAGAGCATCGCTACACCGTCGAAGCTCACTGTGGCCTCTCCGATCCAGAACAGCACAATTCCAGTCACCTTGAATTGGTCCGCGAGCAGTAGCAGTGGCATCACGAGCTATCAGCTGCAGCAGAGCACCAACGGTGGCGCATTCGTTGACGCGTCGGTCCAACCGACAGGCACGGCGACGAGTGCAACCGTGACGCCACCGATGGGCATCCTGCTCACGTACCAGTTCCAGGTACGGGCGTGCAGCAACCCGACTACCTGTAGCGCCTTCGCGGTCGGGCCGAAGTTCAGGCTCGTCCCGGTGGACGACAATATCGTCGCCAATATCGCCTTCCGCGGCGGCTGGACGGTCGCACCCGTGCCCGGAGCGTACGGCGGGTCCGTGCACTTCGCGACAAAACCAGGCGCGAATGCGACGCTGAATTCACTTACCTGGACCGTCGTCGGCAACGGCGCCTGGGTGTCCACCCTCGGTCCGGACCGTGGCAAAGCTACGGTCACGGTCGACGGCGGCCCGCCCACCATCATCGACCTCTACGCGCCGACCCAGCAACCGGCTCAGGTGGTGTGGACGCTGGGCAACCTTGGCCCGGGCACCCACACCGTCGTGGTAACCGTGCAGGGCGCCCAGAATCCCGCCTCAACCGGGTCACGCGTCGATGTAGACGCCTTCGTCGTCATCATCTAGATCGAGGAGCCTGTCACTGCGGGTTGTGGCAGGCCTCCTCCGCCAAGGCAGTGCGGCTGGTTGCGTGTGCCAGCCGCACCCGCCGGCGGCGACACTCTGGACCATCAGTGGGTCAAACCGTGTTGATGGCGTAGACCACCGATTGGGAGCGGTCGCGCAGGTTGGCCTTCGAAAAGCGCCGATCGCGCGTAGCACCTCGGCTTCACGCTGGGTCAATCCATCCCTATGCGCCGGCGTGGGCGACAAAGCCCAACCGCCGCCAAGCGTTCGCTCAAGCAGGCGCCCTTAGGACCGAGGCGTCGAGCAACGCTTCGCCCGCAAAGACCGTGCGGATTGCCCGCTGGATCTCGGCGGCGGTGGCGTCTTTGGTCAGGTTGCCCCGCGCGCCGGCTTCGAGCGCGGCGAAGACCGACTGACCACGTCGGGTCGAGACCGTTGCGCGAGCTTGGCGGCTTCGTCGCCG
>VBGG01000547.1 GCA_005883405.1 Chloroflexota bacterium | reverse complement strand
GTCGCGATGGAGAGCATGCTCATGGATCCACGTACAGCGATTTGTCGCGGATCACATCCACGCAAGACGCGGAGGGCGGAAAACCCCTCGTCGGACACTGGCGCTGCCGACTGCGCATCCATAACGCGTTCACCCTAGCCGGCCGGGCGTCACGCGGAGCGTCACGCGACAACCCAAAAGCGTCATGCGGATGTCACAATTTCGGTCGAGCTCCGCGTGAGGGCGCGGTCGTCGGCCAGGGTTAGAATGGTGCTACCGACCATGGCACTCACGGTTTCTGATCCAACCGCGGTGGCGGTTTCCGATAAGCCGCAGCGCACGCACGCCCCGGCGCGGACTGGGGCCGAAGCCATCTTCCAGCTGCTGGTGGCGTGCGGAGTCGACCACGTCTTCCTCAATCCCGGTACCGACACCGCGCCGCTTCAGGAGGCGCTGGTCGCGCTATCGGCCGATGGCGAGCGGGTGCCCACGCTGGTGCCGTGCCTGTATGAAAACGTGGCGTTGGCGGCCGCGCACGGCTCCTTTCTCGTCACACGCAGACCGCAGCTGGTGGTTGTCCACGTCGACGTCGGCACCCAGAACCTGGGTGGCAACGTCCACAACGCCATGCGCGGCCAGGCCGGCGTGGTCATCCTGGCCGGCCGCGCACCATACACCGTCGACGGAGCCGTGCCAGGCAGCCGCGATCGGGCGATCCAGTGGCAACAGGATGTGACGGATCAGATCGGAATCGTGCGCCCCTACGTGAAGTGGGCACACGAGCTAACGCGCGTCGACACGCTCTACCAGCTCCTTCCGCGTGCGGTGCAACTGGCCGCCTCCGAGCCTGCAGGTCCCGTGTACATGACCGCGGCGCGCGAGGTCCTGATGGAACGTCCCGACGGCGGCAGCGTGGACCTCAGCATGGCGCGACGTACGC
Organism: Chloroflexota bacterium; assembly: GCA_005883405.1. GTDB lineage: Bacteria > Chloroflexota > UBA6077 > UBA6077 > CF-72 > CF-72. Next base: position 2,218 of record VBGG01000547.1, on the reverse strand, counting down.
GGCCGCTGGTCAGTCCCGCCGGTGATGCGCAAGCGCTCGACCAGTTGGCGGAGTGGCTCGCTGGAGCGCAGGCGCCACTGGCGATCACTGGCAACCTGGGACGCCACCCGGAAGCCGTCCAACCCCTGGTCGAGCTAGCGGACACGCTCGGCATGCGCGTGGCGGACGCGCGCGGGCCGCTGAACGTGCCCTTTGACCATCCGCTGGTTGTCGAGAATGTGAGCGAGGCCGTACGCGAGGCCGACGTCGTGCTGTTGCTCGACGTCGACGTGCCGTGGATTCCACGCCAGGTGACGCCGAGCGCGGGTGGGCGAATTGCCCAGATCGACATCGATCCGCTCAAAGAGACGATGGCGCTGTGGGGATTCCCGGTGGATCTGCCGATCCAGGCCGACACAAGCAAGGCGTTGCCCGCGCTTCTGGCAGCCGTCGAACGGCGCGCGAGCGCGACCGCCCGGCTGGAATGGACGCAGCGCCGCGAGAAGTACGCCGCTGAGCGCGCGGCCCGGCAACAGGCTCGCGCGGCAAGTCTGGGCGGGCTGAGGACCAGGCGGCCGATCGCAGCCGAGTGGGTCGGCGCGGCGCTGGCCGAGCGGTTGCCACGCGAGTCGATCGTGCTGGACGAGATGGTGACCAGCAGTGACGCGGTGCGTCGCTTCCTGGGGCGAACCAGACCGGGCAGCTTGTTGAGCGCTGGCGCGCCTGGCCTCGGGTGGGCGCTCGGCGGGGCTGTGGGCGTACGCCTGGCTGCGCCGGATCAGACCGTGGTCGCGCTCGTCGGCGACGGCTCCTTTGTCTTCGGCTCGCCCGTAGCGGCACTGTGGGCGGCGCAGCAGGCACACGCGCCGTTTCTGGCGATCATCCTGAATAACTACGGATACAACGCCAGCAAGATGCCGGTGCTGGGGCTATTCCCGGATGGCGCCTCGCAGCGGGCCGACGCGTTCCCGGGCGTGCGGTTTGCCACTCCGCCCGACTACGCCGCGCTCGCCCGCAGCTGCCACGCCTTCGGCGAGCGGGTCGAGGACCCGTCCGACCTGGTGGCCGCCATCGACCGCGGCCTGGCAGCCGTCGCCGCCGGCCAGGCGGCTGTGCTCGACGTCGCGCTGGCGCCCATCTAGCCCGAGCCGCCCGTCCCCGGCCGTGACGCCGCCGTGAGGGTCGAATGACGCTGCCGTGACGCCCGCGTGACGCCGCCATGACGCTCACGTGCCGGCAGGGAAGGGTGGCAGAAGTCAGGCGCGGGGTGATCAGCGGCCGCGTGCGTCTGCGCCGCGAAGCGTCATGCACGTGCTGCTGGCGCGCGCGACCAGCCGCTCCTGGGCGTCGATCACGTCGCACTCCAGCAAGCCGACCGTGCGGCCGGCGTGGAACACGCGCGCGGTGGCGAGCAGACGCGTCTGCCACACTGGCCGCAAGAAGTTCATCTTCAACTCGAGCGTGGTGAAGGTATCGCCCGCGTCGAGCGTGCTGGCGTAGGCAAAGCCCATCGCCGCGTCGGCAAGGTCACACAGGATGCCGCCGTGCAGCGTACCCATGGGGTTGGCGTGCCGCTCGAGGTCGGTGTCGAGCTCGAACACGGCGCGGCCGGACTCCAACGCCACAATCCGAAAGCCGATCAGCCGAGCGATGGGTGGCGGCGGCACCTCGCCGTGCAGGATGCGTCGCCCGAGCTCGGCGAACGAAACGACGCTGGCGACGGCGGCGTCGGGCGGCGCGCTGGGTGGGTTGCTCATCGAAACCCACGCTAACACATAAAGTTTCTCTCCGCAACTCACTGTGCTAGACTGCCCGCCGATGGCGGCTACCTATCCCCTCGTCGACCGCACTGCCTGTTCGATCGCGCGGGCGCTCGGCCTGCTCGGCGACATGTGGAGCCTGCTCGTGCTGCGTGAGCTGTTCCTGGGCGTCCATCGCTTCGATCAGATGCACGACCATCTCGGTATCGCGCGCAACATTCTCGCGGCTCGTCTCAAACGTCTGGTGGCCGCCGGTCTGATCGAAAAGCGCGCGTACCAGGCCCACCCGCCGCGCTTCGAGTATCACCTCACCGCGAAGGGCATCGACCTCCACCCGGTCATCGTCGGGCTGATGCAGTGGGGCGATCGGTACCTGGCCGATCCGCCAGGCGGACCGGTGCAGCTCGAACATCGAGGCTGCGGCCAGCTCACCCACCTGGTGCCGGTGTGCGAGCGATGCGGAGCCAGCGTAACGGCTC
>VBGG01000100.1 GCA_005883405.1 Chloroflexota bacterium | reverse complement strand
GGATCAACGCGTTGAACGTATTTCCGGTACCCGACGGGGACACCGGCACGAACATGTCGTTGACGTTGCAGGCTGCCCTCGAAGGCCTACAGCGGCTCGGGGACGACGCGCCAGTAAGTCAGGTGGCGCGCGCGGCGTACGAGGCCGCCATGCTGGGCGCGCGCGGCAACTCGGGCGTGATCCTGTCGCAGCTGCTGCGCGGCTTCGCTGAAGCGCTCGCGGACAGCGCGGAGCTGACCAGCTCAGGCTTGGCGCAGGCCTTGACGCAAGCCAGCGAGGCGGCCTATCGGAGCGTCAGCCGTCCAGTCGAAGGCACGATCCTGACGGTCGCGCGCGAAGCGGCCGCGGCCGCCAGAGCCGCGGCTGAATCTGGCCTCGATCTGCCCGGTCTTCTGGAGCAGACGCTGCGTGCGGCCAACGATGCTGTGGCGGCCACGCCATCGCAGCTCGAAGTGCTGCGCAAGGCAGGCGTGGTCGACTCGGGTGGCGAGGGCTATCGCGTCATCATCGAAGGCGCCTGGATGTTCTCGACCGGCCGCGCTGTTGACGTCGAGCTGGAAGCAGGAGCGGGAGCCTCGCGGCCGTTCAGTCGGGCGCTGGTAGAAGCGATCGACCACGAGTCCACCTTCGGCTTCTGCACCGAGTTCGTGCTGCGCGATAGCGATGTGGCGCTGCCGGACGTGAAGACCTGCATGGAAGAACTGGGCGACTCGGTGATCGCCGTCGGCGATCGCGACCTGATGCGCGTCCACGTGCACACGTCGCGGCCCGGGCAGGCGCTGGAGTTCGCGGTGGATCACGGCACGCTGGCCAAGATCAAGGTCGAGAACATGCAGCTGCAGCACCAGGCGTTCGCGGCGGCTGCGCGGGAGGCAAGCGCGACGGACGGTGAGGATCAGCCTGCGTCGCCGATTGGTGTGATCGCCGTGGCGGCCGGCGACGGTTTTCAGAAGGTCTTCCGCAGCCTCGGCGCGCGAGTTGTGCAGGGCGGCCAGACAATGAACCCGAGCGTTCAAGACATCCTCGCCGCGGTCAACAGCTCCGGCTACGGGGAGCTGATCATCCTGCCCAACAACAGCAACATCGTGCTGACCGCGAAGCACGTCCAGGAGCTCACGCCCCACTCCGTCACCGTCATACCCACCGAAACTGCGCCGCAGGGCATCGGCGCCCTGTTAGCGTTCAACTTTCAGGCGGATATGCAGACCAACGTGGCAGCCATGGACCAGGCGGCGCACGGCGTACACACCGTCGAAGTGACGCGCGCCGTGCGGGACACCGACGTCGACGGGGTGGCGGTCGAGTCCGGCGATCTGCTGGGCATGTACGACGGCCGCATCGTCGCGACCACGGCGAGTGCCGAGGAGGCGCTGCTCAGCGCGCTATCCCAGGCGCCTCTCGAGGGCCTCGAGATCGTGACGATCTACTACGGCTTTGGCGCGTCCGAAGAGCAGGCCCAGGCAGTCGCCGCGAAGATTCGCAACGACCATCCTGGCCTGGACGTGGAGGTCGTCGAAGGCGGCCAGCCGCACTATCCCTACGTCGTCTCGCTCGAGTGACCACGGTCGGGGTCGTCACCGATAGCACGGCCGACCTGCAGCCCGCGTTGCAGGAGCGCCTGGGCCTGGGCGTGGTGCCGCTGATCATCAACTGGGACGGCAAGACGTTCCGCGACAAACTGGACCTGAGCGCCGGCGAGTTCTATCGGCGGTTGCGCACGAGCAAGACCCTGCCGCGCACGGGCGCGCCGAGCCTGGCGGCCTTCGAGTCCGCTTTCCGCGAACAGCTGAAGCAGCACGAGGCGGTAGTCAGCGTGAATCTGGCGGCGAAGCTGAGCGGCACGTATGAGGTGGCGCGCAAGGCGGCCGAGTCGGTCGACCCGCGGCGGATCGCGGTCGTCGACTCCGGCTCAGTGTCTGTCTGCCTGGGCTGGCTCGCGGAGATGGCCACCACTCTCGCGCGCCAGGGGATGGGGCTGCATGAGCTGGTCGAGCGGCTCGAAGAAGCGCGCGGTCGACTGCGCATCCTGGCGCTGTTGGAGACGCTGGAGTTTCTGAAGCGGGGTGGGCGGATTGGACGGGCGGCCGCCCTGGCCGGCACGTTACTCAGCGTGAAGCCGATCCTGAGCGTGCGCGAGGGCGAAGTCGCGCCGGTCGAGCGGGTGCGGACGATGAACGGCGCGCTGCGCCGGCTGGTGGAGCTGGTCGTCGCCCAGGGGCCGGTCGAGCGACTGGGCGTGATCCACTCTGACGCGGCGGCCAATGCGGCTGAAGTCGAAAAGCAGCTGCGGGTGCGCTATCCGGATCTCAGCGTGGAGCGCGGCGAGCTGGGACCCGTCGTCGGCACGCACGGCGGCCCGGGCCTGGTCGGCGTGGGCATCCTCCTTGCCCGCTGAGCTGATCGAGACCGCGGCCCGCATCTTTCGGGCCGAAGCCCAGGACGGCTACCGCGCTTCTCCCTCGGCCGACGTCGATCGCGTGGCCGAGCTCCTGCGCGATTACGCCCAACTTCCAGAGTCCGAACGCGCTCTTCGCCTGGAGGAGGCGGCGAGCGTGCTCAACGGAGCGAATTCGCCTCTCCCTCTGGGAGAGGCCGCGCGTAGCGCGGGTGAGGGTGTCGTACGAGCTGACAACGTTCGCGCTGACAACGCACCCTCACCCCTGCCCTCTCCCAGAGGGAGAGGGAGTTCAACTTCGGGGGTTACGCTCGCGACGCCGATCCAGTCGCTCAGTGGCATCGGCGCGACTCGCGCGCTCCCATATTCGAGACTCGGCATCCGCACGGTCAGGGATCTCCTGTTCCACTTCCCAACTCGCTTGGAAGAGTTCCGGCCTCCAACGCCTGTGTCCGAGTTGTTCTTTCAGACGGAAGGCTCGGTCGTGGGTACCCTGCAGCGCCTCGAGGTCGAAAATCTTCCCGCTGGGCTGAAGAAGCACCGCGCCACGATCAGGGACCGCACAGGCACGATCTACGCGGAGTGGCTGCGCAGAGGTGTGTGGCGCCTCGGTATTCGACCGGGCGAAGCCATCGCGATCAGCGGAACGATCACTCAAGAGGCACGAGGCCTCGTCTTCAAAAACCCCGAATTCGAGAGCGGCGACAGTCCACCGCTTCACACCCGAGGCCTCGTACCCATCCACCCGCTGACAGCCAAACTGACCGGCCGTGAGCTACGGCGTCGCATCCACTGGGCTGTGACCCACTTCGCCAGCCGCGTAACCGATCCGCTGCCCGAGTCGATACGGGCCGAGCACGGCCTGCTGCCCATCGACCAGGCGCTTCGCCAGATCCAGTTCCCGCGCAGCCCGGAGGAGTACGCGGCGGCGCGCCGCCGTTTCGCACTCGAGGAGCTTCTGATGATCCAGCTGGTGGTCATCAGGCGGAGAATGGCCTGGCAGCACGATCCGGCCGTCGCATTACCCCGTCAGAGCCATGTGCTGGACGCTTTGATTGGCGCTCTTCCGTTCGAGCTGACCGCCGCGCAACGTCGCGTAACTGACGAGATCTTGCGCGACATGGCCCTCGAGCGACCAATGACGCGGCTGCTGCAGGGCGAGGTTGGTTCGGGCAAAACCGCGGTGGCCACACTGGCGCTGCTCGATGCACTCGCCAACCGTCTGCAAGGTGCGTTCATGGCACCCACGGAGATTCTGGCCGAGCAGCACTTTGCGACTTTGAGCCGACTGTTCGGGAGCGCCGGCTCGCAGCTCGAGAACGCGCTTGGTCGGCAGCCGACGCTTCGTTTGCTCACCGGCAGCGTGAAGGGCAAAGACCGCGCGCGCGCCTACGCTGACGCCGCTAGCGGCGCGCTGGACATTCTCGTCGGTACCCAGGCGTTGATCCAGGACAGGCTCGAGTTTGCGCAGCTTGGGCTGGTGATCGTGGACGAGCAGCACCGCTTCGGGGTCCGCCAGCGCGTCACGCTGCGTCAGCGGGCCTCGGGGGACAGTCCGGTTCCGCATCTGCTGGTCATGACGGCCACGCCTATCCCGCGCACGTTGGCACTCAGCCTGTACGGCGACCTGGACCTCTCCACGATCGACGAGATGCCGCCAGGCCGCCAGTTCCCGCGCACCCGGCTGCTGGGCCCCGACGACCGCGATGTGGCCTACGAGCGCGTGCGACGCGCCGCCGCGGACGGCGAGCAGAGCTTCATCATCTGCCCCCTGGTTGAGGAGTCCGAGGCGCTGGAGGCAAAGGCCGCAACGGAGGAGTACGAGAGGCTGCGTAGTGGCGAGCTGGCCTCGCTCAGATTGGGCTTGCTTCACGGGCGCATGCGGCCGGCGGCAAAGGACGCGGTCATGCGCGCCTTCCGCGACCGCGAGTTCGACGTGCTGGTGTCGACGGCCGTGGTCGAAGTAGGCGTCGACGTTCCCAACGCGACGGTGATGCTGATCGAAGGCGCGGAGCGCTTTGGTCTGGCCCAGCTGCACCAGTTCCGTGGGCGCATCGGCCGCGGCGGCCAGCCATCCGTGTGCATTCTGTTGACCGACCTGCCCGATCCAGAGGCCAACGAGCGCCTGCGGGTTGTCGCGCAGACCACCAACGGGCTTGCGCTGGCCGAGCACGACCTGCGACTGCGCGGTCCGGGCGACTACTTCGGCGTCCGCCAGAGCGGTCTCCCGGAGCTCAAGGTAGCGCGGCTCGACGACGCACCAATCGTGGAAGCGGCGCGTTCGGCCGCGACCAGCGTGCTCACCCGCGACCCCGACCTGGTCGAGCCCGAGCACGCCGCCCTGCGCGCCCACCTGCTGGACTTCGTCGCGCGTTCCACCGATCCGAGCTGACAGCTCGTATGCGCGTGATCTCCGGCACCGCCCGCGGCCGTCATCTGAGGGCCGCCGCTGAAACCAGGCCGACGGCCGACCTGATCAAGGGCTCCATCTTCTCGATGCTCGAGGCGCTGGCCTACAAGCGCGGCTTCGAGCCTGATGAAGACGGCAACCTGGCCGCCGCGCTGGCCTGGCCACGCGTGCTCGACCTCTTCGCCGGATCCGGTGGACTGGGCATCGAGGCGCTCAGCCGCGGCGCACGCTCGGCCGAGTTCGTCGAGCAAGACCGCGAAGCAGTCCGCATCATCAGCTCCAACCTTCGAGCCGCGGACGTCGAAGACAGGGCACACCTGCGGCACGCGCCAGTGTCGGTCGTGCTGCGCGGCGTCCACGGTCCCGTGGACCTCGTCTTCGCCGACCCTCCGTACGAGGCGACTTCGCTGCTTGACGAGACCGTGAGCGCGCTGGCGCGGCCAGGGCTGCTGCTGTCGACCAGCGTCGTCGTCCTCGAACAGTCCTGGGACGCCCAGCCGCCCGCGTGCGTCGGCGCGCTGCCGCTCAGCAAAACGCGCCGCCACGGCCGAACGCGCGTCTCCGTGTATGCGCTCGACGCACCAGCCGACTGACTCCCGGAGGGGGTTCCGCCTGGGGTATCGTGAACCGAAATGGACATCCTCTACCTGCTCGACCAGCTCGCGACATCCTCGATCAGATCCGCGTGTCCATCCCCGATGAGCTGAAGACCGCGCGGCGGCTGACGCAAGACCGAGATCAGGTGCTCGCCGACGCGCACGCCGAGGCCGACCGCATCCTGCGCGACGCCGACGCGCAGGTCGCCGAGCGCGTCGCCGAGCACAGCCTGGTGCGCATCGCCGAGCAACGCGCCGCTGACCTCGAAGACCGCGCGCTGCGCCAGGCGACCGACATCCGCCGCGAAGCGGACGCCTACGCCTACAAGGTCTTGCAGAAGCTCCGCGACCAGGTCGCCCAGGTGGCCCAGACCGTCGACCGCGGCCTGTCCGAGCTCGAGTCCCGCAACGTCCACGAGGGACCCCTCTCAGTGGGAGAGGGGCTGGGGTAAGCGAGCCCCCTCTCCATCTGGGAGAGGGCTGCGGTGAGGGGTGCGTATCGGGGTCAAACCCCCCTTTTGATGGCCCGCGAACGCGAGATCTATACTCAACGTGAGTTTCTGCCGCTCGCGCCGAGCGGCTTTTGTGTCTACCGCCCATGGTGTGCTTCAACGTCTCCCAACTCCTGCTCATGGGCCCTGGCGCGGTGCGTGAGTTCGACTTCTTGGAGGACTTTCCCGATCCTGCTCATGAGCTGCACCTCGAGGGCCCGATCGAAGGCCACGCCCGCCTGACGCGGACCCGTGAAGGCATCTTCGCCCACAGCGACTACCACGCTTCGGTGAAGCTCGAGTGTGCCCGCTGCCTGGAGGAGGCTATCGAAGAAGTAGAGGGCGAGCTCGACGAGGAGTTCCTGCCGACCACCGACATCCACACCGGTCTGCCCATCAAGCTTCCCGCCGGGGCCGACGATGAGCCGCTCATCGACGAGCATCACGAGATCGATCTGGACGAGATCCTGCGCCAGAACATCCTGACCAACTTGCCGCTGCAACCGCTGTGCGAAGCAGCCTGCGCCGGCCTCTGCGCCACGTGCGGTGAGCGCCTCGGCCCGCGGCACCCCGACCACCCTGAAGTACAAGAAGAGGAAGCAGCTCCGAAGAGCCCGTTCGCCCAGCTGGCGGTGCTGCTGCATGCCGACGAGGAGAGGTAACCCACAACGATGGTTGGACTACCAAAGAAGAAGATCAGCTCGTCGCGGCGCGGCCAGCGCCGCAGCCACGACCACATCATCCCGCCGCCGATGATGACCTGCCCGCAGTGCAAACAGCGCAAGCCGACCCACCAGGTTTGCCCGAACTGCGGGACATACAACGGCATCGACGTGCTGCGGCTGGACGCAAAGGCCAAGCAGAAGCCTGAATAAGCTCGCGCTCCTGTTTCCCGGCCAGGCCTCGCAGGCCGTCGGCATGGGGACCGACTTGCGTGCCGCATCGGCTGATGCGCGGGCCATCTTCGCGCTGACGGACGGCATCACAGCTCTGCCGATCACACGCCTGTGTGAAGAGGGGCCACTGGAGCGACTCACGGAGACGGACATCGCCCAGCCCGCGGTGGTCGCTACGAGCCTGGCGGCGCTCGCCGTCCTCCGCGAGCGACTGGTCCTGAAGCCTGACGCCGTGGCCGGCCACAGCGTGGGCGAATTTGCCGCGTACGTTGCGGCCGGCGTACTGGACGCCCGGGCCGCGCTCGAGCTGGTGCATACCCGCGCGCAGGCGATGGCCGCGGCCTGCAAGACGGTCGACGGCAGTATGGCCGCGGTCATTGGTCTCGACGAGGCCAGGCTGCGTGAGGCCTGCGCGGCGGCCTCCCAGAATGGCAGCTCGGTTGAACTCGCGAACCTCAACTCGCCGGGCCAGCTGATCGTTTCGGGCGCGCGAGACGCCATCCAGCGTGTCGCCGAACAGGCCAGGGCTGCTGGTGCGCGACGGATTCTGGCGTTGAACGTCGGCGGACCGTTTCACTCGGTGTACATGCGCCCGGCGGCACAGGCGCTCGCAAGCGCCTTCGCCGCCCGCACGCTTCGACGGGCCGAGATTCCGGTTGTGCTGAACTGCAGCGCAGAAGTGACGCGCGATCCAGGCGCCCTCCGCCAGGAGCTCGAGGTGCAGGTCTACTCGCCCGTGCGCTGGGTCGAGACCCTGCAGCGCCTGGCCGAGCTCGGCTGCGATCGTTTTCTCGAGGTCGGCCCTGGGCAGGTGCTGACGGGCCTGGTGCGGCGTACCCTGCCCGACGTGAAGGCGGCCAGTTTCGGGGCACTCGCCGATCTCGACGCGGCCGCGGCGCTGGTAGCTTAGGCAGGTGCCGCAGCGATTCGAAGGCAAGGCAGCCCTGGTCACTGGCGCGTCGCGAGGTATCGGGCGCGCGATCGCACTTCGATTGGCCGCCGAAGGTGCCGACGTCCTCGTCAACTACAACGCCAAGGCCGAGGCCGCCAACCAGGTCGCCGATGCGATCAAGGCTCTCGGCCGTTCGGTGCGCCTCGTCCAGGCTGATGTTGGCAAGCCGGCGGACGTGGACCGCCTGGTGCAGTCCGCCCTGGAGCACTTCAAGCGGATCGACGTCCTGGTCAACAACGCCGGCATCACCCGCGACACGCTGCTCGTGCGCATGAGCGAAGACGACTGGGACGATGTCCTCGACACCAACCTGAAGAGCGCCTTCCTGGTGACGAAGGCGGCGCTGCGGCCGATGCTGCGGCAGCGCTCGGGTCGGATCGTCAATATTACGTCAATCTCTGGTGTGATCGGCAACGCCGGCCAGGCCAACTATTCCGCTTCCAAGGCTGGCCTCATCGGCCTCACGCGGTCCATCGCGCGCGAGGTCGCCTCGCGCAGCATCACGTGTAACGCCGTGGCCGCGGGGGTGATCGAGACCGAGATCTGGCAGGGCGTGCCCGACGCTGCGATCGAGACCCTGCTGCAGATGATTCCCGCCGGCCACAAGGGCACCCCCGAAGACGTCGCCGAAGCCGTCGCCTTCTTCGCCAGCGACGCCGCCGCCTACATCACCGGCCAGGTTCTCAACGTCGACGGCGGCATGGTCATGGCTTGAGCGCGGTGTTCAAGAAGGTGCTCATCGCCAACCGCGGCGAGATCGCGGTGCGGATCATCCGCGCCTGCAAGGAGCTGGGCATTCGCACCGTGATCGCCCACTCAGAGGCGGACCGCGACTCGCTGGGCGTGCTGCTCGCCGACGAATCGGTGTGTATTGGTCCACCCGCGTCGGACAGGAGCTATCTGAATATCCCCAACATCGTCAGCGCCGCCCAGATCACGCGCGCCGACGCCATCCATCCTGGCTACGGCTTTCTGGCGGAGAACGCCTACCTCGCCGAAGTGTGCCATGAGGTCGGCATCACCTTCATCGGCCCGCGGCCAGCCTCCATCCGCGCCTTCAGCGACAAAGTCATCGCGCGCAACCTGATGAAGGCGGCAGGCGTGCCGGTCGTCCCCGGCACCGACGAGAGCCTGACAAACGTAGACCAGGCGCTGTCCGCTGCCCGCGAGCTCGGGTTTCCGCTTATGCTCAAGGCAGTCGCTGGCGGCGGCGGCCGCGGCATGCGCTCCGCGCATGACGTGGACGAGCTGGCCCGCGCCTTTCCCGTCGCCCAGGTTGAGGCGCAGTCGCACTTCGGCAACGGCGGCCTGTACCTGGAGCGCCTGATCAAGCGCGCTCACCACGTCGAGGTCCAGATCGCCGCCGACCGCCGCGGTCACGTGGTGCATCTCGGCGAACGCGAGTGTAGTGTGCAACGTCGCCATCAGAAATTGATCGAAGAGAGTCCGTCGCCCACCCTCGACGACGCGCTGCGCGCCGAGATGGGCCGCGTTGCCTGCGCGGGCGCGGCTTCGATCGGCTACGAGAACCTCGGCACCATCGAGTTCCTGGTGGAAAAGGCCAACTTCTACTTCCTGGAGATGAATGCGCGCCTCCAGGTCGAGCATCCCGTGACCGAGCTGGTGACCAGCATCGACCTGGTCAAACTCCAGATCGGGCTGGCGGCGGGCAAGCCGCTGCCCTTCAAACAGCAGGATGTGACCTGGCGCGGCCACGCCATCGAGTGCCGCGTCACCTCAGAGGACCCAGCGCGCGGTTTCGCGCCTGACGCCGGCCACATCCACACCGCGCACTTCCCCGGCGGTCCATGGGTGCGCGTGGACACCCACGTGTTCCCGGGCTACACCACGCCGCCCTATTACGATTCTTTGTTGGCCAAGATCATCGTCTGGGGACGCGACCGCAAGGAGGCGCTGGCGCGCATGCGGCGCGCGGTCGAAGAGACGCACATAGACGGTGTACATACCAATCTCGACTATCTGGCGTTGGTACTATCCCACCCACGTTTTGAGGCAGGAGACGTCGATGTCGAATTCGTGGGCGCGACCTCGGCTGGTACGACGCCGCCGGATGGCAGCGTGAGCCGCGCCGCGACACGCGCACGATGAGTTGATGATCGACAGCGGCGTAGACGAGGCCCTCGAGCAGCTGGGGCGGGCTTTTCCGCCCGGTCCCTTTCTCGATCGTCGGCTCGGCCGCGCTCTGGCGTTTCAGGCTCTGTACGAGATGGACATGGGCCACCATCCGCCCGCCAAGGTCCTCGAACGGCTGGCGGAAACCTTCCGCGAGCCCTCGGCTCCCTACCCGCCCGAGGTGTTGGACGACGCGACGCGTTACGCGCAGGAGCTGGTACGTGGCGTGCTCGCCAATCGGGCGGCGATCGACCAGATGATCCAGCAGCGAGCGCCGCTGTGGCCGTTGGCGCAGATGTCGGCGGTCGACCGCAACGTTCTGCGCATCGGACTCTATGAATCCTTGTACGGCAATGCTACAGTGCCTCTCAGGACCGCAATCAACGAGGCGGTCGAACTGGCCAAGCTCTTCGGTAGCGAAACCTCGGCCAAATTCGTCAATGGCGTCCTCGGGCGAGCGGTTGAGGCGAGCGCGAGCGGGGAGTGAGTGACCCAGGCGAGTGTTCCCCATCCTTTCCCGAAAGGGGCTCTGCGTAGAGATGGCCACCAGCGCTGAGGAGCGCCTGAAGAAGATCATTGCCGAACAGCTGAGCGTCAGTGAAGACGAGGTGACTCCAGAAGCGAACTTCATCGACGATCTGAACGCCGACTCACTGGATCTGGTCGAGCTGATCATGTCGCTCGAGGAAGAGTTCAACGTCAAGATCAGTGACGAGGATGCCGAAAAAATCCGCACCGTCCAGGACGCGATGGACTACCTGCACGAGCACGGTGGAGCGTAGACTTCGGGCCTGAGATTTTCACTGGCCCATGGCAATAACCCAGACACCGCCCCCACCGACCACCCCACCACCGGATAGCCACGCGCCGGGCGACAAGGAGATGACCCTCCTCGAGCATCTCGAGGAGTTGCGCGGTCGACTCGTCGCCGGTGTTGTCGCCGTCGTCGCCGGCGTCCTCGTGGCAATCGTTCCTCTGCCGCTGCTTGCTAACTCGATCACCTGGATCGTCGTCGATGGTTTGACGGCGCAGGGCAAGGCAGCAGGCGTCACCTTCATTACCATCCGGCCCGGCGAGGGCTTCTTTACCTATTTATCCGTGGCGCTGGTCGTCGGCGCCGCGCTGGCCATGCCGGTGATCATCTATCAGGTGCTGGCGTTCGTCTCGCCAGCCCTGTATCCGCAGGAGAAGCGATACATGTACCTGGCTGTGCCGGGCGTGTTCTTCTCCTTCATGTGCGGCGTGGCTTTCTGCTATTTCCTCACGCTGCCGTTCGCCACCCGCTTCCTGGCCGGATTCGCAAGCCAGACGTTCGCCCCGCAGTGGTCAGCCGAGCACTACATCGACTTCGTGGCAACCTTCCTCTTCTGGGTGGGCGTGATGTTCGAGCTGCCGATCATCATGTTCTTCCTGAGCAAGATGGGCGTCGTGAGTCCCAAACGCCTGGCTGGCTTCCGCAAGTACGCGTTTGTCCTGGCATTCGTCATCGGCGCGGCCATCACGCCGACGCCCGATCCCATCAATCAGACCATCATCAGCCTGCCCATCTACTTCCTGTTCGAGCTCGGCGTGATCCTGGCGAGGTTTGCATGACACTGACAACTGGCGCGTACCACTCGGCCGCCGACTGGCCCGAGACCGAGGCCATACCGGGCGTGTTTCGTCGCGTGCTGAGCTGTGGCGATCAGGTGATGGTCGTGCAGTTCACGATTCGGGCGGGCGCCGAGGTGCCAGCTCACACGCATCCGCATGAGCAGGTCGGTCACGTGGTATCCGGCCGGATGCGGTTTCGCATCGGCGATGAAGAACGCGAGCTTGCTCCGGGCGACGGCTATTCCGTCCCCGGCGGCGTCACCCACGGCGCGGTCGGCGTCACCGACGTCGTCGCCATCGATAGCTTCCATCCCGTTCGGGACGACTACCGGTAGACCGCGTTCGCGCGTTCGCGCGTTCCCGCGTTCCGAGTTCTCGCGTTCCGAGTTCCGCGTTCCGAGTTCCGAGTTGCGAGTTCCGCGTTGCGAGTTCCGAAAGTAAATCACGCCCGCATCGAGTCTGACGCCCGCGATCGCGCACAGTTCATCCTGGGCGCGATCAGCCTCGTGATCTGGTTCGCGGTCGCGTTCGCGCTCGGCGTGAAGTGGTTCATCGACGAGGACACGCCGCAGCCAATCCTGATGGCCGGCGGCATCGCCCTCGCCGTTGCGGCCGTTCCCTGGCTCGCCTACAAGCCGCTAGTCCGCCGCCTCCGCAAACGCGCGACGAGCAACGGCTAACGAACGCGCCGGGCCCCCCGTAAACACGCCAACGTGAGAACGCCGCGAACGCGCGAACGCGAGAACGCGAGAACGCGCTAGGCCGTATCCCGGTACTCCGCCGCCTCGTCGAGCTCAGCGATGGCTCCCGCCGAGCGCGTCGTCACGAGCAGCGGCGCCTGGCCGTGCGCGATCGTCTCGCGGCCGATAATGCACTTCCGCACGTCGGCGCGCGAAGGGATCTCGTACATCACCTCGAGCAGCACTTCTTCGATGATCGTCCGCAGGCCGCGTGCGCCCGTCTTGAGCTGCAGTGCGCGCTCGGCAGCGGCTTCGAGCGCATCACGCGTGAAGACCAGCTCCACTTTGTCGAGCGAAAGCAGCTTGGCGTACTGCTTGCTGATCGCGTTACGTGGCTCGGTCAGGATGCGCATCAGGTCGTCCTTGCTCAGCGGATCGACGCTGACCACGACGGGCAAGCGGCCGACGAACTCGGGGATGAGGCCGTACTTGAGCAAGTCGTCGCTCGTCAGCTGGCGCAACAGATCGGCATGATCCTGTTCGGTGGTGCGCTCCGAGGCGAAGCCCAGCGTGCGCTTTGCGCCAACGCGCTTGCCGACGATGTTCTCGAGGCCCTCGAAGGCGCCGCCGCAGATGAAGAGGATGTTGGCGGTGTTGATCTGGATGAAGTCCTGGTGCGGGTGCTTGCGTCCGCCCTGCGGCGGGACGTTGGCGACCGTGCCCTCGATCAGCTTCAACAGCGCTTGCTGTACGCCTTCGCCCGAGACGTCGCGGGTGACGGCCCGCGATACATCGAAGTCCGCGGACTGGATGAGACGCAGCAGGATGTTTTCGACGTCCTCGCCGACATAGCCAGCCTCGGTAAGCGCGGTGGCGTCGGCGATGCAGAACGGTACGTCGAGCACCTTGGCCAGCGTCTGGGCGAGCAACGTCTTTCCACACCCCGTCGGTCCGACGAGCAGGATGTTCGACTTCTGCAGCTCGACGTCGTCCACCTGCATGCCCGAAGACACGCGCTTGTAGTGGTTGTAGACGGCGACCGAGAGCACCTTCTTGGCGCGGTCCTGGCCGACGACGTATGAGTTCAGATGCTCGTAGATCTTGGCCGGAGTGGGCAGCTTGGCAAGCGGCAAACGCGGCTTGGCGGCGGCCGGCGGGGCTGATTCCTCGTCGATGATCTCACGGCAGAGATCGACGCACTCGTCGCAGATGTAAACCGCGCCGGGCCCGGCGATCAGCCGTCGGACCTGGTCCTGGCTCTTTCCGCAAAACGAGCAGTGATATTGGCCGCGAGTGCCGCGTGTTGTCGCCATGTTCGTGTTGTGCCCTCCCCCGCTTCAGCCGCGGTTCTCGTCGTGGTTTGGATCCCGTTGAGTGCGCTGCAACTAACGCCTTCCATCTGAGGTGGTAACGGCGGATGGGCTGTCACCATCGTTGACTGCTGCCTCGGCGCGATCGGCAGCCTGGCTGGCCGCGGTCTGGCCGTGGATCATGTCGATGACGCCATAGTCCATGGCTTCCTGAGCGCTCATCCAGTAGTCGCGGTTGATGTCGTGCGAGATGCGCTCGAGGTCCTGCCCCGTATCGTGGGCCATCAGCTCCTTCAGCCGCGCGTTCAGCCGCAAGATCTCGCGCGCGTGTACCTCGATGTCCGCCGCCGTGCCCTGCACGCCTGCCGAGGCTTGATGGATCAGGATGCGCGCGTTGGGCAGCGCCGCGCGTTTGCCCTTCGCACCGCCACCCAGCAGGACGGCGCCCATGCTCGCCGCCATCCCCACGCACGTGGTGGCGACCTGAGGCTGGATCAGGTGCATGGTGTCGTAGATCGCCAGTCCAGCGTCGACCTGTCCGCCCGGGGTGTTCACGTACATCTGGATGTCACGGTCCGGATCTTCCTGCGCGAGATACAGCAGTTGGGCCACGATCAGGTTCGCGACAGTGTCGTCGATTGGCGTGCCGAGGAAAACAATTCGGTTCTTGAGCAACAGCGAGAAAATGTCGTACGCGCGCTCGCCGCGACTGGTTTGCTCGACCACCATCGGGACCGCGTACGAAACGACGCGGTGCAACAACTCGTCCCGGCTCATGCGCTACCTCAATTCCTCCTCGGCCACCGGCGCAACTGGTTCCGCTGCTCGACTCTGTTTTCCAGTATCGGACGTCTCGGCCCGTTCTGCAGTCTTTTCCCTGTTTTTCCGGGGTTGCGGGCCGCCATTCCGGCTTGGTGCAGTCGCCAGCTCGAGCAGCCGTGCCATGGCCTTGCGCTCGCGGGCGACCTCCTGCACGCGCTGCAAGGTGGCAGGATTGGTCATCGCCAGGCGCTCGACGGCATCAGCCTCAGCTGCGCCCGCCGCCACACGCCGCACCTCGTCTTCGACTTCCTGCTGCTCGACACCGATCTGCTCGGCATCGGCAAACGCATCCAGCGCTAATGAGCGCCGCACGCGCGACTCGGCCTCGCTGCGAATCTCCTCCTCGAACGTCGCCTGCTCCTTGCCAACCAGGCGCAGGTACTGCGGCAGCTGCAAGCCCTGTTGCTCGACGTTGCGGGTAAACGTCTCGAGCATGTGCTGCGCCTGGTGTTCCACCAGCTGGGGTGGGAACTCGATGGAGGAGATCTCGACCAGCTGGCTCATCGCTGCCTCCTCGAGCTGCTCTCGGACGCGCTCCTCCTCGCGTGCACGCAGCTGCGACTCGATGCCGGCGCGAAGGCCCGCGACGTCCGAGTAGTCGCCGACCTGCTGAGCAAACTCGTCGTCGAGCGCCGGTAACTCGCGCTCCTTGACCCAGTGCAACGTGACGTTGAAGTGGGCGGGCTTGCCCGCGAAGCTCTTTTCGCGATAGTCGTCAGGAACCGTCAAGGTGAACATCTTTTCCTCGCCGGGCCGCATGCCGATCAGCTGATCGGCGAAACCGGGCGCCGGCTGCGCACCGCTGGGATCGACAACGTACTCCGCCTCTTTGCTGTCCGCCAACGCTTTTGGCTCGTCCTCGACCGTGGCGAGCAAGTCCAGGCCGACGCGGTCACCCAGTTGGACAGCGCGCTCGACGGGCGCCCACTGCGAATACGACTCGCGCAGACGCTGGATGACCCCATCGATCTGCTCGTCGGTGACGCTGGCATGCTCGGAAGAGACGCGCAGATCGCCCTTGTAGTCGCCCAGCTCCACCTTGGGCGCCAGACCCACCACGGCCTTCAGCCGCAGCCCTGTACCTTCGGTACGGGTAGACGGGTCGAGCTCGATCGTCTCTACCCGCGGTCGGGTGTACGCCTCGACTTTCTCCTGCTGGATGGCCTCGGTGACCACGTCGGGAACAAGTTGATCGAGCGCTTCTTCGACGATACGATCGCGACCGATCAGCCGCTCGACCATGGGCCGCGGGGCTTTCCCACGCCGGAATCCGGGTACGTCAACCCGACCGCTCAGGCGGCGGTACGCCTCATCGATGGCGCGGTCCAGGCGCTCCTGCTCGACTTCGATGTCGAGTGCGACCTGACGTGACGGCAGCTCGGTGGAGGAGACCTTCACTCGGGCACTCCTTGGCAGTCGTGAGTCATGAGTCGTGAGTCGGGAGCACTACACGTGACCCATCACTCATGACTTTAACCTGTTGGACCCACCCTCTGAAGGAAGCGCGCCAGTTCGATCACGACACGCTCGTGTGTGCCCTCGCCGGCCACCCCCGTGCTGTCTTCGGCTTTGACGTGGAATGTGACCCGCCGTCCGTCCACCGCGGTTACTTCTGCCGTCAGCGTAAGCGTGTCCCCGACAGGCGTGGCCTTCAGATGCCGCAGATCGATGTGCGTACCGACCGTTGCCCAGCCCGGCTCGAGGTGATCTGCGATCGCGCGTACCGCGGTGCCTTCGAGCAGGCCAACCAGCGTCGGCGTAGCGAGGACCATTACGCCTTTGTTGCCCCAACGGTCAGCCGTCATCTCGGCGTCTACCTGTTTCTGCCAGGACGTTTGCATGCCAACTTCCACGCTCATGCGCGGGCGACCTCCAAGCTCATATGGATGCCGGGCTTGGCTGGCTCTCGTGTAGCTGCATCGCCCAATCGCGCAGCTCTTGCTCAAAGCTTCTCAAGATTCCTTGGCCGCAGAGTGCGACGAACCGCGACACGTCGAGCCACGAATGCCGTGGCCGTGGCGCAGGCCGCGTTTGCGCAAAGGCGTCGAACGTTGTCGGCCGCACCAGGTCTCGATCCAGGTTGAGACAGTCGGCGATCGAGCGGGCGTACTCGTATGGGGTCGTCCAGTCCGTCGCGGCCAGGTGCACCAGCCCCACATGCCGGCGTGTGACGAGCGTGACGAGCGCCCGCAGCGCCCGCACCGCGTCGTCGAGGAGCACCGGGGTGATGCGCTGGTCTGCGACACCTGCGATCGTTTCGCCGCGTTCGAAGCGTCTCAGGCAGGTCCTGGCGAAGTCGCTGCGAGGGTATGGCCGACCGGTGAAGGGCATCTCGATGCGCGCGACGCAGGCGCCCGGGTGGTGTTGCAGCACCCGCTGCTCACCGATCAGCTTGGTCTTGCCGTACCAGCTCAGCGGATGTGGTGGGTCGTCCTCGCGGTACGCTCGCTCGGCTTGCGTGCCGTCGAACACGTAGTCGGTCGAGATGTGGACCAGGTGTACGTCCAGTTGTTTACAGATTCTCGAGAGCCGTCCAGGGACCTCGGCATTGAGCGCGTAGACCAGACCCTGGCGATCGCCACGCTCGGCCTCGGCCGCGTCTACCTGGGTGCTCGCGGCCAGGTTCAGCACCACCCGGGCACCACTCTGGTCCAGGAACGCGGCGACCGCGTCCGCGTCGAGCACGTCCAGCTCGGCGTGCGTTGGTGCGAGGACGTCGAGGTCAGCGTCCCACAGCCCAAGCACGCGCGACCCCACCAGGCCTGACCCGCCAAGGACCACTACTCGGTCGAGCTTCGACACGTCGTCAGGCGCCAGTGTTGCAGCCGAGATCAGCCTGCACGCGCCGCGCGGCGTCGCCGAACGTGCTGCCCGCGGGCAGGTCGAGCATGTCGCAGTACTCCTGCGGAAGCATGTCGGTCGAGCTGACGATCTGCCTCAGCAGCTGGCACGCCTCTTCGCCCTCCGTCTCGTTCTCGATCAGCTCGATGAATGCGTTACGCAAGTGCGCCGGGATGGACCCGCTGCCGGGCTCAACCGTCACGCGACCGAAACAACATGCTAACGCGACCGAAACCAATTGGCCGGATAAGGCCCGGGAAATGTACGCTGATGTGGGGACATTACCGCGTGGGTTGGCGCTTGTTCCTGATCGGGCTCTACCGCGACGAGACCGGTCAGGACGTGGTCGAGTACGGCATGATCGTTGCCACGATCGCTGTCGTCGTGCTCATCGGCACGATGACCTTTGGGAATCAGATCCGCCCGTGGTTCGAGCGCCTGGCGGGCATGATCACCACCACCGGCACCTAGGAAGGCGGCCGAAAACCTGCCTGAAGGCCTGGACACGCTTACCGCCTTCCTAGGCCAAACGTCACAGAAGTTCGGCCGCCTGCGACTTGTGCCGAAAGGCGGCTTGTCGGCAGAACTTCTAGGTATCTGATTCCTCGGTCCAGAACGCTCGGGTAACCCGCTGCGCCCCGCGCCACAGGTCGGCTGAGTCGGCCAGCGCGGCCAGATTGATGTCCACGGCTGCGTCGATCACCGACAGACCAGCGGCGAACGCTGCGTTCTGGGCCTCAAACATGGCTTCCAGAACGCTATCCGTGCCGCGCGCCCACGCTGCCGCGAGCCTTCGGCCACTTGTCTCGTCGTCGACCGCCCGAGCGGCTCGCGGCCGCGTGGCTTCGCCCGACACCGTCTCGAGTGGATTCCTGTCGATCGTCGTCTTTCGGCGCGGCATGGCGGTCAGCGCCTCCTCTCTTGCTGGATGACTTCCTCGGCCAGTGCGCCGTAGTCTGCCGCGCCGGCGCTACGAGCGTCGTACTGCATGATCGGCTGCGCAAACGACGGCGCCTCGGCCAGTCGCACGTTCTCGCGGATGGCGGAGCGGTACACGCGTTCGCCAAACCGCGACACCAGCTCCTGAACGACCTCCTGCGCGTGGCGGGTCCGACCGTCCACACGGCAAGCCAGGATCCCCGTGAGCTCGAGGTCCGGGTTGAGCCGCTCGCGCACCAGGTCCAGCGTCCCCATGAGCTGGGCGAGACCGCGCAGCGCCATCACGTGCGCCTCGACCGGCACCAGCACCTCGCGCGCGGCAACCAGCGCGTTGAGCGTCAGCAGGCCCAGCGCGGGCGGGCAGTCGATCACGGCGTACTGCCAGCTCGGTGCGTGCACGCGCTCGAGGGTGCGCCGCAGGACGACCTCCGCGCCCAACTCGCGCGCCAGGTACTTTTCGGCCCGTGCCAGCCCGCCGGAGGCTGGCACCAGCTCGACGCCCGGCCACCGCGTCGGGTGCACCACCCCGTCCAGACCAACACCATCGGTCAGCAGCTCGGCGGCTCCCGGGCTGTCTTCGGGCGCGCCAAGCCAGTGCGACGCGGAGGCTTGCGGATCCAGGTCGAACAGCAAGACGCGTCGGCCGCGGTCGGCCAGGGCGGCGGCGAGATTGACGGCGGTGGTGGTTTTGCCGCTGCCACCCTTGTGATTGGCGATCGCGATGATGCGCATGGCGCTCGGGGCCGCGTCTGCCACTGCTTTCTATCTGTATACACCACATAGGTGCTGTGTGGCGATAGCTGGCACGAATCTTGCCAAGCCACGGTGCGCGGCCAACTACATACAATCAGAAAGCGCCGACAGCCCGTGTTGCCATACTTCTACGCCGTCAGCGCCGGGCTGTATCTGGCCTCGAGTAGCCTGTACTGGCCGGCTTACAGCGGCTTGCTTCTACTCCAGTCGTGGAATGACGCGCTGGCAGGGGGTAACGCGTCCACGGTTTCTGGCTCGGCCGATAGACCGACGCCGAATACCGCGGAACGTCTGCTGACTTCGGTCTTCCCTAACGGCGTGTGCCTGGAGTAGCCATTTCGGCTTTGCGCTTCTTCGGCGCCCGGCTCATGGCTTCCGTGGGCTCCGCTGCGGGTGCCGTCGCAGGCCGGCTGGTGCCGGTCGCTCGCTCCAGCACCGAGATGGCGTACCGCATGCGACCCGCGGCTTTGACGGTCACGATACTGCGGCCTGATTCGAACTCGCGCTCGTACTGCAGCGCCTCCCGCTCCGGAACACCCAGCTCGCACAATGCCGTGGGCAGACCACGAGCGGCCGCGTCGGCGAACGCCAGGGCGTCCGCCTGCACGATCAGCGCACCAGTGCGCATGACGAATCCGATCTGTTCCCGCCGAAAGCCCTCGCGGCGGAAGGTGTCCAGCGCGCCCTCGGCCAACTCTTCAGCTTCAAATACGCCCACGACTACGGTCTCGAAGGCGCGGACGGGCTCAACCTGTCGCGGGGTCGGGCCGCCAGGGCAGACCCACGGAGTGCCCGTGCCGCCGACGTCCATGCCGCTGCTCGTGCCTACAGTCTGGATCGCGTAGTCCATAGCGTCCGCCACAGTGTCTCCTCCGTTATGATCGCGAGTGCTCGCATACTCGTTCACGGGGTCCCTCCTGCTCAGAGCGCATGCATGCGCCAAGGCCTCCGTGTGCCTGCCCGCTCGAACCCCGTATCCCGCCTCAGCGACTGGCTGCACGGACAGCCTCGTTGTCTAAGCAGCGAGTATAGCCTGCCCCGCAACCCCCTTCATTGTGCGAAGTGCCCAGGTTTGGGGTGTGTTTACGTCACTTTTGCCCTCTGTTTACGGCGTTGCATCACGCCGCGGGGGGCTCCAACTCACGATATGCCGATGAATCTGATACGCGCGATTGGGTATGTCGATAAAAGACGGAGCTGGGTAACGCTCGGTGCCTGGCCCGGCAAGACGCCTGATCGTCCGCCAGGTCACGGTATCGTGGCAAAGCCATGAGCACCCCAGCAGAGCCTGCCACCGCGCTCAACATCAGCGACGTCGTCAGCGGCCCGATCCCGCCCAGAGTTACCAACGCTGCCTGGCCAAACATGCTGCACACGCGCATCCACGATGTGGTCGAGAAGATGGGGCCGCCGCCGTGGTCAGTGCGGCTCATTCAGGATGAGCGGAATCTGGTGACCTTGATCGCCAATCCGCCCGGCAGCGGAAATCGTCCGCACTGGCACAAGGACTTCGATGAGTGGTGGGTCATCCTGGCGGGCCGCCTGCAGTGGGAGCTCACCGGCGGAGTGGTGATCGAGGCCACCCGAGACGAGCTCATCTGGGTGCCGCGCGGCACGGTTCACCACATCAAGAACATCGGCGACGACCTGTCGCTGCGCATGGCCATCGCTATGCCCCCCGCCGTGCACTACTTCCACCCCTGCGAGCAGTGTGGTTACACCGACGACGGCCCCCGCGCCTTCTGGTGAGCCAGATGTCGAATCGGCGCGCCGCCGTTCGACGTATTGGGCATGAGCACCCCCACAGGATCACGGCGCGCCTGGTTCGGCGTCGCCGTCCTTGCACTCCCCTGCATGATCACCGTGATGGACCTCACCGTCCTGAATCTTGCGGTGCCCCGTCTCACCTCGGCCCTGAAGCCGACTGGGACTCAGCTCCTGTGGATCATCGATATCTACGGCTTCATGTTGGCCGGCACCCTGATCCCAGTCGGCGGACTCGGCGACCGGATCGGCCGCCGCAAGCTGCTGCTCATCGGTGCCGTGGCCTTCGGTGCCGCCTCTGCGCTTGCGGCGTTTTCGACCAGCGCTGTGATGCTGATCGCGGCGCGGGCGCTGCTCGGCGTGGCCGGGGCGGCACTCGTACCGTCCACCCTGTCACTGATCTCCACCCTGTTCGAAGACGCCGCGCAGCGGACAAAAGCCATCGGCGTGTGGGGCGCCAGCTTCGCCGTTGGGGCAGCGGTCGGGCCGCTAGTCGGCGGCGTTCTGCTCGAGCATTTCTGGTGGGGATCGGTGTTCCTGGTCGGCGTACCGATCATGGTGCTGCTGGTGATCGTGGGCCCGATGGTGTTGCCCGAATTCCGTGACCCTGGTGCGGGCCGTCCAGACCTGCTGAGCGGGTTGCTGTCCATCGCTTCAATGCTGGCAGCGATCTACGGCTTGAAGCAGGTGGTTCAGGATGGCCTGACGTGGTTCCCCGTGCTTTCGACGCTCGTCGGCATCGGCCTCGCTGTCAGCTTCATGCGCCGCCAGCAGATTTTGGCCGACCCGATGCTCGACCTGACCCTCTTTCGCAATCGGACATTCAACGTCTCGCTTGCCAGCAACGTGCTGAACGTCTTTGTTTCCTTCGGCTCGTTCATCCTGATCAGCCAGTACCTGCAGCTGGTGCTTGGACTCTCGCCGCTGGAGGCGGGAGTGCTGTCGGTGCCGGCGTCGCTGCTGGCTATTGCTGGGCCGATGCTGAGTCCCGTGCTGGCGCAGCGGATCGGTATGCGACTGAGCCTGGCGGGCCTGCTTGGGATCGCCGCGGTTGGCTTCGCGGTGCAGACGCTGGTCGGCGGCCCACTGGCGGTAGTCACCGTCGCCGTGGGCTGGGCACTCTGGGCGCTGGGCGGCTCGGCCGCGGCGACCCTGACGACGGGCACGATCATCGGCTCGGCGCGGCCCGAGCGCGCCGGAGCGGTCTCAGCGTTGGCGCAGACGGGTGCGGAGCTGGGTGGTGCGCTGGGCATCGCCGTGCTCGGCAGTCTTGGGACGGCGATCTACCGCGGCATGGTGGCAGCCGCCATTCCCGACGGCCTGTCCCCCGAGTTAGCCGCCGCCGCGCGCGACACCCTTGGCGGCGCGCTGAGCGTGGCCAGCCAACTGGCCGATCCCGCGGCCTCCGCCACCCTCGTGCTCACGGCACAGCACGCCCTCACGATCTCCGTCCAGGTCACATCCGCCCTCGGCGCGGCCATCTCGATCGCCACCGCCGTCGCCGTAATGATCTACCTGAGCGCCCCCCGCTGCGAGTGCCAGGAGTCGTCGCTCGCGCCATGCGAGCCCAACCCGGCCTTGGCGTAGGTTGTCGCCCAGCCAGACTCAACAGCTCAGTCGCGAAGCCTCAGCCCTGCCAGTTGAACGGGGCGAAGTGTCCGTTGTTCTTGCCGCTGGTCTCGTCCCAACCGATCCCGAACGCGTGCACGTGGCTGCGCGTTCCGTGAGCGAGCCCCAGCCGCGTGCTGACAGGATGCGCAACATTGTCGAGGTAGATCGGTTCCACTCCGTTTGCCCCGGACACTCCCTCGAGTGCCTGATCGAGCATTTCGGGGATCGAGGTGGCCCGCCGCAGGCCGTCTTTGTCAAAGGTGATCGGGCGTGACTCGACCCCGGCAAAGGTGCCGATCAGCGGGCCCAATGGCGCCATCGGACCACCTGCCTGGCCGCTGGCGATGCCCACGATCGCTTGCTGCTGTTCGGGGCTCGCGCGCTGGTCGGTAATGACGCCTACAGTCCAGTTGCCTTTGGCCATCTCTTCGGGCGTGCGGCCGATGATCGCGAAGTTCAGCCCGTCCAGCTGTACGCCGTCATAGTGGCCCTGGTCGATGTGCTGAACGAACGCGAACGTGCACCAGCCT
>VBGG01000546.1 GCA_005883405.1 Chloroflexota bacterium | reverse complement strand
TGCTGCTCGTCAGAGGAACTATGAAGGTGTGCACCTCAAGGCTTCGGTGAGGTGGTGAACCCCCGGAAGCGCGTCCAGCGCCCCGGTCGCCACCTCGAACACCTCCACACTCTGAGTCCCTGTCAGCAAACCGGTGTCCAGTAACCGAGCCACGGTTGCTTGGTAGGTATGTGACTGCGCGAGCCGTTCGATGGCGCCCCAGTCTTGCCAGAGTGTGCAGGCGGCCGCGCCGGCGCCGTCCGACGTGCGTACGAAAACCACGCCATAGCAACCCGCCTGCTGGCGGAACAGCGGTAGCGAGTGCTCTCGCTCGAAGCGGGCGTACTCGGGCCAGCGCTGCGGATCGACGCCGGTGCGCCAGAGGCGGAGGAGCATAGGTCAGTTCCGAGGGGGTATCGTGTGAGCGCAGCCTAGTGTCGCGGGGCAGAGCTGGCCCGACCGGCGTTGCGGCAAGGGCCTAAAGTCCGGGATGAAGCCGTCGCGGTTGGGCATGCGGACCGCCGGCAGCGTACGCAGGTTCAACGTCTCCTTGCTGCCTACGATGTCACTTAGATGCAGTACGTAGGCGGTAATCGCGTAGACCTCATCGGAACGGAGCGAACCGGGATTGTCGTAGGGCATGGCTCGCCGGATGTAATCCCAGACCGTGGTTGCGTACGGCCAGTAACTTCCAACGGTGAGGATCGGCTCGCCGCGTGAGACTGTCCCCTGCCCCCCGGCGAGGCGTGGATAGTCGCCCCGACCCTCCCCGTGGTCTCCGTGGCACGGGGCGCAGCGGAGCTGGTAGAGCGCTCGCCCCTGCTCCGCCGTGCCGGTTCCTTCAGGCAGGCCCGCGCCATCAGGGAAGACCGTGATATCCTGTCCGCGGACCTCGTCAGGTGTGGGCGTACGTCCGACGTGGAAGTGGAGTCCGTCACCAGCGAGCGCCGCAGTGAGAGCCACCCCGCATAGCCACCTAGACATGGGTGACCTCGCCGCTCGATCGCACTCGCCACGCCTTGATCCCGTTATAGTGGTCGAACCCGTCAGGTCCGCTGCGGAGCCCACGCATCGCGATGAGCGCGTCGCGCGTCGGCTGCACGTATCCGGTCTCGTCCCTGCAGCGCGATTGAAGCTCGGCCTCCCGCCCGTTCCACGTCCACGCGCACCGGAATGGCGTGAAGGCCTTGGAGACAACCGGCTCCTGAAGCTCCGCGTCCCGCCATGTGCGGCCCCCGTCGACCGAAACCTCGACCCGGGAGATGCGACCTCTGCCGGACCAGGCCAGGCCCTCAATCTCGTAGAACCCCGGTCCGTCTAAGCGCTGCCCACCGGCCGGCCGCGTGATGACCGACTTCGCATCCATCACGAATGAGAACATCCGCGCCGTGCCATCGGGCATCAAATCTGTGTAAACAGCCGCCTCTTCACGGGTCATCGCCGGGCCGGAGGCAACCTGAATCCGGCGCAGCCACTTGATGTTGACGTTTCCTTCCCATCCCGGTACGACCAAGCGCAGCGGATAGCCCTGCTCTGGGCGCAACGCCTCGCCGTTCTGACCGTACGCGACGAGGACGTCCTCGAGCGCCTTTTGTAGGGGAATGCTGCGGGCCATATGACAGGCGTCGGCGCCCTCCGCCACCAGCCAGCGGGCGTCGGGCTTCAAGCCTACGTCTTGCAGCAGCACGGCCAAGGGCACCCCCGTCCATTCACTGCAACTCACAAGGCCGTGGCTCGTCTGTGGGTCTGGGCCTGGGCGACCCTCGTGCTCGCGGGCGCTGTTGCCGGCGCACTCTATAAAGTGAATGCGGGAAATGGAAGGAAGGCGACGCAGGTCCTTCATCGAGAGTATGAGGGGATGCTCCACCAAGCCATGGATCAACAGCTCGTGAGAGGAGGGATCGATCGCTGGCACACCCGCGTGATGACGCTCGAAATGCAGCGAGGATGGAGTGATCATGCCGTACGTGTCCTGGAGCGGCGTCCGGCTCGAGGCGGTTCCGGGAGTGCTGGATACGCGGAATGCGCGTGTGGACCTTTCGAACGGCGAGCGTTCTCCATATCCGCGGCGTGCAGCTCCCAGCAGGGTGGGCTGGGCTCTCTCTGCTCGACACGCTGCCGCTACCACGCCAGCCGCTCCGGCGGCCAAGAACCGCCGACGACTCCAACCCCTAGTCATCTCGCCTCCGACACTTCGCTTCACAGCTTCACTTTCCGTGCGGCGTGGAAGAATCCTCCTCCGCCAACCGCCCCACACGCGCCAGCACTAGTGGAGTGGGGAGGGCATCCGCTTCGGGCATTGAGCCTCCTCCGGCCACGATCAGCCCAGCCTCCTATCGGAAGGCACTCGTTCCGTCAACCGTGCAACGACGCGTCGTGGGGCGACGATCCCTCGATGCGATACCCTTCCTTCCGCCAGTACTCGATCCCGCCGATCATTTCCTTGACCTGAAATCCGAGCGCACTGAGACGAACCGCGGCCTTG